>JADFOW010000003.1:0-43482 GCA_022562615.1 Nitrososphaerota archaeon
CCATCCTACAATCAGGTTTTCTTGTAGTAGGAGATAGAATAGTGGAAATTGAAGATGCTAGAACTAAAATCATGGGAAATTCTTTTGTTGTGCACTCTGAAAATATTTTAATTTACGCCAAAGGAATTGAAAATGGACATTATTTAATCAATAGCTATTTGCTTGGGGGCAATCAATTAAACCCCATAAAATTAGTTACAGTTCCCACTCAAGACGTTATTACTGAAATCGAAGATAGTTCGTTGCCTGTAGAGATGATTGTTTTGGTTCAACAAGACTTCAGAACTTTTTGGAACGATACTTATGATATTGAGATAAAGGTATTTGATAGAGCCATAAATTCAAATCCGCGGTTCTATCAAAGTCTTGGAGCAATCGAACAAGCTGAGATTGACGTAATCCTGAAGGACATGGATGGAGAAAAATTAACACAACTTACAGGTCAAACAAACTCAAAAGGCTTTTGGGACGGAGATTACTTTGTATTTCAAAATCTGGTATCAGGTGGAAAATATATCGTAGAAGTAAATGTTACATATTTGGAATCAAACAACTTTCAAACATTTGAAACTTTTATCATTTCAGATACTAGAGACACAGACTCAAAATAGTCCAATTAAGTGTAAAAATGGTTGTTTCTAAAAATTATTTGGAAATTTAAGTTCAAATCATTCAAAAAAAATTGGAAAATTTCCGTCAAGATTTATAACCAAAAATTTAGTATATAACTCCAAATGGGACTTGTAAAATACATGGCAAAAGAAATGATGAAAGAAATTGGAAATAAATCAAGAGAGTTCTATGAATTTGTTTTGCCTCCTGTGGATATGCAGCTGGATGAAGACAAGTTAACATTATTGATTGACATACCTGGATTTGAGAAAAAAGACATCAAACTATCACTTGATGGAAATATTCTATTTATCAAAGCATGCAAGGAAGCCCATGATGAGAAGACTCATAATATGATTTGTAATCAAAGACCCAACATTATTGATAAAAAAATAAGATTGCCCATTTATGTTAAAGATGAAGATGATGCTGTAAGCTCTGCAAAATATTCACAGGGGGTATTAACAATTATTGTTCCTGTTCAAAAACACGGTAAAAATATCAAAATAGAATAATCACCGTTTTCTAAAGATAGTAAAAATTCCCATTATTATTAGAGAGCCTATGATTCCAGCAGTGCCCATTGCTTCATTTGAAGAATACAAAACTGTAGATCCTACAAAGATTGCAGCGGAAAGAATACTACCAGAAAGTAAAATATTTGACTTGGGTTTTGCATTTAAAAGCTGAATTGATCTACTATCATCAATTAATTTTTTTAGTTCGGGTGCTATAGAGATAGTTGCATCAATAGATTTTACAAACCTTTGAAAAGAATGTTTTAGTTCTTCAATATAGGCATCTTTGATTAGATTTTCCTCTTCTAAAATTTCTCTTAATACTTTGACAAATTTAAAATCAACTTTGTGTTGTTTGTAAATTCCTTCAATTATTGATGACATCCTCAAATACAAAGCAAGATTCTTTGGAAGAACAAAGGGAAATTTGCTCATTGTTTTATTTGCCAGTTCCATCAAACTTTGTACTTCCATTTCATCAGGTCTTTTTCCATGCATAGCCCGAACGGTAAGCTCAATCCCCTTTTCAATTACTGAGCGATTAAAATCAGGAGTAAGCATTCCAAGGTCATTCATTGCATTAACTGTTCGTGGGGGATCCTTCTCAACTAAAGCCAGATAGAGTCGAATTAGCCGTAATCGTGTTTCATGATCTAGCCTTCCAACCATGCCATAGTCATAAAGGATTAGTCTTCCATCATCGGTAACTGAAATGTTTCCAGGATGAGGGTCGGCATGAAACAATGAATGACGAAGCAGCATTGTGAAAAATACCTTATGAACATCAATTACTAGTTGTCGTCTATCAATTCCTTTCTCATTTAGAGCCTCAACATTGGTGATCTTGATTCCCGGTAAATACTCCATGGTCAATACATTTTTTGAGGAATAATCATCATATACTGCGGGAATAATTACTTTGTTGTTTTTTTCCAAATCATGTTTAATTTTTTTTAGATTTGAGGATTCAATTGTATAATCCATTTCCTCATAAATTGTTTCAATAAATTGTGAAAGCATGGCTTTTGCAGAATAACGTAAGTTGGGGTCTACAAATCTTAATGCAAGTGGAAGAATTTTTTTTAAAACCTCAAGGTCTTCTGCGACTACTTTTTCGATCCCTGGTCTCTTTACTTTAACAACGATTTGCTGACCAGAAATAGATCCCCGGTAAACTTGACCTAAGGATGCACCAGAAATAGGATTGGGATCAATTTCATCAAATTTTTCATTAATTGGTCCAAGATCATTTTCAATTATTGGTTTAATTTGTTCAAATGGTGCAGCTGGAACTTCATCTTGCAGTTTAGATAGTTCTTCTAAATATGGTTGAGGTAAAATATCAGCCCTTGATGAAAGCCATTGCCCAAGTTTTATGTAAACGGGTCCTAAATTAATGAAAGTGTTTAAAACTTTACGAGCATTTTTGCGATATCTTTCAGTATCAATATCTTTTCCCTCTTGTTTTACCCAAGTTCTTCTATCTTTACGTAATGCTAGAACTGCGGGAAGAAGTTTGATTAGAACTTTTAAAGTTCGTCTAGTTGACATGAGAATTACTCCAGATAATTTTTAATCTTCTTTGTAGCGGTATATCCTATATATCCAGTAATAACAGAAGACAATAAGCCAAAAGATAGAGCAGATTTTTTTGATTTGTTGTTCTTGAGTAATAATTTTCCAATCTGCCATCCTCCAAATAATGCAAATGCCAATCCAACTACGACTTCGGGTGAGTCAAAAAGTAAATGTCCTAATGGATCTTTTCTAGGATCGATCTTATCAGTATGAACTAAAAATTTATCATCATATTCTCTAATGTGCAAGTTACCATATCGATATTGTTTTTTAGCACCATTTTTTTGTCCAAGGAATGTTTCTTTGGCTCCTTCAAGCATAAATTCCCGTAATTCCTTTGGGACCACAATCTCATCCCTAGGCATGATCGCAAGATCCACTAATTGCATATAATCTTAGTTATCGAGATTAGCCACAACTTGAACTTAGGTGGATAGAGTTGAGATAAAAAATGTCGGTTTATTTTTTATTGGCATTATAATTTTAATTGAAGATACATTTATTGTAATTTTTGATTACTCTCAATTTTAATATTTGAAAATTTTAAACCCAAGTCCTGTTACTTGCTTAATGAAGAAAAAAAGAATTTCACCATAGACTAAGTATAGAATCTTCAATAGGAATAATGATTCCAGTAATTGGGATTGTATTGTGTATTTTTTCATTAGTAAGGAAGACAAAAAGATGAAAATTAGATACCACCACAAATTTAATTTTAAATTAATTAAATTAAGCAAAACTTTTAAAAATTTAATTTTTGTAGACAATGTTGAATTATGGATTACCATGTTATGGATTATAGGACTGTCATTAAGCGAATTGAAATCTACATGAGTAAATTTGAAGGGGATTATTCAGATTGGTATGTAGGAATAACAAAAGATTTGGATGCGGAATTATTCAACTTACATAAATTTGAGGAAAATGGTATTTGGATTTCCTTTGGAGCAGATACAGATAAGGTAGCTAAAAAAGTTGAAAAATACTTTCTTGATAAAAAAACTGCGGGAAATCCTATGAATTTAGAGGAAGGCACTAGAATTGTATATGTATACAAGAAAAATTCTAAAACCACTCCTTGAGTAAAATAATGAAATTTTATATTATTTAAAATTAAAAATTCATCTAACTATTCTCAATTTCTTCTTTTTTACGTCTACGCATTACAAAAATTATCACTGCAATGGCGATAGCAATTGGAATAACTATCATCATGGTATTATCTTCAGATTCATTATCACTAGATGGTTCGTCTACAAAGATTGTAGTTTCATATGGGATGAAAATTTCATCTCTTACATCATCTTTGTATCTTACAGTAATTTTAATTTCATGTTCTCCATATTTTGGCTCTCCTTCAAATTCCAATGGTATGTTAAATGGGACTGGCGCATCTATGTCTATTTCATCAATAAATTGTGTTTGTTTTTTTATGTTAGAATCGCCCAAAGGCTCTAATGTAACAAAACTAAATAATGCATCTTCATTTCCCTCATTTATAATCTCACCAATCACCATTTGAGTATCGGATAATTCAATTACACTTATTCCATAAATTGAAAGATCTATGAATCCTTTAATGTAGAAATCAACAATTTTGTCTACGGTATGCTGATCACCATGTGCATTATAGTATGTAATGGACAATGGAATACGTAAAGTATCACCCTTTAGACTCGCAGGTATATAGACAGTTGCAGTTAGTTGTCTAGAAGACTTTGGCCCAATATTTCCAACATCCCAATTAGATTCTAAAATAACTACATTTTCTATATTGGTAGTAGAAGAGGCAGTTGATGCCATTTCTGTTTGAGTATTGGTTGCAACAATATCTACACTAGACATTGGTGCTGTTCCGTCATTTGAAATTATAATAATCACCTCATTTGTTTTTAGAGACGTTAGAAAGGGGTTTAATGCTCTGACATTGATTAGACTATCCCCAGTAACTATGAAAGAAAAATCAAAAAATGATGTTCTTACTCCAGATTCTCTTAGTCTTGAATAATCAACCTTAACAGTACCGGGATATTGTTGAATTTTTGCATTTTGATCAATATTTACAAAAAATGTCAAATGGAAATTGTCCCCCGCAATAGAATTTGAATCACTATCGGCGAGAATTATAGAACCGGGACCATTTGAGCCGGAAAAGCCATATGGTAAAGATAGTTGGCCCCTGATTCCTGTGATATCTTGCGAACCTACATTAGCAAATACAACGGTAAATGGTACAAATGCATCCCCTGGTTCAACCTCAACTTTTTGATTTATAGTTCCAAAATATGCATCAAGAAATTTCACGTCTCCAAAGTCTCGTTCAAATGGCGAATTCCCAAATCCACCGGAACTAATTTGAGCAAATGAATTATCAATTACAAATGGAGTCATCAGTAACACTACCATTGAGAATAAAATTTTTGAATTAATCATGCAATTACCTCCAGTTCTGAAGGTTGTTCCGCCTCAAATATTCGGCCATCTTTGATTGTAATTATTTTATCTACAACACCAAAATACTTTGGTTCGTGTGTAACAACAATGAAAGTTTGATTAAGTTTTTTTGCCATTGATTTCATTAGTTGGACAATCATTTCAGAAGTAACTGAATCCAAGTTTCCAGTTGGTTCGTCTGCTAAAACAATTGTTGGATGGTTAATTAATCCTCTTGCTATTGCTGCTCTTTGAGTTTGTCCGCCAGAAATTTTATTAGCTCTCTTGTTCATTTGAGGTTCTAATCCTACTGCTTTTATGAGTTCTCGAGCATCTTTTTCAGCTGAACCATTTGTTCCGCCAATTTGTCTTGGTAGTAAAACATTCTCTAAAACAGTTAGATCACTAAGTAAATTTGAAGATTGAAAAATAAATCCTAGTTTTCTGTTTCTAAATGAAGATATATTATTATCGCCAAGTTTGGTGGTGTCAATCCCATCAATGAAGACTTTACCTTTTGTTGGTCGATCCAAGAGTCCAATCATGTTAAGTAGTGTAGATTTTCCTGATCCAGAACTCCCAACAATTAATACAAATTCTCCTTTCTCAATAGAAAATGAAGCATCATCTAGTGCCTTTACTCGATTTTCATCTGATCCGTAAATTTTAGTCAAATTATTGACTTCAAGAACACTAGCCAATCCGTATAGCCTCCACCGGTAATAGTTTTGTTGCTCTGTAAGATGGATAAAGAGAAGCAATGACTGCTAATGCAAATGACATCAAAGCAGTTTGATAGATTTTCTCCCAGTTGTAAGTGACTTCTAGTGGAAGACTGTTATTGAATGTCATTTTGGTCTCCTTTGCATAAAAGGTATATCCCAAGCCTGCGGCTGTGCCCACACCAGCACCAATTGAACCAATAATCATTCCTTGAAAAATAAAGATAACTAGAATATCCTTTCGTTTAGCGCCAATTGCTCTCATAACGCCAATTTCCTTTGTTTTTCCATTAACTAACATCATCTGAATTGTAACTATTGCAAAAGCTGATGACATCATACCAAAGTATCCAATCATGCTTATCATCGCAATTCCTGATCTAAAACCTGCTAACTGTTCTTCGGCTGATTCTTCTATTGTTTCAGCAATAAAATCATCATTAGGAAATGCAGCTAGAAAGAATTCCTTAACTTCCAAAGCTTTACTAGGATCATTTAGCTTTACCATAAAGGAACTAGTTTCTCCTTGTCTACTCATCATATCACGTAGAGTATCAATGTGCATAACTACACTGTAATCCAATCCCTGACCGCCAGGAGATCTTACAATTCCCGAAATTGTAAATCTTCTAATTTGATCCTCACCCCATCTGTCAACTATGAGTACCTTAATGCTATCTCCAACTTGGGCGTTACCAAGATCTCTTGCAACATTGGTTCCTAAAACTATAGAATTTCGATTAAGAACATATTTTCCTTCAGCAACAGTTTCGTGTACAGTAGATGTCTTTACATCTTGGAATGGGTCAACTCCCACGACGGGAACTCTGGTTTCTTCAATTAACTTTCCATTTTTTGTCATGTTTATTTCAGCTGAAGCAGAAAGCCTCGGTGCAGCCCCCTGAACATAGGGTATCCTCTCAAACCAATTTACTAAAGCTAAATCAGATTTATTGATGTAATCATTCTCATCTGTTATCAGAATATCCCCATTTCGATAATTCGTAATGTCACGAACAATTGCATCAAACAAGCCCTGAAAAATTACAAAGTTAACATGAATTACTAAAATTCCAATTGTTACGGCTAAAACTGCGCCAATAAGACTTCCTTTTTTGTTAAATAACATTCGTTTTGCTAAACGAAGTCGATAATCCATGAGTAATCTAATTTCTGTCTAATATTTAATGTATTTGGATTAAATAATAATCAATACAGACAATTTTATATGGAAAAAGGGATTTCTATATTGTATAAGAAAAGGTAATGTGTTAAATTGGACAATTTAGATATCAAAATTTTAAGTAGGTTATTGAACAATTGTAGAGAATCTGATAGGCAAATTGGTAAAGAGTTAGGAATTTCTGGTGGTTCAGTTAGAGCGAGAATTTGCAAAATGGAAGATGCTCAAATTATTGAGAAATTTATCATTAAAGTTGATCCCCCAGTATTAGGGCTGGGTGTTTTGTATATTGTTGTAACGGGTCAAAACATTAATGAAATTTTAGATCAAACAAGCCTTGTAGGAAAACCATTCTTTGTAGTTCCATGTGTTGGTGGAGTTGTCGTTTGTGGTATTGTTGTAAAAGAAAATCTAAAAGAAAAAATTGAACTAGCAAATAAATTAATGAAAGACCTTAGAGTATTATCGATTTTTGAGGGAGAAAATCCTGGATTTAATTCAAATTTAACTAAAACTGATTTAGAAATATTAAAAAAATTAATGAAAGATCCACGACAAAAGATTGAAAGCATTTCAAAAAAGACTAATCTTTCTACAAAAACTATCACAAGATGTATTGAAAAATTGAATGAAAATGACGCGATTCAGTTTACTTTAGTTTATAACCCTACAAAAATTAAAGGATTTATTCCTCATGCAGTACTTACTTGGATTGATGGTGACTTGAAGGGAACCTTAAAAAAAATGGAAAAGAAATTTTCAGACTCATTTCTACAAATTCCATTTATCGCAAAAAATCAAATTGTGTTGTTTTTGTACAGTAAAGATATTTACAATATGGATAACTTGACTCAAAAGGTTAGAAACATGGATAATGTTAAATCAGCTGACTTGTTTATTCCAAAAAAAATAATATTCTTTCATAAATGGTTAGAATTAGCCATCGAGGAGTCAAAAAATTCACCTACGCTTCATCTTGTTTATCAAACAAATTAAATAATATCAAAATTTTAATTTTAACATGAAAAAGAAAAAAATCTATGAAGGAAAAATTCTGGGTCTTAGTGTTTATGATGGGATAATTGAAGGAAGAAAAGTAAAGAGGGAAATGATTGAGCACAGGGGCGCAGCTGCAATGCTTGCCTTTGATGAAGATAACAAAGTAATTCTTGTAAAACAACATCGTTTTCCTCATGGATATGTTTTAGAAATACCTGCAGGAACTCTAGAAAGATATGAGGATCCTCTAAAATGTGCTTTTAGAGAATTGGAGGAGGAAACAGGATATAAAGCAAAAAAAATGTCACCTCTGATCACGTATTATCCATCTATTGGTTACAATACTGAGGTTATTCACTGTTTTTTAGCCTCAGGACTAAAAAAAATCGCGGATTTAAGCTTGGATGATGATGAAATATTATCGGTGGTGAAAGTAGATTTGAAGAGGCTTATTGGAATGATAAAAGCCGGAAAAATTAAAGATTCAAAGACCATTTGTGCCGTTCTTATTTATGCGGCCAAGAAAAAATTATACTGATTATTCGTTGTAAATAGGCTTTACGAGATCTACTACATCAGCCCATGATTTGCCAATTCTTTCAAACATATAAACAAGATCAAGAAAATCTATTGGAATTTGTTTTTTATTTTCTACTGTAATTCTAAGTTTTGAAAGTTTTTTTTGGAATTCTTTGTGTGATGCGATGGCTTCTATAGCTAGTATCCTATCCGATTTTGTAAAGGCATTAATTGATTTTTCTGCCAAGCCATTAAAATTTTGGACAACTATAAATATTCTTTTTAAAAGTTCTTTCGGTAAAGAAGAGTTGTAAATTAAATCTGCAAGCTCTACTATAGTGTCTCCTACATTTTCTAAAAGATTTGCAGCAACCCTATAATCTAAAACATCAATGTTTTCAAGATTAAATATATTAGCTAATCTTTTATCAACAAGTGTACTTCTAATCAAACGCACTAGAAGAAAATATTGACGATTAACTTCAACATCTCTTTTAGATAATGTTTGTAAATTTGATTTGTCATCAGAAATTAAACCATTTGATAAATCTTCATACATTCCAAGAGCAATGGAACTTATTCTTTTGAGAATCTTTTCAGGATTTAATGTGGTAGTATCTAAAAGAAATTGCATGTTAATTTTTGAAGAACCTTCCTCAATGATTTCCATTCCAACTAATCGCCTCATAGAATCCCGAATTTTTTCTCTATCTTCTCCTGGGATAATAGATTTTGAATTAATTTGTATAGTATCATATCCTAAAAGATAAGCTCCTGTGATGTTAGCAACTATGTTTTCCGCTTTAGGTAGAGGATATGAAATTACAAGTTCCTTTGTGGGACGATTTTCTTTATTTACAGAAATTGAAAGGCTATCCTGTCCAGTTTCAATTTCCACCTGATTGCTTTTAGATAGATTGTTAGCATCTACCCATTCTTTTGGAAGGGTGACTAAAATACTGCTTCCAATTTTCTGTAGTCGTCTAATAAATTTAGTCAATTTATACTAATTTAAATAATTTAAGCCATATTCTTATATTTTATGTAAAATTTATACTCAGATAATTGGAGGCTACAGCATTTTGTCCGGCACATGTTACTGGATTCTTTAAAGCACATTTTGACGAAAATCGGGGAGTTCCAGAAAAATTTGGTTCAATAGGTGCGGGATTTTCAATCAAAGAAGGAGTTACAACCAAGGTAATTATTTTGACTAGAACTAATCAACCTTCAAGATTTAGAATATTAACAAAAGGATTTCAAACTGACAAAACAGATGTTTCTGAATTTGTATTAAATGAATTTCTAAAATTGGGAAATTTTGAAGGTGTTTTCTTCGAAATCGAACATCGGATCTCAATTCCTGTGGGATATGGTTTAGGATCTAGTGGTGCTGTTGCGTTATCTCTTTCATATGCACTAGACCAAGTACTTGAAACAAAATTAAATAGGATCGAAATTGGTAAAATTGCACATATTGCTGAAGTCAATTGTAAAACAGGACTAGGGGATGTATTAGCATCATATCATGGTGGTTTTGAAATAAGGGTAAAGCCAGGTGCACCTGGAATTGGAAAAGTTGAAAAAATTAATGTAGGCAACATTTCAGTTATAATGATATGTTTTTCACCAATATCCACAAATAAATTCATCCAAGAACAACTCTCTAAAATTAATGGTCTTGGAGAAAAAATGGTAAACCAATTACTTGAATCAAAAGACTATGATAATTTTCAAGACATGTCCCTAGAATTTGGCAAGTATATCAATGTAATAACTCCAAAAATGGAAAAAGTAATTGAAGAATTATCTCTTAATGGAATTAAAAGTGGAATTGCACTTTTTGGAGAAACTGTTTTTTCAATGATTCCAAAAAATTCAAAAAATAAAGTTTTAGATGTTTTTAAGAAATATTCTGAAGGAAAAATAATCATATCACAATTAGATCTTCGAGGAGCAAGAGTTCTTAATAATTAATTTAATTTTAATGTCGTTAATTCCAAAATCTCATCCGAGGGCAAAATCACTATTAATTCGTGAAAAACTAGTTTTTGGTTTTGATCATGGCTTGGTTGCTAAAGAGGGTCTCCTTGCTCAAGGAAGAGGTGAAGCTTTTGATTATTTACTAGGAGAAAAAACAGGAAAACCTGCAAAATTAGCAATTAAGGCAGCTGCTGCACAAATCATGTTGGCTGAATTACCTGTAATTTCAGTGAATGGAAACATCGCTGCATTGTGCGCAAAGGAGATAGTAAGGCTTGCCAAACAAACAGGCTCAAAAATTGAGGTGAATCTGTTTTATTCTAATGAAAAAAGAAAGAACGCTATAGTTAAGACACTAAAAAAGAGTGGTGCCAAAGTAATTTTAGGCACAAATTTTTCCACAAAAGCTGCTCTTTCAGGCATAGATTCAGCAAGAAGAATTGTTGATAAAAATGGTATATTTTCTTCAGATGTGGTTATCGTTCCTCTTGAAGACGGGGATAGAACTTTGGCTTTGAGAAAAGCAGGAAAGATTGTGATTACTTTTGACCTAAATCCACTTTCGAGAACTTCACAAACTGCCAATATCACAATTGTTGATAATGTAACTCGTGCAATGGATTTGTTAATTAAAAATTGTAAGAAACTTTCCAAAAAAAATGAAAAAACTCTTGAAAAAATTTTAAGGGATTTTGATAATAAAAAAAATCTTTCAGATACCATTAATGAAATTAAAAACAATTTAACAAAGAGGTCTCGTAATGCATAAATCGGTTCAAGATATAATTAATATGAAAAAGGATGAAAAGAAAATATCTGTAATTACTAGCTATGATTATTCTCTTGCATCATTGTGTGATAAAGCTGGAATAGACATACTTCTTGTAGGTGATAGTGCAGGAATGGTAATGCTTGGCTATGAAAATACTATCCCTGTAACAATGGATCAAATGTGTATGTTCACAGAAGCTGTAAGTAGAGCAAGAAAAAATTCATTGATTGTGGCGGATTTACCCTTTATGTCATATCAAGCAAGCATTGAGGAGGCTATAACAAATTCGGGTAGATTAATTAAAGCCGGAGCGGATTCAGTTAAACTGGAAGGTGGTACTCCTATGGCTGAAACAATTAGTGCTATTGTTGATATAGGAATTCCAGTGATGGGACACATCGGTTTGCAACCACAAACTACAGTGTTGACTCAGGGATACAAGGTTCAAGGAAGGACAAAAGACACTGCACTAAAATTAATTAATGATGCAAAAGAGCTTGAAGAAGCTGGTGTGTTTAGTATTGCATTAGAAATGGTAAGCCACGAGATAGCTGAGATTATTTCTCAAACTATTAGTGTTCCAACCATTGGGATTGGCTCAGGAGTCGGATGTAATGGACAAGTCCTTGTAGTTCAAGATTTACTCGGAATGTATGATAAGCTAAAACCAAAATTTGTAAGGCGATACATGAATTTGTCTGAAGACATTGTAAAAGCCCTTGAAAATTACAAAAATGATATAGAATTAGGCATATTTCCGGCACAAGAAAATTGGTTTTCAATGAATGATGGTGAGTTGAAAAAATTAAGAGAAGAAATTGAAAGATAAAAAGAAAATTAAAAAAAAAAGGGATCATCCATCTTTAGATATTGTAAATTCCTTTGGGGTTGAATTATCTGGAAAAAAAATTGTCCTTTGTGTTGCAGGGAGTGTTGCAGCATACAAGGCTATAGAATTAGCAAGACTGTTAATGCGACATGGAGCAAATGTAACTTGTGTTGCAAGTGATGCTGTTACCAAACTAATACAACCAGACTATTTCAAGTGGGCTACTGGAAATGAAGTAATTACAAAACTTACAGGAGAACTTGAGCATATTAGATTAGCAGATTATAATCGGTCAGATTTGATAGTTGTTTATCCGGCAACTGCAAATACACTTGGTAAATTAGCAAATGGGATTGATGATACTCCTGTGTCTACTGTTCTTACAGTAGGATTTGGATCCAAAACTCCTATTTTGATGTGTCCTGCCATGCACGCTTCAATGTATGATAATTTAGCAGTAAAGAAAAATATAGAATTTTTAAAAAATAAGATTGAATTTCTAACTCCCCAAATGATTGAAGGAAAAGCAAAAGCATCAGAACCTGAAGATGTTTTAGAATATGTCTTGAAAAAATTTGGATTCTCATCTATTTTAAAAAATAAAAAAGTCCTGATGACTGCTGGACCTACAATTGAATATATTGATCCTTTACGAGTCATTACAAACCAAAGCTCAGGAAAAACTGGAGTTTTATTAGCTTCAGAATTAATTTCAGCAGGATCCAAAGTGACTCTAGTTTATGGTCCAGGAGTTGAAAAACCACCAAAAGGAGCTAAAGTAATCAAAGTTCTTACAAGTAAAGAGATGTATGAGACAGTAAAAAAGCAGATGGAAAAAAAGTTTGATGTGGTGATAATGGCAGCTGCTATTGCAGATTATACCCCAGAAAACCCAAGTAAAAAAAAGATCAAAAGCACTCAAAATAAAATCAAACTTAGCCTCAAAAAAGTACCAAAAATCATTGATCAGGTAAAAAAATTCCAAAAAAATATAATTTTAGTAGGATTCAAGGCAGAGGTAAATCTCTCAAAAAAAGATTTGATAAGAGTCGCCCGAAAAAAATTACAAGAATCAGATGCAGATATGATTATAGCTAATAATATCGGCTCACCGCGATATAAAAAAAATCCTAATAATAATGAAGTTTTAATTATTGATTCAGGAAAAGTAAGATCGTCAGGATGGAAAGAGAAGCAAAAAATTGTAAAATTTATCATAAAAGAAATTGAGAATAAATTAAAATGAAAAATTCAGAACTTCGAAGACTTGTTGTCGAATACAAAGAAATTAAAATCAAATTAACAAAAACTCAAAACAATAAATTAATAGAACAATTAAGAGAAATTGAACAGAGATATTTTCATGAGACAGGAAGACCAATTGAAATTGATATCAAAGAGACTACATAGAATCTATCAAAAATAACAGAGAACTAAAAATGAAATTAAATCATATAAAATACAAGCAAAGAAATATCACAATATGGAATGAAGTAGCTCCACGTTATCATAAAAGGTGGGCAAGTATTAACCAAGGACCATTTCAGAGTACTTCAAAATTGATTCAATTATTAGATATCAATAAAGGAGACAAGGTACTTGATCTTGCCTGTGGGACAGGCGTAGTTACAAAAAAAATTAGGCAGAAGGTAGGTAGATCAGGATATGTTTTAGGTGGTGATACATCAGTTACGGCAATAAAGATTGCAAAGAAATGGAATGGATCCCAATCAAATTTGGGTTTTGTAAATATAGATGCTGAGAATTTTAACTTCTCAAAACCATTTGATATTATAACATGTCAATATGCACTGTTCTTTTTTCCAAATGCTCAGAAAGCGCTAAAAAATATCAAAAAAAATCTAAAAAAAACAGGCAAAATAGGCATAACTGTACATGGAGCAGCAAAAAAAGTTCCTTTTTTTAGTAGTATTTTGGATGCAGTTACAGAATTGATTCCTGATTATTTTCCCCCAGGTTCTCCTGATTTAGATAGATTTGGAACAAAATCTTCCCTTAAAGGAGAAGTAAGAAAGGCAGGTTTTTCTAAAATTACAGTCAAAAATTTTATTTTTAAATTTAATCCCGGTACATTTGAAGACTATTGGAGAAATTATCTTAGGTATGTTGCAAAACCACTAAAAGAAAAACTAGATGCTCTTGATAGATCCAAGAAAAAGAAATTGAAAAATGCAGTTAGAGAAAATGTAAAACCATACACTTTAAAAAATAAAACCATAGAATTTCCTTGGGAAGTTTTAATTTTAACTGCAAAAAATTAGGAATGAGAGAACATGGTAAGAGATTCAAAAAAGAAAGAAGAAAAACCAAAAGAGTCCCAATTTAAGAAATTTCTAATAAAACGTGCTCCAATTTACTTGGCAGCTATAGCAATTATGATTATCTTTATTGTCCCCGATTTAATAAAGGGGGATTTACAAAGTAGTTTTCCTCAAACATTAACCCAAGAGGAAAAACTGGTAGTGGATTCTTTGATGGCATACAATGGTCCTAATGAAAAAGGTCTAAGTCTCATTGATGCAATATCAAAGGAAATAAGTGAAGAATATCCAAATGAGAAAATTTATGATAATAAGAAAACCAAAGTAAATGTTGTTGTGTCAAATATAGAGAATGAAAAATATCAAGTTATTTTTGATTTTGAATCATACAAGGATGATTTTCATTATAATTGGAATATCGACATGCAGACAGGAGATATTAAGGGAAATGATGAAGAATCAAAATACATTATTAATTTAGTTAATTTTTATGATTAGAATTTCTAAAAATTAGCCTTAAATTGTGACTAAATCCTTTGTAAATTTATGCATGACAATTGGTTTTTGTTTTACGATTAAAGAATCTTCAATCCTAATTCCAAATTTGTTTGGGATGTAAATTCCAGGTTCTATTGTTATTGCCATATTTTTGTCAAGTTGAGTTTCACTTTGAAAAGAGACGGTTGGTGCTTCGTGAACTTCTAATCCAATACCATGACCCGTGGAGTGGATAAAATATTTCCCATAATTTTTATTCTCAATATACTTTCGGCATGCAAAATCAACATCTTTACATTTTACATTAGGCTTTACAGCTTTCAATCCAAGGTTTTGTGATTCTTTAACAATTTCATAGGCTTCTTTTGTTGGTTGAGAAATTTTTCCTATTGCAAATGTTCTTGTTGAGTCTGAAACATATCCCTTGTATCTTAAAGTTAGGTCCACTACAACAAGATCACCTTTTCTAAATTTTCTTTGGGTAACTTGTGCATGGGGTAAAGCACCATTGGGACCTCCTGCTATGATAAGAGGGTTAAGAGTCGATTTGTAACCAGTATCAAACATTTGTTGTTCTATTGCAAATGCCATCAAAATTGCTTGAAGTTCAGACTCTTTTTGGCCAACTTTCATCTTCTTTAAGCAAATATCAAACAATTCATCGATTATTTTTGAGCCTTTTTGGAGAACTTTGATCTCTCTTTCATCTTTTATTATACGAGAATTGTAAAATGGTTCAGTAGATGAGCTGATTTTAGGAATGGATTTTTTCAGAGAAGTCATTATGGAAAAATCATTGCAATCAGTACATACTTTATTTTTGTTAATTTTTGTAACTAGTGTGGAAATTAAGCCAACACCCCTTTCTCCTGTAATAACATTACAATTTTCTGACTCCTCTTTTGCTCGTCCTACTTCAAGTTCTGGAGCAATAATCGTAGTATTTCCTCCTTTCTCCAATATTCCAATTGCTTCACCCCAAAATCCAGTCAAATAAAATAGATTTTCAGGCTCAAAAGTTACCAAAGTGTCACAGTCTAGCTTTTGAGCAAATTTAAGAAGATTTTTTCTTCGATGCTTCACAAAAAAAATATCTGCTTTTCTCAATTTATGTATGATGTAAAGTTTGTATATACGATTTAGAGGTTGGAAAATTATGACAAATGAAAAGAAGAAAGTGGTTGCCTTGCTTTCAGGAGGATTGGATAGTCAACTTGCTATAAGAATGATGCAAGAACAAGGTTTTGAAGTTTCAGCTGTCGCAATAAAAACTCCCTTTTGTGATTTTGATTGTGGGAGAGGATGTGGATTTGAAATTAGAGAAAGAGCAGACGATCTAAATGTAAAACTAAAGACAGTTTATCTTGGAGATGAATATATCGAAATGCTAAAACATCCAAAGTATGGTAGAGGTGCAGGTTTCAATCCTTGTGTGGATTGTCGATCTATGATGTTTGATGCAGCAAAAAAACATATGGAAGAAATTGGTGCCGAATTTATTATTTCAGGAGAAGTTCTAGGCCAAAGACCAATGAGCCAACATGCTCCTGCATTAAGAACGATTGAAAAAGAGTCCGGACTTGTAGGAAAAATTGTAAGACCTTTATCTGCAGCCTTACTGCCTGAAACAGATCCTGAAAAAGATGGACTAATCAAAAGAGAAAATCTTGGAATGATTAGAGGAAGAACTAGAAAAGCACAATTAGAAATGGCAAAAAAATATGGAATTGAAAATCCTCCAAATGCTGGTGGTGGTTGTCTATTAACAGATCCAGCTTTTGGATTACGTGCCAAAGATTTGTTTGCCCATACAGAGACACCAACGATAAATGATGTTGATTTGTTAAAAATAGGAAGACAGTTTAGATTAGACAAGGAAACAAAGCTAGTAGTTGGAAGAAACAAAGATGAAAATGAAATGATAAAGGCTATTGCATTGCCTAATGATATTTTGTTAGAGTCACGTGACTATATGGGACCTGTATCAATTTTACGTGGGAAAAATGCAGATAAACATATTGAGTTTGCATCTTCAGTTACTCTAAGATATTCAGATGCACCAAGGGAAGAGAAGGGTTACTTGACTATTAAAAAAGATAAGAAAAAAGATGAGATAATTGCAGAACCTGCAAAGGAAGATTCCTACCTTAAATTTAGAATCTAGGCGCAAAATTTTAATTAAATTAGTTAAAACTAAGGAAGAGTTTTTGAGGGAGTAGATCGCATTTTTATCAAGGATGCAAAAACAAGAAAATCCCACATACTTGAAGGCAATTACTATACGTGATGTTAGTGATGTTCTTTCAATTAAAGAAGATATCAAAAAGGGAATGATTTTGATTTTAAGAGTAACCCCATTAGCCCAAAAAGATGTGGAACAACTTCGTACAGTTGTAGAGGAATTATATTCAATTGCTAAAACTGCTGGCGCAGACATTGCAAGATTAGGAGAGGAAAGAATTATTGTTGCACCTTCTAACATTAAAATCTGGAAGCCTGAATACGATCTAAAATAATTTTATTGCTTCTTGTATTTGAGGATAGTGCGCTGGAATTCTATACATTCTTCTTATATTCATTGCAAGACTTTCAGACTTTTTTCTTTCTCCGTGATTGACAAGGACTCTACGGAGTTTTGGTCTTAATCTTTGAACAAAGGACATTAATTGGTTATAATCACTGTGTCCACTAAATCCATCTAATTTTTCCACACCACAATTAATGGTTACTACTTCAACTTTACCTTCTTTTCCAAGCATAGAAATTTGTTTTGAGCCATCCAAAACTCTTCTTCCCAAAGTACCGTTTACCTGATAAGAGACAAACAAGACTTTGTTCTTTTTGTCTGGAGCAATATTTTTGAAATATTCTAAAACAGGTCCTCCTTCTAGCATTCCAGAAGTTGCTAAAATAATACATGGAGAGTCTTCTCTTAGAGGTTCTTCTCTAGCGTCAGAATGTTCAATATTTGTGAAATATTCTGAATCAAATGGATTGTCGTCTGTCTCTAAGATTTTTTGTTTTAGTTCTCTTGCGAGGTATTCTGGATATGACTCATGGATTGCTGAGGCTTCTGAAATCATTCCTTCTGTAAAAACAGGTGCTTCGACCATCTCTCCAGATTTCATATAATGATCGATTACCATCATTATTTCTTGAGCGCGGCCTACAGCAGGAATGGGAATGAGGACCTTTCCTCCATCTGTCAGAGTATTATTTACTGCATTAATGAAAGAAGATTCGACTTCTTGTCTAGTTGGTTGTATGTCTTCTTTTAGACCATAGGTACTCTCAATCAACAAAGTTTCAACTCTAGGGAAATTCCAAACTGCAGCTTCAAACAATATGCTTTTTCCGAATTTAATGTCACCAGAATAAACAAAGTTATGATCTCCATTTCCTATGTGGAAATGGCATAAAGCTGAGCCAAGAATATGTCCTGCATTGGCAAGCACTAATTTAATGTCAGGTGAGATATCAGTTACGGTTCCGTAAGGAAGAGTTATGGTTTGTTTCATAATTTGTTTAACATCTCTTTCTGAATAAATTGGATTTCTTCCTTGAGCGGCGGCTACTTTGATGGCATCTAATTGAATAAGGTTCATCATAGGAAGGGTTGGTTCCGTACAATAAATTGGGCCCTTGTAACCATACTTACAGAGTGTAGGTAAGAAACCGGTATGATCTAAATGAGCATGTCCAATTACCACGGCATCAAGGTCATCTAAGGTAAAATTGAGGGAATCTAATCTAGGATAGGCATCCATTGGAGATTTGGCGCCAGGATTTATTCCACAATCAATCAAGATTTTACTCTCAGGAGTTGATAATAACATGGAGGATCTTCCTACTTGACCAAAACCTCCAAAGGTAAATAGAGAAACCTCTGATCTTTGTGTTAATCTAGGTCTGTATATTTCATCTCCTATCTCCCTTAGTTGTCTACTTCTCTCCGCTGAGGATTGTTTGAGAGTTGCCTTGATTGTTTGAATCGTCCGAGATGGAATAGTTGTTGATTTTCTAATACGTATTTTCCAACCTATTTTCTCGGTAATTTCTGCATGATTGAATTCTTTTGCATTTCTTTGAAGCAACCAAGGTCGTTTTGCTTCAATTGAAACCTCGCCAGCAGCAGTATCAAAAACAGTTCCTTGAAGATTAGCATCCTTAGGTACACATTCTGTTATTATTCTTCGAACTTCATCTTCTGGTTTTCTTATTGATTCATCAGTTTTAATGACAATACGTTTTTTAATAATATTAACAAGATTTGAAATTATTTCATTGTGTTCCAAAAGATAACGCGGTGATTTTGTATAAAGAGCAATTCTAGGTCCTTCATACTCTATTTTTGTTAAATTTGCCTCTTTGGGAATACTTTGCAGTATAGTGGCCATTATATTTTGGCTAGCAGTTAATTCTTTTTCTTGAAGTTTCCTTTGCATTAAATCACTAAAGTTTGAGAGTTTTTAATTTCTTAAATTTCTAAAGTTCAATTACTGCTTTCTTTTGCTCATCTGTTAAAAGACGGAATCCATCTTTATCCATAATGGCAATATTGATTCCATCGCCAGTACCAATATTTCTAATAATTGCACCCTTCACTGCTCTTAAAGCAATTTTTTTTGCTTCCTTTACTGTTAGATCATCACGATATTCTTCTTCTAGTACACCATATGCAACAGGAGAACCACTTCCCGTTGTGACAAAAGTTTTTTCTTCCACTGAACCAAACATGTCAACATTAAACAATGCTGGACCTTTTGAATCGTATCCACCAATTAGAATATCGGCCATAAATGGATAACCACGATTTTGATGAAATATGAGTGAGCAGAGTCTACTTAGAGAATGAATTGAAATTGGATCAACTTTTTCTACTCTGTGAAGATTTGCATGATAACGTAAAATGTCTACAATGTTTTGAGCATCAGCTACGCCTCCTGCTAGAGTCAAGCCTGCATGGATGTCAATTTTTTGTATTTTCATAGTGTTGTTATTTGCGATAAAGTAACCAGCACTGGCTCTCATATCTGCACATAATACGACTCCATCAATAGCCTTGATACCTACTGTGGTTGTTCCGCGCAAAATTTTTTCTTGAACATTATTTGACAAAAGATACACCTTTAGAGATAATGTTGGTGGTATTCACCCTTTTAAATAACTTTTTGATCTATTGAAATGATAAATAGTGACAAAAAAGGAAAAGCCCATGCCCTCCCACACCATGGAACTACCTAGGCTAATTGTGGTTGGTGAAAATAACATCAAGGATTTTGGAGAATTTCTTTTTTCTTTAAACAAGCCCAAAAAAATTTCATTAATTTCTGGAATTCATGTAAAAAAAATTATAAAGAAAAAAATTGAGAGGTCGTTAAAATTAAAAAAAATCAAATTTACTTGGCATATCTCAAAGGATAATCAAATTAGTACATTAAGTCAGATTCAAAAAGACATCAAAAAAGATCATAGCGATCTATTAGCCGGAATTGGAGGAGGTCGTTCTGTAGATACGGCTAAAATGGTCTCCTTTAATCTAGATATCCCATTTGTTAGTGTTCCAACTGCTGCATCTCATGATGGTATGGCAAGTCCATTTGTTTCTATAAAAAGTGACAAACCCCATTCACTGGTTGCAACTGCTCCGTTGGGAGTTTTTGTTGATATCAATGTAATTAAAAAAGCACCTTCAAAGCTTTTGGCAAGTGGATGTGGTGATCTAATTGCCAATATTATTGCCGTAAAAGACTGGCAATTAGGACATAAAAAAACGGGTGAATATTACGGAATGTATTCTGCTGACTTGGCCCTGCTGAGTGCCAAAATAATAATGGAGAATTCCCGCAAGTATTCTAAAGAAGGATTAGATGCTAGAGTTATTGTTGAAGCTTTAATCAGTGCCGGCGTAGCATCGTGCATCGCTGGCAGTAGTAGGCCTTGTTCAGGTGCAGAACATCTGTTCTCTCACGCATTGGACAAAATCGCTCCAGGAAAAGGCCTTCATGGGGAAAAATGTGGTATTGGTTCTATAATGATGGCAAAGTTACAGGGTCAAGATTGGAAAAAAATTGTAAAAACATTAAATGAAGTTGGAGCTCCTACTACTGCTAAACAAATTGGTGTGAAAGAAAGTGAAATTATAGAGGCATTAATGATGGCACAAGAATTGAGACCTGAAAGATACACAATTCTAAAAGAAATAGAAATGACAGAACAAAGAGCTATAAATCTAGCAAAGAGAACTAAGGTAATTTGATTTAAGTTGCTTTTGGTTCGGGGGCTTTTTCTTCTTTTGTTTCAGGTTTCTTTGTTTGAGTTTGTTTTTTTTGATGAGTTTCAACAAAGTTGACTTTTTCTAATGATGGGATAAATTTGAAAATATCTACCTGAATGAAATGTTTTATTATTTGAAGGCCATCTGCTCTAAATATTTCTTCAGGAATTGTGATGTTTGCCTGTTTTTCATTAATAGTAAATTTAATTTTTGAATTTTCTACTGGCAATCTATTTTTTAGTATTCCATCAATTTTGTCATTTTCAGAATCAAGTGATTTAATGACATTTACATCGTAGAGTATTGTTTTACCTGCATATCTGTGATTATAATCAATTTGAACTCTACCTGAACCAATAAATCGTATTATTCCTCTTTTGTTATCAATTTCAATCGAGTCTCCAATAGAAACTTTTTCGGCATCTTCCCCAAGTTTTCTAATTGGAATCATTCTAACCTTTTTTGAATCTCGTTCTCCGAATCCTTTGTCTGGTGTTACTTCAACTGTAAGTTTATCACCTACGGCTGTTTTGGCCAGTGCTTCATCCAATCCTTTTAGGACCGGATAAGAAGACTCACCTATGGAAACCAGTTTTGGTTGGTATTTTACATCTAATTCATGAATGGAATATTTTTTTGCGTCTTCTTCTAAAGTAGTATCAAAGACTTCCTCGGTGTCTTTAACTTTGGCTACATAATCAATGAGTATCAATGAACTTTTATCGAAAGTCAATGTGTTCGATCTAGAAATTCCTTATATTAAGTTAACATGGACTATAGATCGTTTAGTTTCTCTTCAGCAGCTTTGAGACCAGCTTGAGGATCAGTTTCATATCCCATTATTGCTAAGGTTGATGAAATTGCCGATATTGTTCTCGTTACATGATATGGACTAACTTCACCCATACATCCAACTCTGAATACTTTGCCTTTTAGATCTCCAAATCCACCAGCAACTAACACTCTGAATTTTTGAGCTAATGTATCTCTAAATGTTTTATCTTGTAGACCTTCCAAGTAGTTTAGAGCAACAATTGTAATGGAACGATCTTCTTCTTTTGCAAACGGTGTAAGACCAATTGCACTTAATCCAGAATAAAGAGCGTCCGAACAAACTTTGTGACGTTTGTAGACAGCTTCTAATCCCTCTTCTAACATAATGGTTAATGCTTCTCTAAATGCATAAAGTAAAGGTAATGCTGGAGTAAAAGGCGTGTGTTTTGATTCTTCATAATATTTGAAATACCTTGCCAAATTGAGGTACATTGTTGATGGAGGATTTTCGATCATGTATTTTTTGGCTCTTGGACTAACAGATATTGGAGAAATTCCAGGTGGAGCAGCAATAGCCTTTTGTGAGCCTGTCATACAAATATCAATATTCCATTTGTCAATTGGAAGGTCTACAGCTCCTAGTATGGAAACTGAATCTACAACATAAAATGAATCATTTCGTGAAGTTAAATCTGATATTTTATCAAGATAATTCACCATTGTTCCCGTGGAAGTCTCGTTGTGAACAACATAGAATGCTTTAACGTCTTTATTATTATCAAATGCTTCTTTTATTTGATCAAGGGTGGCATTTTGTCCAGGTGGAGTTTCTAGTTTTACTACATCAGCCCCTTGACCTGCAATTAATTGTGAAAGTCTGTTACTAAATTCGCCATTTACGGGAATTATGACTTTATCTCCTTTTTTAATTAGATTAATTACACTGGCTTCTACTGCACCTGTTCCAGATGCAGATAAGGTTACAATATCATTTTGAGTTTGAAAAACTTGTTGTGTTTTATCAATCACATCAGTATATAGTTCTACAAAGTCATCACTTCGATGATTAATTATTGGAGCTAACATAGCTCGCATCACTCGATTAGGAACATTTGTTGGACCAGGAAGCATTGAAAGATATTCCAAATCTTATCTCAAATAAAACACCATTTGGGCTTTATTTATAATTAGAGATTTTTTAGTCGGTGTTTGGCATTAGTTTCATTCAAAAATTTTTTAGTTCCATCTGGAACAAGTTCTTCCCATTTTTGATCTTTGAGTATTAAATCACGAATATTTGTTCCAGACAAAATATTTCGATCAGTAAAAGGAATAGGGAGAACTTTGGTCTCTAGTTTTGAGTAAAGATGTTTTGTCATTTCATCATTAGTAAAAACAATATCAAATTTTGGTATTATAGTATCAATATGTTTTACCCATTTTTTATGATTTTCAAAATCTGGAATAAAGAAAATTTCAATTTTGTTTTTAATCGAGTCATCGATGGAAGACAAAATCATTTCTTTTCGTTCTTCAGCTGAAAATGGGTTATTTTTTTGCAGAGGTTTGTTAGAACTTCCAAGTCCTATCCATAGTTTGTCAACTTTTGATAAAGCAAAACGTAAAGCTTCAAGATGACCCAAGTGAAATGGCTGAAATCTTCCAATTAAAAGACCATTCATACATAAAGATAGAAAATTCTTTTTAAAAAAACTATCATAAAGCAAGTAATATTTCAAAAAATAATGGAATTTCTGGAAATTGATGGATCATTTGGAGAGGGAGGGGGACAAATTGTTCGCACGGCAACCGCATTATCATGTATTATGAATCAACCAATAATAATAGAAAATATCAGAAAAGGGAGAAAAAATCCAGGTCTAAAATCTCAACATCTTACAACACTAAAAATTCTTAAAAAAATCTGTAATGCAAATCTTGATCACTTAAAATTTGGAGCAATGAGCTTAAAATTTATTCCAAGTAAGGTGAAAAGTCTTAATCTTAAAGAAGATGTTGGAACTGCAGGAAGTATTTCTTTAATTATTCTGGTTTTAATTCCAGTAGTTGCTATTTGCAAAAAAAAATTAAATCTTACCCTTAAAGGTGGAACAGATGTCCTTTGGAGTCCCACAATAGATTATACTCAAATTATTTTAAGAGAAATGTATTCACGAATGGGATTTAATTTTTCAGTCAATATAATCAAAAGAGGTTATTTTCCTAAAGGTGAAGGATTAATTGAATTAGAAGTTTTACCTCTTGAAAAAATTAATCCTATCATTCTAAGTAAACGTAAAACAAAAAGTGTAAAATTAACTTGTACATTTTCCAGACTGCCTTCTAAATTAATAAATAATCAGATTAACAATATTGAAAAAAAATTAATTGAAAATGACTTTAATGTTGAAAATCAAGTTAAAGAAGAACCTACATTAGATTCAGGTGCTTCTCTAATGGTTAGTAGTATAGATAACGATTCGATTATTGGATTTGATTCTTTGTTTAATAAAAAAACAAAAAAATTTGATTTAGATTTGGATAAATTTATTCAAAACAAGTATAGTGTTGATGAACATCTTGCAGATATGCTTGTATTACCAGCAAGTCTGGCAAATGGAATGACTGTATTTCAAGTTGATAATATTTCAAAACATTTAGAAACAAACCTATTTGTTGCATCAAAAATCACTGGTTGCAAATATGGTATTGGAAGACTAAGAGATGGTTTTGAAGTAAGAATTGAGGGAGTTTCATACTCCTGCATCAAGTAATGCAGCAAAGAAAAGAATGGTCACAGATAATACTACTGTTATCTCGCCCAAAATGATAATTTTTTTCCTTAATTTTTGGATTTGTTGAATGGGCATTTGTTTAGACATTATTTGATCCTCCACATCTTTTCGAATTACTCTAACATGTATTGCATATGTTATGATTAAGGCAATTACTAAAACTATCTTAATAGTAAGAAAGGTCCCATAACTAGTTGTCATTAATAAATAGGGGTTGCTCAAAAGCATTTGAGAATTATAGAGTCCAGTAACCACTAGAATAATTAATGACGGAACGGCAATCTTGTTGAATCTTTTACCAATTCTTATCATAATTTGAATTCTTTCTTCAGTGGAAGGGGCTATTGTTTTTAGTAAAGGTGAAAATACAATTCCGATGAAAAGGGAACCTCCAACCCAAATTGAGGCTGCCATAAGATGAATCCATGTAAGAATCGCAGTTTCTATAGTCATAAAATTTCATATGCTCAATCAAATATTATGTATTTGGATCTTGACAACCTTTTTTAGTTAATTAAAATGTGCTATCAATGATTTGGCGCTTCAAAGTAAACTTGTAGTTTATGCAGCAGTTGCAGGACTCTTGGGTATGATGGGAATAATTGTTTGGTATGCTAGCCTTGATAATCCAGCATTAGAGCAAATCGAAATGGAATTAAAAGATGTGGAAGTTATCAGTGTAAACAAAATAGCAAATACCGCAGAATTGAAAGTAACTTTCCTTATAAAAAATCCGAGTGAGAAAACATTCACAGTTTCATTGATAAATTACCAATTATATGCAGATGGCGAATTGTTGGGGTCTGGACAATATTCAACTCAAGATATTTCCATGACAGGAAGAGCATTATTTATTACAGGAGCAGAAATTCCATTGAAAAATACATTTGACCTAAGCAAGATAGATGTAAAGGATGAGATCTATCAAGCAGTTCTAGAGGATGAAATTAGTAGTTTCAAAGTTGAAGGTATCATTACATTAGAAACTGCTTGGAGTATACTTGAAAAGGAATTTGTAATCGCTACATGAAAAAAGTGGGCCGAGTGAGATTCGAACTCACGATCACCGCCGTGTCGAGGCGGTATCCTAACCAACTAGACTACCGGCCCAATGAAAAACAAAACTAGTTGCAGACATTATTAACGTTTAACAGATGAAAGATAGAATAAAAGGAAAGATGACTGAAAAATTTACTAATGAGGAGAAAAATGGATTATACAAGGCGATTCATTCTAGAAGAGATGTTAGATCACATTTTATCCCTAAATTGATTGAAGATGAAATTTTATCTAGAATCCTAAATGCTGCTCATCATGCACCATCCGTTGGTTTCTCACAGCCATGGAATTTCATTTTAATTAAAGATCCTCAAACAAAAGCTAGAATCAAGAAATCCTTCGAGGAAGAAAAAGAAAGTTCTTCACAATTAATTGAAGAACCAAAAAAATCAAAATATCTTTCCTTTAAACTGGAAGGAATTTTAGAATCTCCTGTAAATCTTTGTGTAACTTATGATCCATCAAAATTTGGTCCTTTTGTAATAGGCAGATCAAGCATTCCTGAGGCCGGATTGTATAGTGTATGTTGTGCTATTCAAAATCTTTGGCTTGCAGCAAGAACCGAAGGTGTGGGGCTTGGTTGGGTGAGTATCCTTTCAAATGATGTTTTAAAAGAAGTGTTAGATTTACCAAGTCATGTTATTCCCATAGCATACTTGTGTTTAGGATATGTTGATGAATTTGCATCAAAACCGGATCTTGAAACGGCTGGTTGGCTTCCAAGACTTAGCTTAAAGGATGTAATCTATTTTGAAAAATGGGAGGATAAAGAAAATTTAAACTGGAAAAACATACAAGAAATTATCAAAACTAATCTTGATTACGCTTAAATAATTACAAGTATTTTTTTTGCTGGGCTTGTGGCGCAGAGTCAATTAGACGCGAAACATGGATAGCGCGGTAGCCTCCTAAGTTACAGGTCGAGGGATCGAAGCCCTCCAAGCCCGTTTTTAAAATTGAAAAAAAGTAATTGCGGTTTAAATAGAGAGATTAATTTGGATGTTTATGAAAGTCGTAGTAATCTCAGGTAGTCCTAGAAAAAATGCAAATACTCAGTTCGCTATGAAATATGTTTTTGAATACACCAAAACCAAAGATGTAGATGTTAAATACATTAATCTTTCAGACGGCCAAGTTGAATGTTATAGAGGTCCCGCTGAAGAGTACAATGAAGCTACAAAAAATGCAACCAAAGACATTATGGATGCAGATGTGTGGCTGATTGGATCTCCAATTTACAATTCCTTTTTTAGTTCTGCATTAAAAAATTTGTTTGAATACGTCAATTATAAAAAAACCGAAGGGAAGGTTGCGGGGATGGTAATAATGGCCTCAGGTAATATTGGATTTATTGATGTTCAGACTATGATAACTCAATTGTTATCATATTTTCGAGTAATTACTAATCCTAAGGCAGTGTTTTTGACAGTAGATTCAATCTCTGAAAATGTATTATCTGATGATTCTGGAAAAGAAAGAGTAAGAGAGATGGTAGATGGAACCCTAAAAATGGCATCTAAACTACAAGAGTAGAAAAAAGATACACTATCTTAAAAAATTTTTACAAAATAATTCTATCAAAAAGACTTTCAGATAAGTTCGAATCAAAGACACAGAATTTGTATTCGTAAATTCAAACTTCATTTACTGTGGTTTGAGTAAATTCAATTACCTAAATATTGTTTCCCTGAATATTTCCATAACTATCATAAAACGGAATAATTTTCGTTTGTGACTGAATTTGGTCAGCAAAAGCACTTGTTCTAACTAAGATTGAAGAAAAAATACACTTGAGATTAAACTTTGAAAAATAATATTGTTATGGGTTATTTTTTAATTTCTTATAACGCATAAAAGATTTGTTTCAATTTGTTTTTTTAAAAAGTGGAAGAGTCAAATATTAACACAATGTAGAAATTATGTCAATGAGTGCAAAAAAAGACCCAACTGAACTATGTTCATGTAAATGTCATTTTGGTGGTGCTGTTAGTTGCCCTGTATGTAAAGATAATCATGGAATAGTTTGTTGCGATTGTAAAGAATAATACTATTTTTTTGATTTAGATGCTAATATCTTAAGATTTGCAAGTTCAGTCTTTAAGGATTCTATTTGAATCAAAGTTTGTAGATTAGAAATTTCGTGGTTTAATCTCTCAATTTCATCATCTTTTATTTTTACAATCTCTTTTAGAGAGTTTAGATCTTCAGTTAATTTTGTTTTTGCATCTTTAATTTCACTTTTGCTTGCCTGCTTTCCATTTTCGGTATAAACTTGAGAAACTTGTCTAGGTTATTCAGTTTTTTTTTTCGTGCGTTGAATACGATGTATGTTTATGTGTATAGTCAGTACTCTTTTGAGCAAGCCAGCACATGAGAGTTAAGAACCAAGTAACGGGGATTGCCATCATAAATATAAATTCTAGAATGGGTGCAAAGTCACCTAAAACAAACGGCAAACCAGTCAATACTGCTGCAAAAATTCCTACTACTGCAGTAGCTAAATGGTTGCCTAAATAGCCCATTATTTAACCCAAAATATTCCATTGCTTATATTAGTAATGTTAGAGATCAATGGGTAAAAATAATTAAAAAGAAAAAGGAGCAGAATTTATTGGTCTTCAGGAGTAGTTTTAGGCATGTCAGACTGCAAGATCTGTATTTTTTGTAATAATTCATTTCTCAGGTCTCTTGCTACTCTTCTAACAGTTGGCCGTGGAACTCCAAGTTCATCTACTACTTTGGTATAGATGTCTTGTTTGTCAGTTACCCCCTTGTCTAGATAAGAATTAATTGCTTCCTTAATAATCGTGCTCTGATTTGTACGATTCAACAAATTTTAATTTTATTTGTTCTATATAACACTATAACTTTTCCAATTTGTTTTATTTTGTTTTTATCTAATTGTAATTATTTACAATTTTACGAAATTCATTGTGTAAACTCCATCAAAAATAAAAATTATAATTTTATTAACGAATTGTATATTAACATTTAAGAAATTTTTATTTTAAAATAACCATCTATAATAATTTTTAAAAATTTTTACACAAAAGACTCTTATGGTAAAACCCTAAAACTCCTCATATTGAGTAACATTATAATTAATACAAATTTTGGAAAAATTTCCTTTAAATTACTTCCAGAGTTGGCTCCTGAGGCAGTCAGGAATTTTGAAAAATTAGCTAAAGACGGATTCTATAATGGAACTTTTTTTCACAGGGTTATTCCTGGATTTATGATTCAGGGAGGAGATCCAAATACCAAGGGTGGAAATAAAAGCACCTGGGGAACGGGAGGTCCCGGTTATTCTCTCAAGGCTGAATTTAGTTCAAGATCTCACTTGCGTGGAATTGTTTCAATGGCAAGGTCGCAAGATCCAGATAGTGCAGGCTCACAATTTTTTATCGTAACGGCTGATTCTACTTTTTTGGATAGACAATACACTGTATTTGGCGAGGTAATTGAAGGAATGGAAGTTGCTGATAAAATTGTTAATTTACAAAGGGACAACAATGATTGTCCTTTAGAGGAAGCAAAAATGCTTCAAGTAGTAGTGGAATAGATGAATTGTCAATTTATTGTTTTTTCAATTATTGTTTCATTACTAATCATAATTCCTGCAGCCTACGCTCAAGTTTTTGAGGAACAATCAAAACAAAGATCAATTGAAGTATTAATCAATTCTTTGGGAGAAGTTCATGTAAAACACGTAGTTGATGGTCTTGGTTTCCCAAATCAAATAGATTTGATTGAAGGTAAGATAGTTAATCTTACAGTAAAGGATCAAGAAGGAAATAAAATACAGCATAGTATGATTGGAAATAATGATGGTTTAATTATATTTCCATCAAAAGAAGATGTAATTGTAGAATATGATCTTTTAGATGAATTAACTCTAAAAGATAATATTTGGACCATGGACTTTATTTATCTTAAAAGTACATCTTTTTTATTTCCTGATGTAGATCTAATTTTTGTAAATGAAAAGCCCGTATATCTGGGTGAAAAAAAAGGAATTATGTGCCATGGTTGTCAAATGTTATTGGAATATTCTTTGAATGAACCAAAATTATATGAGAATGTAAAGATTCAGGATAATGAGTATTTGATTGAAATTAGAACCTGGGCTAAGATAAATCAATTTAATTTTGATCCTGGATTGGGAGAAATAAGTTTTGAATTAAAAGGAGAAAATGCATTTGTAACAACTATTATTCCTATAGATTTTTTATCGGAACCATATCAAGTGTTTTTAGATGGAGAAAAAATATTGTTTCATAATTATATCAACAATGGAACTCATGTTTGGCTAAATATGAGACCTCAAAATTCAGGGGATATTTCAATTACCGGTACAGTAATAACGGATTTTGGTGAAATTGAAATACCTGCAGAAGATAAATTTCCAGTTGAATATGTTATAGTCAGTATAATTATTGGAATAGTTGTAATTGGTGTATTTTTCTTTAAAAGAAAAAAGGTCAGAGTTTAATCTCCACTTGATCCACATGAACAAAAACCATATTCATCAATTCTAATATTACACACTGGACATTTTTCTCCATATTCTACTTCCCATGGTTCTTTTCCAAAGAGTTTAAAATGATCATCAATTTCAATGGGGATTTCTCGTTTTTTTTCCAATAATTTCTATAGGTGGTAGAACTATACATAGATTATTGGAGACTAGATATGATGAAAATTGAATGTGGGTGTCATTGTATAAAATGTGGAACAACAGATCTTGAATCAAATCAAGTAGGAGAAATTGAAGAAGATGGGTATTTTGAATTACATCATACTTGCAAAAATTGCAATGTCCATTTTGATCATCTAGAAGGAGAAGTTTTTGATTCCTGTAACAAATGTCACTACAAGACTAGTTAACTAAAATTGATTCTTGTACAAAATAATGAGTTCTGTTCTCTGTAGAATTTTTTGAAATTTCTCTGTTTGAAGCCATTTTTACCAAAGCTTTTGAAACATCGAATGGACTTGCAACCCAACCATACTCCCTTAACTGCTGTACTGTATCAGTAGCTGTTCTTGGAACATTAAAGAATGTGTTTTTCTCTAAAATTTTTAATTTATCTTTAATTTCATTTGATGATATTTGTTTTGGTTCATTGAACTCGGGTTCAAAAATTTCCACATCTTCTAGAGAATTTAAACTATCAAAATTTGATTTGTTAGATGTGGGATTACTTTGTAAATTTTCGTAAATTGGTTTAGTTTGATTTTCTCTCATTAGCTTTGCAAGATTTTCAATAACTTCACCTAAAGTTTGATTATCAACATAGAAATCCCTAGAATCTATTTCAATTTCATTTTCTTCAAATTTCAGTTTTATTTTGGCCATATGTTCCTAATTTATAGAATTTTAATTTATTCTGTTAGCTCTAATGAGGTTAAAGACTAGATCAAAATTTTTACACATAATACAGGGATTTTTTCTCTTTTAGATTAAAAAGGAATTTTTTGAGTATTGTACATGGAGAATTCTAGAAAGGGAATAATTATTGCCTTTGTTATAGGAATGAGTATCTTTGGGTATTCACAGTACGCTTTAGCCTCACAAATAGGAATAGTAATTACAGAAAGTGATCTTATTGAAAAAACCGACAAAGGATCAGCATATAATATAGAGTTAGAATTTGAAAATCCTTCATTGTTGATATTGACAGCAGGGAATACCGATTTTTTTATAATAGCAGATGGTAAAAAAGTTGGTGAAGGAAAATTAGAACCATTTACCTTACCAGCATTAGGTAATAGTCTAGTTAGTGGTACCTTCCAAACAGAATCTAATATAGAATCACAAGAAGTTCCGATAGTAATGATTAGTGGAATAACAAAGTATGATGTTTTATTTTCCACTATCGACATTCCCTTTGTGTTCTATCCAACTGAAGAACAAGCAAGAGAATTTATACATCAAGATTAATTTTTTATAAAATGCTGACTGTTTTTGGATCTATTGCGTTAGATACAATAAGAACTCCGAACAAAATTTTAAAAAATGTCTTAGGAGGAGCAGCAACATTTGCCGCAATATCTGCCAGTAATTTTGTTAATACGGGGTTAATTGCAGTTGTAGGAAAAGATTTTCCAAAAAAATATCAGAAAATTTTATCAAAACATCTAGATTTGAAAGGATTTACTATTAAAGAAGGTAAAACATTTCGTTATGACGGAAGATTTGACAAAACTCTAAGTACTAGAGAAACTTTAAAGACAGAACTTAATGTGCTTGAGAATTTTAAACCGACTGTACCAGAAGAATACAGAAAATCACAATTTGTATACCTAGCAAATAATGATCCTGATCAAAATACCAATCTTATAAAGGAATTTGATAAAGTTAAATTTTCAATGTGTGATACTATTGATTTTTGGATTTCTACAAAACCAGAATCGGTGATTAAGATGATAAAAGCGGTAGATGCTGTTGTAATAAATGATCAAGAAGCAAAACTTCTAACCAAAGAATTCAACTTGATAAAATGTGCCAAAAAAATGATGGGATGGGGAGCAAAATATGTAATTATTAAAAAGGGGGAGCATGGATCTTTGATGTTTTTTGATGATGTAATTTTTCCATCAGCAGGATTCTCGTTGGAGGATGTTGTTGACCCCACAGGTGCAGGAGATTCCTTTGCTGGAGCCATGATTGGATATCTTGCTAGTAAGAGATCTACTAGTCTCTCAGAAATAAAAAAAGCTATAGTTTATGGAAATGTTTTAGGTTCTTTTGCCGTTGAAAAGTATGGATTAGAAGGTTTACTTCAATTAAAAAAATCAGATATCACAAAACGAGTGAAAATATATGAAAAAATGATTCGTTTCTAAAAAGATTTAAGTTTAATAATTTATCCAAAGAGAACGTTCATTGTCTCAAGAAACATCTGAAAAAATAGCCGATAGACTCCAAACCATATTCAAATTACAAAAAGGTCTGACAGAAATGATGAATTTGGATAAATATCCAAAAGATTCTGAAGGTAGAGTTTCGGCTTTGTGTACTGCAATTATACACGAAGCTGTGGAACTACAAAGGACTACCAATTGGAAATGGTGGAAAACTCCAACTCCATTTAACAAGGAAGGTGCCAGAGAAGAATTAATTGATATTTGGCATTTTGTGGTGCAAGCTTCACTAGAACTTAATTTAACTCCAGATGACATTGTTGAAGAATATAAGAAAAAAAATGAAATCAATAGAGAAAGACAGAGAACTGGATATTAGATTATTTTTTGTTTAATTTTGCTGAAATTTGTTTCATTAATCATATTCACCAGAGTAATTTCATTTTGAAAATAAGTAATTTGTGATTTTGTAACTGTTAGAAAAGGATCTGGACTATTAGAATTAATTATTCTTCGGTTATTGTCAATTCCATTTTTGTATAATTTAAACAAAGAATGTCCAGCTTTATGTCCCCAAACCTCTTTACCACATACAATTATTGTTTTGATTTTTTTATTCTGATTAACATGTCGAATTATTAGATCTATTCCTTTATTTTCTGAAAGTAACCTTCCAACGATGGAAATATGTTGTAAAATGTCAGAATTGGCTATTTTTTTAAGCAGGTCTAGGCTTGAAAGTGTACATACAGCAATGGTAGAATCAGGATTTCCTTGATATGATTCTTCAGGAATTGGTAAAATTACCTTACATAACACACCAATCATATTTTCTAAACTGTTCATCGAGTCTCACGTAAAGATTTTGCAATATATTCAATATTCTTTGAGGTAACTTTGGGATTAATTGGCTCTTTTAGTATCGAAATAACGGCAGAAATATCTTCTTTTCCTACAATTGGAGCATTGATTGGGATTTTCAATAATATTTTACTCTCTGACTAGTCTTTAAATTTCCTTTGTTATCAATGAATTTTTATATTTCCAAAATTTGCAAACGCATAATGAAACCACATTATCTTGAAAAATCAGATTCTGCTTACAAAGTTTTTTTGTACCTCTTTTACATATGTGGGTTCATTATGGCAGCTTCACTTGTCTTTGGAGTCTATATCACCATGATTGAATGGATGGAGAATGGAACATACGTAATGGGTGAAGCAATAAACAACACAGTAATTCCCTTTGAGAATTTTGCGAGAGTTTCTACATGGATATTTTTTTCCACAATTATTGGTTGGTATTGTGTTACAAGAATAGGTTGGAAAAGGACTGCTGGAAATAAAATTATTGGTTGGAAGATGGGATTACTTCAATTAATGTTGTTAGGATTTGCAATTATTTCTTTGTATGAAGTAATGTATAATTTTACAGTTTTAAATGCAAAGATTACTGCAGGAGTGATCGAGGGTCAGGTTCCAGATATTGACATGCTTTTTGTTGCATATCCTGACCCAGATAGACCATGGAATCTAGTTTTTGCAACAAAGATTTTTTTGTCAGCATTTATCATTAGCGCTCATGCATTTTATCTTAGTACGAGACCAAGGAAAAGTTTAGATTTGGAGTCTTAAAATTCATAAAAAAATTCTCAAATTCAAAAAAGATTAAACCATAGTTTCTGCTATCTAACAATAGTCGATATGGGACTATTTGGATCTAGTCAAAATGAAATGAAATGTAAGAAATGTGGAACAGTACTCCCTGATAAAGAGAGGCTAAAAAAACATCAAGAAAAAGCCCACAGCAAGAAGAAAGAAAAATGCCGAAATTGTGGTGCAGAATTTAGTTATTCTGAAGATTTAAGAAAGCATAAGAAGGGTTGTAAATAATATCTATTTTTTGAAATTAGTTCGAAGTGTCAGTCATTAATTTTATTTAATTTCTTTTTTCTAAACTTTGTAAGAATCTTTATAGGTTTACCGTTGAGTAGATGTTTTGATTTGGATATTACTGAAAAAGTTGAATTAATTGAAAGACCTCCAACTGAAGAAGTAGTTACTCGTGAGGAATTAGTTGAATTATTTAAAACTAATTCTTCTCCGAAACATTACATTGGCTTAGAAATTTCTGGATTTTTACATTTAGGTAGTTTAATCAGTACAGGTTTTAAAATCAATGATTTCCTTAAAGCTGGTGTTAATTGTACAATATTTCTAGCAGATTGGCATACAATGATTAATGATAAGCTAGGTGGCGATTGGGATACAATTACTAAGGTTTCAAAATATTATGCAGATGCATTCAAACTAGTTTGTCCACAGGCAAATATTGTACTTGGGTCTGATCTTTATGATTCTAGAAAAGAATATTGGAAAGAATTTATGGAATTTTCAAAACATATGTCGATCAAAAGGACCATGAGAACTCTAACAATAATGGGAAGATCAGAAGATGAATCAAAAATTGATCTTGCAAAATTACTATATCCTCCTATGCAAGCAGTTGATATTCATTCACTTGACTTAGATATTGTACATTCAGGAATGGATCAAAGAAAAATCCACATGTTAGTTAGAGAAATTTTTCCTAAAATGAAATGGAAGGTTCCAGTAGCTGTTCATCACAAATTATTACCTGGTCTTTCAAAACCATCTGATTCAAATGATTCCCAGTTATTAGGAAAAATGAGTAAATCTGACCCCAATTCAGGTGTTTTTATTCATGATATTGATTTTGAAATAATAAAAAAGATTACCAGAGCATGGTGTGAGGAAGCAAATACTCAGAATAATCCAATATTAGAGATTGCAAAGACAATCATCTTTCACGAGTTTAATGAAATGAAAGTAGAAAGAGATGAAAGATTTGGTGGAAATATCGATTATACTGATTATAACCAACTGGAAACAGATTTTGCTGCAAAGAAGTTACATCCATCAGATCTAAAAGAAGCTGTAGGGAAGTATCTGGTTAAAGTGGTTGCCCCAATTCGCGATAAATTGAATCTAAGTCGAGAATTATTTGATGAAATAAAGAAAAGCTACTAGACTTTTAGATCTGGGTTGGTCTGTTCTTCTAAATTATATTTTGATTTGTAACCTCTGGGATTTATCATTAAATCTTTGTAATTGTATGTTGAAGAATTTCCAATAATTACTGTAGTAATCATTCCCAATTTATCAGAATGTTTGGGTAGATCTTCCAAGTTAGTCATGACAATGGTTTGGGAATCTCTAAATGCTCCTTTAATTATTGCTACTGGAGTTGTAGGTTTTCTATATTTGAGAAGAATTTTTCTTGTATCTAGGAGCTGATGTATTCGTTTTTTACTAGAGGGATTGTAAATTACAATTACGAAATCACCTTGTGCTGCAGCTTCAACTCTTTTTTGGATTATTTCCCATGGTACCAATAAATCACTCATACTTACAACTGCAAAATCCGTCATTAAAGGTGAGCCAATTATAGATGCACATGAGTTCAATGCAGATACTCCTGGCACAATTTCAACTTGCAACCCTTCTTTAGGATTCCAGCCAGATTCTGCAAGTGTTTCATAGATCAATCCTGCCATACCATAAATTCCTGGATCACCACTTGAAACAAGTGATACTATCTTGCCTGATTTTGCCAATTCAATACACTGTTGGGCACGTTCTACCTCTTGTGTCATAGCATATCGATGTACTTCTTTGCCTTCAATAAGATCTGCAACTAGATTAACATAGGTTTCATATCCAACTATGGTATCACTTTCCGCAACCACTTCTTTGGCTCTAAAGGTCATATGATCATGATGTCCGGGGCCAACCCCCACAATGTAGAGTTTACCAGTCAATTTCACAATAAAGCTCCTTTCAAGTAATTTATCCCTTTAGTGAAATGAATTTTTATTGGAATGGATCTATGAAAGGGCAGTTTACAAGATGATCACTATTCATTGTACGAGCAATACTAACTGTCAATAGATTCTCTTTGTTAAAGAAATCAATATCAAATTTTGTCTCAAGAATTTTTGCATTTCCTGGATTATTCCACTCTACATTATAGATTCGCCAAATTGGACTATAATTTTCATCTCCTAGCGCCGCAGAAGCTATTCCAGGTTGGAATCCCATTGGACCTGAACCTTTAATTCCATTTTTGAATTGGAATAAATCTACTGCAGCAGGACTTATGAGTAGTTCTGCAGAAGCAGGTGAATATGTGATGCCCATCATTTCAGCGGGTCCACTAGGTGTCGCGTCTGTTATAATGTAATAGATGGTTCTTCCATCAGGTCCCCATCCTCTATGTGCAATGAAAGTTACAATCATGTCCTCTTCATTGATTTCAATAATTTGTCCACCTGTGTATAGTGAATCGTCAGTAATTTCTTTATCGTCTCTTACCATCATTTGACCATCAGGCCAGATTATTTGAGGAGCGTTAATTACATTGCCAGTCTCTTTGAATTCAATTCTACCTCCCTCTTTGGCTTCTAAAATTTCTTCAGCTGATTCAAAGATTATTTTATTTTGTCCTTTTTTCCATGTAATCTCCACCACTGAATTTAATGAACTATATTCTGATTCTTGAATTGGTGTGCTTGAAAATACGTCAGCCTGATAGCCATAAATTCCGTCACCAGTTATCCCATTTGTGAAAACAAACATTAGCTGAAGTGCAGTTTCTGGTGTGTTGACAAGGGGGGGAGCTAGTTCTACCTTCCAGTCTTGTTTTTCAGTTATTACTTCTGCAAGTTCTTGATTACTGGAATCTGTAATAATATAGAAAACAGAATCTGAGTTAAAGATTCCTTTATGCATTGGTATTGCTACTGGAACATTTGTATTTGATAACAACAAAGATGATTCTTCTTTTTCAAGGTTAATTTGTTGAATTATAATTTCCGTAGGTTGTCCTCTTATCCAACCATCAACGCTAACAGTAGTTGTAAACTCTTGGGAATTAGTTGAATGCAGTGCTAAAGCAGCCCCGGTAAATTCAAAGGAATCAGACATTGTTTCTTTTTCAATTAATGATAAAGCATAGATTTTTTTTCCATCAATTGTCCATGTTGGCTGTCCTTTAGCATCATTTTCATTAATCTCATGTAAAACTACTTTCTGTACAGGTTCACTTGCAGTAAATGTCAATGAACCATCATAGATCGTTCCTTCACTTGGAGATAGAATTAACGCTAATTGATGACTTTCATGTCCTTGACCTGGATCCTGTATAGAGGTTATGGTTTGAGTAAAATGTATTTTTTTTCTAGAGTTGGCATCAACAAATTGATCAGAGATGGATGAAATAGTTAAAATCCCTACCACAAAAATTCCTACAATAAAAACAATTAGGTACTTGTTCAATGAAATTCTCTAATTTTTGTTCCCTTAAATTATTTTAGTTTATTTTAGAAAGTTCAAATTCATTATGTAATGCCTTAACAGCAGTGTTTGCATCAGAATTTTTTACCACAAAGGCAAGATTAAGTTCAGAAGAACCTTGAGTAATCATTGATACATTTACCTTATTTTTCTCCATTGCCCCAAATACTTTTGATGCAACACCTACTGTTCCACGCATGCCAGACCCAATAAGTGCAATTATTGCCATATTAGTAGTAACTTCAAGTTTTTTGATTATTTTTCCCAAAAGTTCCATCTCCAAAGTGCTTACGGCTTTATCAAGATCTGTATTTTTGACTACAATGGTAATACTAGATTCAGAAGGATTTTGAGAAATCATCATTACGTTTATGCTTGCATTAGCTAATGTAGTAAAAATCGTCGCAGCAGTTCCTGGTGTTCCAACCATACTTCCACCACGAATATCAATTAGTCCATTATGAGAAATATTACTTACACATTTTACGGTATTTTTAGAAGATAGTGATGGAGAAGAAGTAACTAGAGTCCCTTCATTTTTTACATTAAATGAGCTTCTTATTTTCATTGGTATTTTTTTTGTCAACAAAGGTTCAAAGGTTCGTGGATGAATTTGTTTTGCTCCAAACATAGCCATCTCAATTGCCTCTAGGTATGAAACTTCTTTGAGTAACTTGGCATTTTTGACAATTTTTGGATCAGCCGTCATTAATCCATCAACATCACTCATTAGCCAAATCTCGTCAGCTTTAATGCAAGAACCAATTATTGTGGCTGAATAATCTGAGCCTCCTCTACCAAAGGTAGTTACGTGACCATGTTGATCCGCTCCAGCAAATCCTCCAATAACAGGAATTATTTTCTTTGAGAACAGGGAATCTAAAGTTTTTGATATTCTAAGTCTTGTTGTATCCATTAGAGGTTTTGATTCACCAAAATTTGAATCAGTAACAATTCCTACCTCTTTACCAGTAAGAGATACTGATTCTTTTCCTAAATCATTAATTGCAGCAGAGATTAATTTTATTGAAAGACGTTCTCCAAATGACAATAGATAATCCATTGATCTTGGAGTTACTTCTCCTAATAACACCATACCATCAATAAGGGCAACAAGTTCTGCAAAGTATTCATTTAATGTTTGTAATAATTTTTTTCTTATCTGTGATTTCTTAATTATGTGTTTAGCAAGTTCTTGATGTCGACTTACAATTTTTTTTACCAATTGTCCTGCTTTTTTCTTTTTTTCCTTTTTTATTGATTGAGATATTTCAATTAGATCATCAGTAGTATTGCTAATTGCAGAGCAGACAATTACAAGCTGGTTCTGTTTTGATAATGATTGAATATGTTTTGCAACATTTTGTATGTCTTTTGCAGTTGAAATAGATGTTCCACCATATTTTAGGAGAAGTTTCAATTCAAAATAACTGAATTATTTTATCTTTAAATGCTTTAACTTTCTACGCGTGGAGCCAAATAAAAGTGAATTCTACCAATGTTTGCCACCTTAAATTCGATTCTTAGGGGTTTGGCACTGGAAAATTCGCAAGTGATTAACCCTGCTGTTGAACCCACTGCTTTGACTACAGGATTAAGGTATTCTAGGCTATAGGTACCTGTACTATCTTCAGTTGACGATATTTCTTCAATACCATCAGTTTCTTTTTCAAGATTAATTACCACTTCTCCTGAATCGCCTTTGCCTGAAAAATCGGCTTTTGAGTCAGACGTATGTATAGTTAAATAATCAGAAACTACTTGGACATCACCTAAAATTTTATCAAACATAGAAGATGATAAGGTAATTTTAGAATTATATGGAATCTTTGGTAATGGTGTATCAGTTGCAGAACTTTCAATTAAACGCATTTTGTATTTTTTGTTTTTTCCAACAGTAACAAGTAACATGTTTTGTTCAGAGATGCTAATCTCAATGCTGTCATTCTTATTTGCTCTTTTAATGAGTTTAGAAAATTCATCAATTCTAACTCCGAATTTAATATCACTATCACATTCATACTTTTCAAATGCCGAATTAGGCCATGAAATATCAATTAGAGCTACATGTGAGGGATCCATTCCTCTAAAGGTTATTCCCTCTGATGTAGCAACAAATGTGGCTTCTTCTACTAGTGTAGATATAGCTGAGATGATGGCTTTTAGATCATCTGAACCACTTGTTTTTGCTCCAAAAGTCAAATTAACCTTCTTGACTTTAAGTTCAAGTTAAACGTTATGAGTAATCACGCCAGGTGTATTTGCATTTTGAACAACGATAAAATCGTGTTGTAGGTTCATCAGCACTTCTTGTTTGAAACATCCACCAAACTGCTTCATCATGGCCACATTTTTCACATTCTATTTTGATTGTTGAATATGATTCTTCTCCTTCATTTTCTTCAAAAGCAAGAAGGGAAAAATCTGGTTCTTTTTCACCAACAATTTTATTTGTTTGCTTTACTTCTTGTCCTTCAGTATAACCACATTTTGAACATTGAAGTCCTGAATCACTCTTTTTTAATTTAACCTCACATTTGGGGCAAAATTTCATTTAACTTACCTTAATTGTAGAATTAAATAATTTTTTAAGTTCGTTTGTGGTTTTTATTGCAATTTCGGCGGCGTTTTTTATTTCTGTTATTGGGTTATTTTTAGATTTTATTTGCATCCCTAATTCATTGGTTAAAGGATATTTTACAATAACTCCCGCAAAATCAATGCTTGATGTCTTTAATAGTTCATGCTGAATAATATACAAAATTCCTATATCAGTGTCTTTGATGGATAGATTGATTTCTTTTGGTGCTGAACTAATTACCTGCGCGTGCATTTATTCGGAAAAAGAACTTATTGTGGATATAAATCATTACGGTTGGTAAGAATGAGCGATAGCATGATTTCAGAGATTTTACTACTTAATGGTAAAAATCAATACTCCTCCAGTGATACAATAGAGATCAACGTCCAATTTTCAATTGAAGGAGGTATAAGAGATGCTTTCAATGAGGCAAATTGGACAAAAGCATACAACAATAATGATGTCGCTTTTAAGTTAAAGTATCGTGTAATGTTGACTTTGGGGAGTTTTAGAAAAAAGGAGATCGGCAAAACAATAGATACCTATAGAAAGGCAGCAATCTTTTGGACAAGAAATCCTAAATTGGTGAATCCTAACCAAGACAAAAGAATATGGGTTCAAGTATCCAAAAATTTTGAGCCATTTATTCGCCTATCAGAAGAAGAAGTAAGGCAGGAATTATTTGATTTTAATGAAAAATTTACCGTTAAGGCGTCTGATCTAGGATCAGGGAGACATAAGATTGGAGTCGAAGTCTCTGCTTCCTGGCAGAAACATGACTATACGGAACCCGATAGTATTAAAAATAATTCAAAAGAGATCGAAATAATGATCGCTTAGATTTCAATCCTCAAAATTTGTAAAGCTCTAGTTAATGTTCGCAGCTGTTAATCATTTGCTACTTATTGGTACTACAGCAAAAACAAGGAACCCAACTAGAGATAATTTTTTAAAACCTAATTATTCATCGGGAATTATTTGTTTGACTTTGGAAATAATTTCCAAATAATTAGAACTGGGTTCTAAACTCAATAAAAGAAGATTTCCGTCCTTTAGGAGAAGGCTAATCAGTGTAACTTTCTCAAATTCTGAAATGTTTACCTTTTCTTTTCCAATTTTGTGAGCAAGATTTTGGATACTAGACCACCGCTGAAAAGTATAATGAATTATCATTTTCAATTCATCAGTAGCCAGTAAATTTACTGATTCATCTTGGTTACGTTCAACAATTAAATCTCCTTTGGAGTTTAAAACACCACTAAACCGAACTTGGGGGTCTAACTCTAAGACTTTTTGACATAACTCATTATGATTCATTTCTTTTTTCCCTGAAAAAATATCCCTATTATGTGTATAATTTGCTTATCATTTATCAGGTTTTAAATAAAATAATCAAAGTGTAAAAATTAGATTCCGTTTACTTAATTCTGGTATCTGTGTGGGAACAAAAATTAGCTTAATTAGGGATATATGGATCGTTTATGAAGATTCCATATGACAAAATACGATGGTCTTTTAGGTCAACCCATTCTAGAAGTTGAGGAACCAGATAAAGAAGGAGGTATTACCTTTATCTTTAAGGATAACAGATTTTTATTCATAAAGGCGGTTGATGGAAAGATTGAGACTGTATCGATTCCGGAATAGGTGAAAAATATGGGAAAATTTGATCAAATTAAAATGATAGAATTGATAAAGGTTGAAGATTCTGATGAGGTATTGACTCTAGTATTTCAAGAAAATAAAAAACTACAGATAAAAGTTGTAGATGGAAAACTAGTATCAGAATTTATTTAATTTCCTATATGTTTTTGGTAAAAAGTAATCGCTAACTCTTGTGTTTCAGATTGAATAGACCCAGGCCTTTCTTTTCTTATTTTTTTAATTGCATCCTCTGATGAATATTTCTGATACTTTACTAAATAACATGCTAAAATGGTTCCCGCTCTTCCCATCCCAGCTGCACAATGAACCATCACTGCCTGATTATCAATAATATTTTCATGAATAAAGTTAACCGCTATATCGATTTTCTCCATATCTGGAGCAGTTAGATCTGGTGTAGGAACGTGTAAGTATCTTATTTCACTTACCCACTTTTCAGGTAATGCATTTTCAGTCATAGTTACAATTGATTTTACCCCTTGTTTTAGAGTCCAATCAAACTCCTCAAAACTAGTGGGCATGCCAGAACCTGCAAGTTTTTCTTTAATTACCCAAGAGAAATTAGTAGGTCGTTTGGTAATTTTACCATGAACTTTTCTCCACATATTCCCTGGTTTGCTCATGCGTATTGTTGATATATTGTATGTTTTTAGCATTACGAAAAATCAATCACCTTATATTTGAAAAACTAATAGTATAGTGTAAAATGGCAAAAGAAGCTATTCTATATGAAAAATTATCAGACAATAAGGTACGTTGTACAGCTTGTGCAAGATATTGTGAGCTGAAAGAAGAACAAATTGGTTTATGTGGAATTAGAGGAAATCAAAATGGAAAACTAGACTTGTTTGTTTATGGTAAAGTAATCGCAGGTCATGTTGACCCCATTGAAAAAAAACCTGTAACACATTATCATCCAGGCTCAAAAATATATTCAATTGCTACCACGGGATGTAACTGGCTTTGTAAGTATTGTCAAAATTATGATATTAGTCAAAGGCGAAAAATTGAAGGTATCGACATGACCCCTGAAGAAGTTGTACAAACGGCTGTGGATAATGGCGCAGATGGTATTGCCTATACGTACAACGAACCATCGATTTTCATCGAATTTGCAAGGGACTGCGGAGTAGTAGCACATCAAAAAAATCTTTTCAACAT
>JADFOW010000003.1:43582-62974 GCA_022562615.1 Nitrososphaerota archaeon
TTTGTTTCAAACGGATATGATACTCCTGAATCAGTAAAAATGATGAGTGAATTTTTAGATACAATAACAGTTGATTTCAAAGGTAGCGCTGAACCAGAATTTATAAGAAAATTCATTGGAGTTCCTGATCCTCAACCAATTTTTGACACACTTTTAGAAATTCGTGACAAAACGAAAATTCATGTAGAGATTACAGATTTGATTGTTCCACAAGTTGGAGATAGTCTAGAGGATGCGGAAAAATTATGTAAATTTATTTATGATGAATTGGGACCAGAAATGCCTATTTCCTTTTTACGTTTTCATCCTGATTATAAAATGATGGAGTTTGATTCTACTCCAGTTAAAACCTTGGAAAAACATCATGAGATTGCCAAAAAGATTGGACTAAAGTATGTCTACATTGGAAATGTTCCTGGCCATCCATTAGAACACACATACTGTCCGGAATGCAACAATATTGTAATCGAGAGATATGGTTTTGATATAGAGTCGTGGAATCTTAATGAAAAGAATCAGTGCAAGTTTTGTGGAAATCAAATCCCAATTGTGGGTAAATTATCAAAAAATTATAAAAGAAATCGATTTTATTTTGTTCAATAAATAGCAATTGCTCTAACTGGGGAACCTGTCGCATCTTTTAGTTTAAGAGGTAAAATAATAAAATTAAAGTCCAAAGTAGGGATTTTTTCCAAATTGGAAAGATTTTCAACTATTAAGATATTATTTTTTGCGAAAATTTTGTGAGCTACAAAAGACTGATCTTTTCCCAAATCAATGCTAGGAGAATCAATTCCAACCAGGTTGATTTTTTTTGAGACTAGATAATCAGCTGCCAATTTAGATAAACCTGGATTATTTGTAAAGTAAAATTTTTTATTTAAATTTTTTTGCCAGTCCGTGAAAAATATAACCGAAGAAAAGTTTTTGATATTACCATTTTTTCGCTCAAATTCAAGTAAATCTTTTTTAGTAATTGTCTGGTCTTTTACTTTTTTAATTTTAATTAATAATGCATCACCTATCAACCTAGTTACAGGAATTTGATGTATTTTTGCTCCATTTTTTTTAAAATGATATGGTGCGTCAAGATGTGTTCCAGTATGAGAGCTTAGAAATAATAATTCCAGATTATAGCCATCATCTTTTATTGTAGACCAAGGAAGGAATTGAGGAGAAGGAGAACCAGGAAAGCTTGGAATTGATTCAGAAATTGTTAGTGTAAGATCTAAATGTTTCACATAAATGAATCTTAAGGCTAGTTAATCAGCCTTTGATATCTATGAAAAGTTAAATACTGTATATGAAAATCTGCAACATGCCTACAGCATATGTCTTATTGAACTCTGATCTAGGTTCAGACAGCTCTATAATCAACGAAGTAAAACAAGTTCTTCAAGATGAAGATGTTCAATTTGAAGTCCAAGGTGTTTATGGAGTTTATGACATAGTTTTGAAATTATCTTCTGATAATGCTGAAAATCTACGGGCTATCATCACAGAAAAGATTAGAAAGATAAGTAAAGTACAATCAACTCTTACAATGATGGTTATACAGGAACAAGAGGACCTATAATCTCTTTATAGCATCTATAACTTGAAGAATTTCAGATTCAGTATTGAAAAAATGAGGAGAAACTCGAATGATTTTTTTGTCATAGATTTCTCGGACTGCTAAGATTATGTCCTGTTTTTCTAACTTTTCTACTACAAATTGAGGTTCATGGTCATCAATGGTAAAGGATACAATACTCGTGTGTTCCTCAGGATTTTCCGGGCCACAGAAAGTTATTTTGTTGTTTTTAGATAATTCTTGCCTTAGGATGTTTGAGAGGTGCATATTTTTTTTACGTATATTTTCCATACCATATCTGTAAAGATAATTTGCTGATGATTCTAACCCTACTATTCCAACATAGTTACGGAATCCCGTTTGAAATTTTTCAGGCAGATCTTTGAAGGCTAAATTAGATTTCTCATATAACATTGCAGATTCACCTCCTATGGAAATAGGTTCAAGTAATTCACTTGATTTTCGATCACAGTAAAATAATCCAGTTCCCATGGGTCCACAAAGCCATTTTGATCCATTAAAAGCCATAAAATTACATTTAAGATTTTTTACATCAAAATTACCTATACATCCAACAGTTTGAGCACTATCAAGGAAAAAGGGAATTTTATTATCAAGAATTTTTCCAATTTTTTCTATTGGTAAAATTGAACCTGTATTGTACAATGCATGACTAAGAGTTACTAATCTTGTGTTTTTATCCAGAAATTTATTAAATTCATCCAAATTAAAAAATCCATTTTCATCTACTGAGAGATTTTTAATTTCTAGTTTATCTTTTAGTCTAAGCCAAGGATAAAAATTTGCGTGATGTTCGTGAGACATTCCACGTATTATGATATTAGAGTCTGAATCAAAAGAAAGACCATTGGCTACAATATTGATCCCATCGGTTGTACTTTGAGTTAAAATAATCTCATCAGGCCGACAATTTACTATCTTGGCTATGATTTTTCTAGTATTCCTTAATTTTTCGATAACAAATGGTTCAGAATTGATAGAATCAGGACCTAACGAATTATATGAAATTAGAAATTCATTCATTGCCTCAATGCTTTGTGTAGGCATCAACGAAACTGAGGCATTATTTAGATAGATTTTGTTAGTTGGGAAATCATCAGAAACATCTTTGGAGCCTAAATTCATTATTATATCTGTTAGTTGCTAAATTAGTGTTGGATAAAAATCCTAAGTGGATTTTAGATAATGACCTTGTACAATTAAAAAATGAATTTTCAGATAAAAATCCTAACATTATTTTATGTTCTAAGCCTTTTTTAAAATCTGAATTTTTAAATAGATTAATAGATTCTACTACTTTTCCAGTAATTTTTTTAGATTTTGATTTGTTATACAGCGGTTATGTTATTTCTGGAATGATTAAAAAAAATGAAAATGTAAAGATTTTTCTTTCTAATAGGATCAATTTCGAAAAAGACCTAAAAGAAATCATTGAGAAAATTTCAAAGGAAAAGGTACTTGTCATTTTAGATTCTTTTAATGGGGTTTATAACATGTTTGATGAGTTAGAATCGGCCAGAACTATTAATGCAACTATTATGTTATTATCATCCGTAGCTAGACACACAAAATCTTTGATTGTTGCTACTGCTATGGCGATAAAAAATGATAATGGAGAATGGATACTTTCTCCAAGTGGCAGGCATCTAATAGATTCAAAAAAATCTGGAATGTATAATCTTGATATATCTGAAAAAAGTTTGGTTCTAAATTCAATAGATAAGAGACTACAGAATGATAAATCGTTTAAGATCAAAAAATAATTGTGACAAATCGATCAGATTTTTAAACGATGTTATAAAAATTCAAACGGTGTTATAACCCCAATTTTCTTGGTAAGTTATATAAAGACCAAAAGAGGAAAAAATTTTATAATGCCAGTAGCAATACTTCCTGACATCAGCGAACAGATGTGTATCGGATGCGCACTATGTGTAGAAATCTGTACAACTCTTGGTCCAGATGTCCTTAGAGTAAAACCAGTTGAAGGCTGGAAGAGAGGTAAAGCATTTGTCTTTTACCCAGAGAGATGTATCACTGATGGTGCATGCATAGGCGTATGCCCAACAAAAGCAATCTTTTGGATGAGACCAATGGACTTTACAGTCGGACAACCAGTTCCACTCCATAAAGATTCAGTCTTCGCAAAAGGTTGGACCGAACTAGTAGACTAGTCGAATTCAATCATTTTTAATTTATTTTTATATTTTTAAAATAACCAAATTTGTGTAATAGTACTTGTACTATTACAGATTTTCAGTCTACAAACCGGTATTACTAGTCTCCTCAAAAATTTTCTTGATTGATATTTAGATACGATAATTAGAGATTACTCAAAGAAGGTTTTAAATTGCAATTTCTCTAAAAAATCCCATGAAACGAATTGAAGTAATAGTACAAAGGGAAGTTTCAAGAGAAGTAATATTTGCAATTCGAAAAATAGGTGCAGATGCGGTTACATTTACGGAATCGTTAGGACAAGGAGAAGGCAAAAGACCAGAAATTGCAGGAAGACAAACTAATTTTAATTTAACAACTGTAATTATTTCTATTGTTAATGACTCTCAACTAGACTCAATAGTATCAGCCATTATGGATGTTGCTCATACAGGCCAAAAGAAAGATGGAAAAATCTTTATCACAAATGTTGAAGAAGCCTATGATATTTCTACAAAACAAAAATTAACTAAATTAATTTAATTTTATTGCACATTTATGGAGTTTCAATTTATTATTAATTCTTGTTTCTTTGTTTTCTAGAAGGGATGTATCTGATATAACCGTGGCCGGAGGAAGCTATTTCACTTTTTTAAAGACAGACCAGAAAATTTTTAAATTTATGATTAGAAACCACCAGAGGGATTTGGAGGATTTTTTATTGAGATTTTCCAGCATTTTATACGTAATAGTAAATCCATTTCCCATTATTGTGTCATCTTTGTTGTAATCATTTTTGTTAGGTACGAACTCGTCAGCCAAATCTTTTATTTTTTTAGTTTTAATTTCAAATAATCGAATTTCCTTTCCATTTTCTAGTCTAACTCTTGCATCATTACTAATCCCCTGGACAGAAAAATTTTCAAAAAATCTGAGTATTCCACCTTTTTTTAATTCAATTATAACATCATATGTTACTTTGCTGCCATAAAGTAAAATATTTCTACCGCTTACTTTGACACCATCTTCAAGATTTAACGCAATAATTGTGTCAGCATCAAGGAATACAGTATTTACAACATTTTCTGCAATAATTTTTCCTTGTGGTGCTAAAATTTTTGTCCTTTGTTCTTTGGTGAAATATATTCCAACTCTACCATCTGGATCTTGAACCTTGTATTTTCTACCAAAAATATTTCCAACTACAACATTTCCATTATCTACAATTATTGTTGCACCGTTCTCAATTTTGTATTTATTTTCAATTGGATCTACAAATTTAAAATCACCTTTAGTAAGGTGTATGTTTGTTCTAAATTCTTCTGTCCAAGATGGACTTGAAACATTTCCTTGCATTATAATAGGTCCATCATAAGATAACTCTCCTGCCATGAAATTTCCTTTAATTGAAAGAGCTCCGTTAGCTTTTCTTTCAAGTTCTATTTCTCCTAGAGTTTTTGATCCAAATAATTTGGTATCAGTTGAATTGGATCTATTCAAAGCTGCGGCCCACTCTTGAGCTGTTTTCATTTCTTTAGCTAATTCTTGACCTAAAATTAGATTTTTTCTTCTTATATCTTCTTCAGAATCGCTGGAGTATACTCTTGAATTTCTTAATTTTTCAAAGTCTGTGTCAGGATATTTTTTACCGATTTTTAGATCCTCATAAGCCTGTTTAATTTTTATGAATTGTTCAGTGTCCCCTCCCCTGTCAGAGTGAAATTGAAGAGCTAATCGTCTAAAACCATCGCGAATTTCTTTTCGTGTGGAATCCTCTATAATTTCCAATATGTCATAGTTATTTTCTACCATGTTTACCACAGATTTTTGGTTAATCTAATCATAACTGTATTTCTATCTTTTTCTTATATAGAGTATGAAGGATCCTAAATAAGTAAAAAAAATTTCATTTTAAAAATGTTATACAAGTATAGTCAACATGAAATTTAATTTTGGGCCCCCAGTTAGTATGGATTAAACCAAAATTCTTTAATTGTTCAGAATCTTTGTGAGCAATTTCTCTTGAATCCCAATTGTACCTTACTTCTTTTACAGTATTTCCTTCGTAAAGATCATAAAACAATACTGCATTTTTTCTATTTCCTTGATCATAATCGTTAGATAAAATTCTAAAAGATTTTGCATCTAGTTTTAAAATCTTATCAGAATTGTTTATGGATTTGAATCCAAAAATGGAGCTTGCATCTAATTTTTCTAATCCGTTTTCAAAGCTTTATTTATCAACTGCATAACTTGGCATTCCTAGTTGGTGTAATTCTCCAAAAATATCTACAAACCAGAAATTAAGGAATGAAATATCTTCATCCTTTATTGTTTGTAATACTTGGTCTATGTTCAATTATTTTTATTATCGACCCAATTTACTAATGTTAGTTAGTAGGATTGTATTAGCTATATTATAAAGACGAAAAAATTTGTTTAGTGAGACATTTTCACGCCATATAGTTTTTCAAATTCATCCTCAAAGAAGAATTTTTCCTCAAACGCTGGTTTCAGTTCATCTAACCAAATAGCATTTTCATCATATTTTGCAAAAAATGGTTTTTCAACCCAATCTGGATTCCTTCCTTGTAAGAAACGTAAGGAAAACACTTTTTCTCCATGAATAGAAACAATTCCATCTACCAGAACTTTACCAGGAGTGGCAGACATACTAGGACCTTTCACTGTCCTTCCAAGGCCACTAATTTTTTTGTAGGCATTACGGAAAATTTCCTGGGCCTTTGCTAATGAGACCTCAAAGTAATGCTGTGCTCCGGTGTCTCTTACAACAAACATGTAGTAAGGAATGCATCCTAATTGAACCTGTTTGGTCCACATTTTTGCCCACATATTTGCATCGTCATTAATGTGAGCCAAAAGTGGGGATTGGGTTCTGATCTCAGCCCCGGTTGACCTTACTTCTTGAATTGCTCTTTTTACAGAATTTGTTGATAATTCAATTAAATGGTTAAAATGTGCCATAAATGCAAGGTGGATACCATTTTTGGTGACTTTTTTAAAAACATTTAACATAAGTTCAGAATCATCGTCTGTTAGGAATTTGTAAGGCCAATAAGAAAGTGATTTTGTACCGATTCTAATTGTCTTTAAATTTGGAAGTTTTGCATCAATTAAAGTTTCAATGTATTTTGAAAATATTTTGGCCTTCATAATCATTGGATCTCCACCAGTAAATAGAACATCAGTAATTTCTGGATGTTCAATTAGATACTGTACCAGTTGTTCTCCTTCTTTCATTGCAAATTTCATTTCATCCATTCCAACAAATTGTGGCCATCTAAAACAAAAAGTACAATATGCATGACAAGTTTGACTTTGACTTGGGAAGAACAAACATGTTTCTTTGTATTTGTGTTGCATACCGTACAGTTTTGTTCCGTCTTTTAGGGTAGGAATGTTCAGCTCCATTTGTCCGGCAGGATGTGGGTTTAGCTGTAAACGAATTTCATTTGCAATACTTGCAATTTCTTTTTTATCAGGGTTATTTTTTAGGGTAGTTGACATTTTTTCGAAATGTTCTGGTTGGAGCATTCCTTTTTGTGGAAATGTTAGAACATACATTGGATCATTTGGGATATTGTTCCAATCAATTAATTGTTCAACAACATAGTTATTGGCTTTAAATGGTAAGACATTTCCTACAACTTCCATCTCAAATTGTTTTTGCTCAGAAAGATTCTGTATTTGTGGAAGATCACGAAAATTTGCTAAGGTGTATGACTTTAAAGAAGGAGATTCATCCCAAACTGTCTCTTGATAAGTCATTTAGTATAATTGCGAATTACCCTTGTTAAAGGTTACATGGTTTTTAGGCACTAAAAAGGACTAAAATTAAGAAAATTTTTGATAATAATTCCAACAAGATGTGATAATATGGCTAACCTTTGTATTCTCGAAAATTAAACGAATTAGAAGAGTAAAAATCATGGCTGAAGAGAATGTTCCACAAATTTCAGGAGGTGAATTTGAAACCATACCGCAGCTTTTGGCTTCTTCAGAGTCACTTCAACTAGCCTTTGTTTTTTTAATCGTTGGGTTGGTAGTTATTGGGATAATTTACCATAAATTTTCTCACTGGATTTTATCTCAAAAATTCAACTATACACGACCACATGTTTCTCGATTTGTTCGCAAGGCAGTGCTGCCCCTTTTTGCAATAGCTCTTGTTTCATCAATTAATGTATACATTCAAACTACTGAGTTGTTTGAGATAGAAGATACAATTGATGCTGCAAATGGATTAGATCCTGCTGACCAATTTGCAAAAATTCTTAATTCTATTAACATACTAGTAATTGGCTGGACAGTATCACACTTAGTTCCAATTGCTTTAACAAAACGTGACAAATCGATTCTAGAAAGAGAGGATTACGCAGAGTGGGATGACATGAGAGGATTTTCAGACGATGATAACTTGTTCCATAGATGCTTCAAGTGGACTCCACCCCAAACAACTCCTTACGACATGAACGAGGATGATTTTAAAAAATATATTCAAACAGATGACGGTCTAAAATTTCTTGAAAAATATCGCACATCCAAAGGCTTAGCTGTTGGAAGTTATGATAAACTAGAAGATGATCCATTTGAAGAATGGAAAAAATCAGAGAAAGAAAAGTATGAAAAATATTATAAAAATTGTATAACTGGAGAAAACCAAACTGGACAAAAACTAAGGCCAGGAGTTGTGCCAGAAGAAATTTACCCAATCGACATATGGCGAGAGCAAAAGAGACAAAATAATTATGAACCCCTTATTCCGAGCTCAAAGCCGCCAGGATATGCAAAAAAGCAGAAAGAGGGAATTCCAAAATCTGCAAAACAAGTTCTCCCAATAGGAATTTTCCTTGCTACAGTCCTAGGTGTAGTCACATGGTGGGGAGTAGACTTGGTGGTTTTGGCAACTGCAACTGGTGGACTTGCACTTGGTATAGGACTTGCACTAAAAGAAACAATGGAAAACTACTTTGCATATATTATGATAAAAAAAGACAAGGTTATCCAAGTGGGTGATAGGGTAACACTACCGAGTGGATACAACGGCCTAGTACACAAAATTACCCCCAGGGTAACCTATATCAGGCATGGTCTCAACGAGTCTTTGGCAATTATTCCTACAAAACAAATCGTCTCGGAAGAAATAATCAACTTTACTAAGGCTTTCAAGCTTGTTCCAGCTACCGTTGATGTTGGAGTTTCATATCTAAATGATCCTAACCAAGTGGAGGCAATTCTAATTAAGATAGGTAAACGTGCCATGAAAGAAGTAAAGGATGGAGTTGGCAACCACCTAGCCCGACAGAAAAGATGTCCGTACCTTGATGAACACCAACCAAGTTGTGGGTGTGATAAAAATCTTGTTACAGATGTAGGTGATCCTACTGTAAGGTTTAACGGTTTTAATGCTTCCGCACTTGATTTTGCAGTCAGAGTGTTTGCGCGAGATTATGGTTCTCAGTTTAAACTGAAAAGTGAAATGCGAAAAATCATGTACCAAGAATTCAAAAATTATGACATTAGGATACCATGGCCTATACGAACAATATACCAAGGGGATGAGAAAAGAGAAGCAGAGGAAATTGGGAAATTCAATAAAATGCGTAACAAATTGGTTAAGGAGTATGGTCTTCAAGAGGCTGAGGGCGCGGCAGAAGAAGATTAGATTCTTTTTCTCAAAACTTAAGAATCTCCTTACTACACGATCATTGGTTGATTAGTCTAATTGCTGGCAATTCCTCGAAGGATTTAGCAAAAAAAATATCAAAAAAACTTCATGCAAATCTCGTTAAATCAGACGTAAAGGTATTTCCAGATGGGGAAAGTAAAATTACTCTCAAGGGAAAACTTTCAAAAAGTAAAACAATTGTAGTCCAATCGATATATCCTCCGGTGGATTCTAATTTGATTCAAGCATTAGCACTAATCTCAAAGGCAAAAGAGTACTCAACTGAAGTAATAGTGGTGGTTCCTTACTTGGGATACGCCAGGCAGGATAGAGAATTCTTGCCTGGAGAAATAGTAACCATGAAGGTTCTTGGACAATTATTCAAAGGAGCTGGTGCGTCCAAAATAATAGTTGTAGATATTCACAGTAAAATTGGATTAAAACACTTTAAAATCAAATCTGAAAATTTATCTGCTATTTCGGATCTAGCTAGATATTTCAAAAAGATAAATCTGAATAACCCTCTTGTTGTATCTCCTGACCAAGGAGGAAAAGAAAGAGCAAAGGAATTTGCTGATAGATTTGGTTCAGGTTTTATTGCTCTTAAAAAGCAACGAGACCGGAAGTCCGGTAAAATCCAAATTAAAACTGGAGTTCTTGATGAGGTAATTGGTAGAGATTTAATTTTGGTTGACGATATGATTAGCACTGGAGAAAGTATCATTAAAGCTACAGAATTTCTTAGAAAACAAAAATGTAATCGTGTTTTCGTTACATGTACACATGCTCTTTTAATGAATAATGCTGAAAAGAAAATAAAAAAAGCTGGAGTTGCAAAAATTATCAGCACAAATACAATACCAGGTAATTCCTCTCTTGTTGATGTTTCAAGTACTATCGCCAAGGCAATAAAATAATGCCAGAAAGTTTTTTCATATTATCTAAAGATCATTTAGAGCTTGCAAAAGATGAAATAATTGCACTTGCAAAAACTTATGACCGATTTGCCAAATCAAAATCATTTTCTAATTTAGTAATAATTCAATCTAAAATAAATTGGGAAAAAATTGCACAGCGTGCAACTTTTGTTAAAATATCAGGTCAGGTTCTGCGTAAAATGTCAGGATTATTTCTAGGAGAAGAAAATTTCGAAGTTTTGAAAAACGCAAAAACATTTGCTTGTAGAATTATAAACTTATCTTCAAAACAATTTGACATCCCAGGATTAGAAGGCTCAATGGGAGATATGATTTCAAGCTTATCTCAGGCTAAAGTAAACTTGAAAAATCCTAACATTATTATTTATTTAATTTTCACAAATCAGGAGAATTTTTTTGGATTTTCAAAACCAGATGAAATTTCAAAAAGGCCCAAAAAAGTTAGAAAACATCCACATGAATTAGATTGGAAGTTAGCAAGGGTGATGATAAATTTAATTGGTTTAAAAGAAGGGGAAACTGTCTGTGATCCTTTTTGTGGTACTGCAACAACACTATTGGAGGCAGAATCTATGGGAATTAAGGGAATAGGATTAGATTTTGATGAAAAAATGTACGAAATTTCAAAAGAAAATTTGAAGGTAAATGGATTCAAATCAAAAATAATCAAAGGAGATTTTAGCAAGTTTGCTACTATGGAGGATAAATTTGATGGAATTGTCACAGATCTTCCCTATGGGACAGCATCCAAATCCTCACAAGATCCTCAAGAATTAATTAAAAAATTTGTATCAATGCTTCCTAGACGTAAGAAAATAGCAATAATGTGTAAAAAGGGATTTGAAAAAAAGTTAAACATGAATCCATCAAAAACCTATGATATCTATAGGCATAAAAGCTTGACAAGGACAATTTTGATAAAATGAAACTTGTTTTTTTGGGAACGTCTGGTGCACAACCTACTGAAACACGTGGGTTGTCATGTATTTGCCTTGAAAGAGAAGGAGAAATTTTGATGTTTGATGCTGGAGAATCAGCACAGTTTTCTTATCTCAAGTCAGGTTTAGGGTGGAATAAAAAAATGAAAATTTTTGTTACACATCTTCATGGTGATCACTGCATCGGGATTTTAGGTCTTCTCCAAACAATGACTATGAAAAATAGAATTGAATCTTTAGAAATTTATGGACCAAAGGGAATTGATGAATTCATTGCTGCAAATATCAAGATATTGAATTTTGGATTGTCATATCCAATAATGATTTCAATAATAAAGGAAGGAAAAGTTTTAGATTCAAAATTTTATTCAATCTATGCATGCAAAGCAAACCATTCTGTTACTGCATTTTCATATCTTTTTGAGGAAAAAGACAAGCCCGGAAGATTTAATCTAGAAAAAGCGAAATCATTAGGAATCCCTGAAGGTCATTTATGGAAAAAGCTACAAAATGGAGAACAAATAGAAATTAATGGGAAAATCATTACACCTGACCAAGTGCTTGGTGAAAAAAGACCCGGAAAGAAAATTGGAATTTCAGGAGATACAATGCCAACTGAAGAATTAGAAAAATTCTTTGAAGGTTGTGATTATCTTGTATTTGATGCTACATTTTTAGATGAATTGAAAGAAAAAGCGCTTGAAACACAACATTCCACTGCAAAACAAGCAGCTATATTAGGAAAAAATGCCAATGTAAAAAATCTAATTCTTACCCATTTTTCTGCACGATACAAGGACGAAGCTCAGCATCTAGAAGAAGCAAAACAAATACATGATTCTGTAATTACTGCAAGGGATCTTTTAGAAGTTGAAATAAAATAAAATGTATGATTTAATTGCAGATCAATTAAGGTCTGCTAAAAAAATTGTCTTTGTGACTGGTGCAGGAATTTCACAAGAGAGCGGAATTCCCACTTTTAGAGGAAAGGATGGGTTGTGGAGGAACTATGATCCTATGAAATTAGCCACAATTGATGCATTTTATGATAACCCAAAACTTGTTTGGGAATGGTATAATGACAGGCGACGCAATATTTTTGCTGCTGAACCTAATCTTGGACATAAAGCAATCGCTGAACTGGAAGAATTTGTGAAGGTAGTAGTTCTTACTCAAAATATTGATGGACTTCACCAGAAAGGGGGAAGCTCCTCAGTTTTAGAATTACATGGAAGTATTGTAAAAATAAAATGCACGGTTTGTGATTTTAAGGATGAAATTTTCACTGAATTTTCCGAATTACCTCCTTTATGCAAATGCGGTAATATTCTAAGACCTGATGTGGTGTGGTTCGGTGAAGGTTTACCTCAAGATGTTTGGCAAGAGGCAATAATTCACGCAAACAGTTGTGATGTTATGGTAATTGTTGGTACATCGCTTGTTGTTTCGCCTGCAAATACCCTTCCAATCTATGCCAAAAAAAATAATGCAACGCTAATAGAAATAAATCCGGATGAAACAATCATGACGTCTGATATGGATTCATCTATAAAATCAACTTCTACAGTTGCCCTACCGGAATTAGTTTCTATTTTTAAAAGAGCGTCCAAAATGTAACTATTTGTAAACATTTTTGTTTTCCATTTCACTTAAGTTATTTTTCAAAAATTTTCATGTCTTGGTTTGGACATATCTCATGGCTAGACGAAAATTAAATTGTATGGGGAAAGAGCAACACAAGAAAATATTCTTTTAGAGATTCACAATCTTCTTTACGCCAAAGGTAACAGACCATACCCACTAAAGCATATTTAAAACCAAAATAAAAAAACCTAATCTTTCAAATTTTATCAGACCAAGTAATGCAGGACAAGTCAAGTTTCAGATTTCAGAAGCTTTCTCCTACATCGGAAACCAGAGTTTACAGCAAAAAGTCCCGAAGGTATTTTGGTGCTAACTCTTGACCTGTTCTGCCATTATACTACGAGATTAAATTACTTAAGACTAGTTATCTGTCAGAAAAATTTGGTACAATTCAGACACAAATTTTTCCAAAAATCTCATTCTTCCCAAAAAATAAATCATTAGCTAACTACTATTCAAGAGAGCTAACGAGAACTAATATTGGATTTTAACGTATGAATTGTGGTGGCGAACATTGAGAGGATATCTTTCTCTGAAGATAAATCACAGTTGCTAACAGAAAAAGATACGAGACAGTTTTCTGAAAAAATAATGTCCCAACTAATTTGTAAAAATTATGGCTTTGATTGTAATTTTATAACGAATGGAGAGGAGGTTATAAAAATAATTAAAGAATTTAGAAAACACACTATACAAGAACATTACATTGATTATCCTGAAGGAGTCTTGATGAAATTTCTTAGGACCAAAAAATAATTATTTTAGAATTAAGCATATTATTTAGTTGAATTCAAAAATGAAATTTTATCAGTTATGTTTTCTTCAATGTATTCCGATGAATCTTGTTTAATTTCAGACAATTTTGTCTCCACTTGTTCAACTGAAGAATTTATTGTGTTCTCTGCTGTCTGAACAGTTTGATGACCAAAATCAGATAATTTAGTTTCTATTTGTTCCACTGATGACCCTATTTTTTTTTCTGCGGATTCAAAAGATTTTGTAGTTAATGTATTAACATCAGTTTTCAAAGAATCAACCCCATTGGTACTTGTATTTGGTAAAATTTCTTGTATTTCAGAGGAGAAAATAATTCCTACTGCAATTAGAATTGTGGCTATAATGCCAAGTTTTAGTAACATACTTAATTGATCAAAAAATTATTTTTTAGCCTCAAGATTAAAAAAATATCAAATAATGATTGAAATTAGTTAGCTAATTTTATCCCTTTTCAAGAATTAGCCAATCAATAATTTCATCAATATTAGTAGAAGTCAAAACTATCTTAATTGGTCCTAGCGGAGATTCATCTGATTCCTCACAAATGGCTATTTTTTTAGTAAATGCAGCTTGTTTGTTAAGGTAAAACCAAGTAGAATTATTTTTTAAATTTTTTTCCATTGTACGCCGATAAATCCTCTGAGATTGGCTAGAATGGATAGCTTGATGAATTTTTTCTAAGGAATGTAAATCATTAGAATCTCCTTTGATAGAAAATTTTTCAATATTAATTTCACAGTATGGAAATATGTTTAAAATTGAGGATTCAACCTTACTAGGATCTTCTGATGGATTTATTGAAGAAAACATTTCAATTTTACATTTAAGAGAAGGTATATTCATTTTAGCCATTCTTCAATTTTTTTAAAGGATACTTCAATCAATTCTTCTTTGGTAAGATCATTATTCGAAATGGCATCATCTGACAATGCAATTGGTTTACTTATTCCTACTCCTAATTCGCGCTTGTCTCTTTCCTCAAAAATTTCCTTTGTTGTGGGGTCATCTGATCTTCCTCTTTGTTGCAAGAATTCAAATCTAGTATCAGTTGAGGCATGTATAACAAGAAGTTTTACTGTTCCATATTTTCTAAGAACTTCAATTTCGTCAGATGATCTAATTCCATCAATAATTATGACATTTGATTTAGAGTTTTCAATTTGCGATTTTATTAACTCTGCAATAGCACCTGGACCGTTGTTTTCTCGAAGCTCAAGCATTAATTTTCCAAGATTAGATCCTGTGGGTTCAAGATTCCTTTTCTTAGCCTCGTTTCTAACTGCATTTCCCATATTGATAATCTCAAAACCTTTGGACTTTAGCCCCTCAGCTATAGTGGATTTCCCTGCTCCAGGCATGCCAGTTAAGCAAACAATTAGTTTCGTCAATGGTTAAAGAACAATTTGGCTAATCTATGAAGCTACCGGAAATTATTATAAAGATACTTCAAAGAAAGTTGTAATGCGAGTTTTTGTAGCTGTTGAAATTTCAGATAAAGAAGTTATTAATTCAATTACTAAATTTCAATCTCAGATTGAAATTAAAGCAAAACGTGTAGAATCTCAAAATTTACATTTTACACTTCAGTTTTTAGGTGAAGTTTCAGAGGAAGTTTCTCCAAAAATAAAACAGGCACTCAAAACCATAGAGTTTTCAACCTTTAAAATAAATTTTAAAGGAATTGGAGCTTTTCCTAAAATAAAATTTCCTAGAGTTATTTGGATTGGTACAGATGATGTTGGTGGAAGTGCCTTGATAGACTTGGCAAAAAAAGTTGAAAATGTGTTATTACCTTTGGGTTTTGCTAGTGATAAGCCATTCAAATCTCACCTTACAATACTTAGAATTAAAAACAAGATAGGTGACCTAAGTAAAGAATTTGAGAAATTCAAAACATATGAGTTTGGATCACAGGAAATATCAAAAATCAAACTTAAACAAAGCGTTCTTACCCCACAAGGCCCATTGTATTCTGATTTAGCGGAGATAAAGGCAATAAAATGAAGAAAATAATTTTTAAGGTTAGAAAATCAATAATTCCTAGTAAATCTTTGGAGAGCTCAAAAATGCAGATTGCTAATTTGGCTTTCAAATTAGTTGAAGAACAATTAAAGAAATTTCCAGAGGTAATTAGTTTAGAATTTGGAGGCTCTTTTGCCAAGGGAACATGGTTATCAAAAAATGCAGATATAGATATTTTCATAAAATTCAAAAAAATAACTCCTGAAGAGAAATTTGTAGAAATTTCAGAAAAAATTGGATTTGCCTCTATGAAAAAGCATAATCCCTACGTTCGATATTCAGAGCATCCCTATGTTGAGGCTAAAATTAAGAATACAAGGATCAATGTAGTTCCTTGTTATGATGTAAAATTAGGGGACTGGAAGAGTTCCGCAGACAGATCTCCTTTTCATACAAGAAAAATGAAACAAGTTCTTACACCAAAAATGAGAGCGGAAGTAAGATTACTCAAAACATTTCTTAAATCTTCTGGCATTTATGGTGCGGAAATGGCAAAACAAGGATTCAGTGGATATGTATCTGAAGTATTGATTTTAAATTTTGGTAATTTTGAAAATGTAATAAAATCAATTGCAAACATAAAAGAAAATCAAGTAATAGGAAAGACGCTAAAAAAATTTGAAACTCCCATTGTAATTGTTGATCCTATTGATAGTAACAGAAATCTGGCAGCAGCAATATCTATAGAAAATATTGGAAAATTTATTCTAAGTTGTAGGGCATTCCAAATTAATCCATCCTTAAAATTCTTCAAACCTAAAAAATCCAAAATTTCTAAAAATAATACAGACAATGTCTTAGTAGTAAAATTTAATTTTAAAATTCGTAGCCCAGATATTATTTGGGGCCAAATAAAGAGAGCCACTAATTCTTTAAAGACTCAACTAGAAATGGGGGGTTTCAAAGTTTTACGAAGCACATCTCATACGGATGAGAAAAAGGAAGCGTATCTATTTTTCCTGCTAGAATCTCCTATAATTCCAAAGAAATATTCTAAAATTGGACCCGAATTTTTTAGAGAAAAAGATTGTAGAAGTTTTATTTCTAAAAATATCTCAAAGACTGAGTTGATGTGGATAAATGATGACAGAAAAATTGTATCCTTGAAAAAACGAAAGAATTTTGAAGTTGTAAAATTTTTATCAGAAATTTTGAAAAATAATCTTCAAACAGGCATGCCCAAGGGTCTTCAAGGAGATTTTAAGAAAGGATTCAAGGTGTTTTTAGGCACAAAAAATCTAACCAAATCCATTAAAGAGGTAACAAGGGATCTAACCTCAACTGATGACACAATCTTTTATTTCAATTAAGAAATTTTCCAAAGAGCCTTACTCTACAATACTTGGATATCCAAAATCTACAAAACGTCAGCTCAACTCTAGAATTTTGGAGCTAGAAAAATTAAAAATAAAATCAATTTCACTTACCGGACCTACCACAATTGGTAAATTAGAAATTTTAGGAAAGGGCTATGTTGGAGTGGTGGTTTTAGCAAAAAGAGGAACAAAAAAGATAGCATTGAAGATCCGACGATTGGATTCTCAAAGAAGTGAGATGAAAAGTGAAGCCATACTCCTCAAATTAGTAAACACAGTAAAGGTTGGACCCAAACTGTATGATTTTAGTAAAAACTTTGTTGTTATGGATTATCTTGAAGGAGAAAAAATTGGTAAATGGATCAACACACTAGGTGGACCTGGTAGTTCTAAAAAATTAAAATCAACAATTAAAACCGTTTTAGAGGATTGTTTTAGATTAGATCAGATGGGATTTGACCATGGAGAATTAAGCAGTATTTCAAAGCACGTTATAGTTGGGAGCACAAAATCCACTTTAATTGATTTTGAAAGCTCTAGTACTAATAGAAGAGTATCAAATGTAACATCAATTACTCAAGCAATTTTTATTGGTTCTGGAATTGCAAAAAAGGTTCGAAGAATTTATAAAATTCCTGCCAAAGAGAAAATTATTGAAGTTTTAAGGACTTACAAGCAAGAACAATCAAGAGAAAGTTTTGAGAACCTTTTAAAAATTTTAAAATTGTAATGAGACTGGTAGAATTTGAATATTTTTAGTGATTGTGTTGGATTCAGATTTGATAAATCTCCAAGAAATTGTATCTTGTATAGAAATTAGATAATCCAATTCTCATATTTCTTTTCCCTTTTTTCTTCTCCGTGTAACATAAACCACAATTGCAGCAATTCCGCCAAATACTAACAATCCTGCCAAAGACTCCCACAAAAATTTGTAAGGGTCCGAAAATCCATCATCTCCATACCACTGAATTACTGCTTGGACATCATAGGGTCTAATCTCAAAATAGCCTTCAGGTGGAAAGTCCTCCAAGTCTTCAATCATTATGGATTTCCCAACTGGGATTCCTTGAGAATCATAATCCCAGTTTGACCTTTCCGAGTCTGGCGGTATGTGACCCAACCCCAAAGAATGTCCAAGCTCATGTCGCAGGGTCTCGCCAACAAAAGGGTCTATGGAATTTACATAGTGTGATGGTACTGGAATATTCCACCATTGTCCATCAATTAATTTTTCTTCATAGACGTAAGCTAGTTCAAGATAAAATATTGTAATGTCTGAAATCCCAAATGGATAAAGATCTGTATATCCTACATACTCGAATCTTTCTTCAGGTGGAGATTCACGCTCAAATCTAATTGTAATCTCACAATCATAATCAAATAGAATGCTTTGCTGATCTTTTGTTGAAATTACCTTAAAGTCAAATGCCCAGTCATTTGGATTGCCTGTGAAGTCTGAAAGTTTTTTCTCCCAGTCTTCTACTGCCATTTTTGCTTCATTTACTAGTATTTGATTTGCTTGAGGTAAGTTAGGATCTGAAAACTCTAAAGTACAAACAACTGGATTTTGAGTTAGTCTGTGATTAATTTCATCATAATAGAATTGTGCAAATGTTTCTTGAACACCAAATGTTGTTGTTACAAGAAACAAAAAGAGAATGATGAATAGATTATTTTGATTTATTTTCATTTGAATTACGCACGATTTTGAACTAAAATAAAGTATGTTAGTATCTGTATCTTATAGAGAAACAAAGAAAATCAAGAAAAACCAAGAAACCATGTCCTTATATAACAAGAAAAATTTTTTTATTCAATTTCTCAGCCTTTCCAAAAAATAATTTAAAATCTTCGAACTCATTATTTCTGGTAATTAAATTAAAGAAGAAGATGGGTTTATTGGGCTCCTGTAATTCAATCATTATCAGTGAACGTAAAGATTATAGTAATTACATTGTTTTTGGTATTGGTAGGGACATTTATCATCCCTACTTTTGCACAGCAGTTTAAAGAACCAGATTATATCATACGTGGCGGAGAAGTTTTAGGTTTTGAGATAGACCCAGAAACTGCATCCCTAATAGTTTCGTTAGATACCAGAGCAAGGGGAGAGTTAACCATAACTTTACCAAGAAATTTGATCGATGCAAAAATTGGTTCTCAGGATACTGATTTTATCATCTACGTCGGTCTTTTAAGAATTGTTTCCTATGATGAAACCAAAACATTACGTGATAGAATCGTTTCAATTCCATTTAAAAGAGGTAACAATGAAATAACAATAACGGGAACACAGGTCTTTTCCCAAGAACTA
>JADFOW010000072.1 GCA_022562615.1 Nitrososphaerota archaeon
TTTTGTACTGGATCTACAACTGGCATATTCAGATTTAATTCCTTTACTAATAATCTGTAATATGCTGCCAGATCTCCTTTTTTGATATTCGACTTGTCCGCAATATCCTTGAGGGTTCTTGGGGTCCCAACCTCACGACATGCAACATAAAGTGCTGAACCCATCATGCCAGATATTGATCTACCTCTTGTCAATTTTTTGTCTAGAGCCTTTCTGTAGACGTATGCAGCTTTTTCTATTACTGAATCAGAGAGGGAGAGCTTATCCTTTAGTCTGTAGAGTTCATTGAAAGCTTGCCTTAAGTTCCTGTCAATAGGTTCATTTTGACTCCTACTATCCCATGTTCTTAGACGCTTGAGAGTTTGTTTCATGGAGCTCGATAGAGGTTTTCCTGTAGCATCTATGTTTGTTGGATTGATTACTGTTGAGAGCCCCTGATCATGTATAGCTAAAGATGTGCCAATTCCAGTTCTTTCTCTATTGCCTCTGTCATCAGGAAATGAACGCCTTTCAGGACCCATATTTTCTATCCGCTCAGATAATACAAAACCGCAACCTCCACAAAAAATCTCACCTGTTTCGGAATCTGTGATTAATGTCTCCTTCCCACATCTTAAACAACTTTGTTTCAGGTCAGGAGTTGGACTAAACATGTCTACTAGAAGTTTAAGAGGTCTTAAACTTGGTGATAGAATTACTTAATAGGGGTTATTGGTTGCAATGAATCCTTCCCCTGTTGGTTAATATTTGCAATAATTCGAAAAAAATTATGGCAAAAATATGGAAAGATAACGATATTAGTTTAGATCCAATTAAAGATCAGACTATAGCAGTATTAGGCTATGGCATTCAGGGGAACGCCCAGTCAAACAACATGAAGGATTCAGGTCTTAAGGTTATAGTTGGCCTTAAAGAAGGAGGGAATAGCTGGAAAAAGGCAACTAGTGATGGTCATACCGTATTACCAATAGCTGAGGCATGCAGACAAGCCGACATTATTCATGTGTTGATTCCTGATATGGTGCAATCTCAAGTTTACAAAGATGAAATTGGACCAAATCTTTCTGAAGGAAAAGCACTGTCGTTTTCTCATGCAGCTGCCATTCATTGGAACTGGATTAATCCGCCAGACAATGTGGATATTATCATGGTGGCGCCAAAAGGTCCTGGCTCTAAGGTGCGAGAAACATTTCTTGCAAACTTTGGAACTCCAGCAATTGTTGCAGTACACAAAGACTTTACAGGAAAAGCTTGGGATAGGACACTTGGAATAGGAAAAGCAATTGGTAGTGCAAAGGCTGGGTTAATTCAGACCACCTTCAAAGAAGAAGTTGAAACTGATTGGTTTGGCGAACAAGCAGACTTGTGTGGCGGTTCAGCATCAATGATCACAGCAGCATTTGAAACTCTAGTGGATGCAGGTTACCAGCCAGAAATTGCCTACTTTGAGGTTCTACACGAAATGAAATTGATAGTAGACATGATTCAAAGATATGGAATTAATGGAATGTGGCGACGTGTAAGTGAGACTGCAAGGTATGGTGGACTAACTCGTGGACCAATGATAATTTCAAGTGAGACAAAGGAGAACATGAAAAAAGTTCTAATCAGGATTCAAGATGGAGCATTTAACAAGGAATGGGTTAGTGAATATCAGAAAAGCGGACAAGACTCTTTTGCAAAATACATGAAAGAGCTTGATGAGCATCAAATAGAAAAAGTTGGTAAAGAAATGCGAAAAATGATGTGGCCTGATTCCACAGAATAAAATTTTTAAATTTTTCTTAGTTTGGATACACCCAAGGTAATATGATCAATGATTGTTGACAACGTTGTACCAGGACCAAAAACGTGGTCTATTCCTGCTTTGACAAGTTCGTCATGATCAACGTCTGGAATTACACCTCCTCCAACTACTAGAACATCTTTGATTCCCTTCTTTTTGATGGCCTTGACGACTCTAGGGAACAAAGTTCCATGTGCTCCATTTAGAAGGCTCATGGCAACTGCATCAACGTCTTCGTCTTCTGTAATTTGTGCAATTCGTTCAGGGGTTGCAAATAATCCTGAATAGATTACCTCCATTCCCGCATCTCTAAAAGCCCTACAAAGCACCAAAGCACCTCTGTCGTGTCCATCAAGTCCCAGTTTTGCCACAAGTATCTTGATACTTCGAGATGCAGTTTTTTGTTTCATATGTACAATCGCTATTTGATATGCTATAACGGGTTTATTTGATTTTCTGATTGGAATTTTGATAGAAAATCTACTTAAAGCCTAACAAAATTACCTGATTGGTGGACATCAATCCAATTAATTACAAACTTATTTTTGAGCCAGATTTTAAAAAATTCACGTTTGGTGGTAAGGAAACAATAACGATTAATAGCAAAAAAGCAACTAAAACAATTTCAATTAATTGCGCTGAAATTAAAATTAAATCCTGTCAGGTCAAATGCAAAGGCAAAACTATTCCTTCTAGTACCAAAACAAATGAAAAAAAAGAAGAACTTCAAATCAATCTTAAAGAAAAAATAAAGGGGCCTGCCACAATTATTCTTGAATTTCAAGGAATTCTAAATGATAGACTATTGGGATTTTATCGCAGCCAATACAAACAGGGAGGCAAAATAAAGTATCTTGCAACAACCCAGTTTGAGGCAGCAGATGCAAGGCGAGCATTCCCATGCTGGGATGAACCTGAGGCAAAGGCAACCTTTGATATTTCTATAATTGCTGATAACAAATTTTCTGCAATATCAAACATGCCAGTAAAATCCAAAACTAAGATTGGGAACAAAACACTATACAAATTTACAAAAACACCTGTCATGTCGACTTATTTGGTTTATCTCGGAGTTGGAGAATGGGAATACCTAACAGGTAAAATAGGCAAAACCCAAATCCGTCTAGTCACAACCAAAGGCAACAAATCAAAAGGCAAGTTTGCACTTGGCTTGGGTAAAAAATTACTAGTGTCTTACGAGAAATATTTTGGAATTAAATATCCACTACCTAAACTTGATTTGATTGCCCTTCCTGACTTTGCAGCGGGCGCCATGGAGAACTGGGGGGCAATTACGTTTAGAGAGACAATTTTACTTTATGATCCAAAAACATCCTCTACAAAAACAAAGCAATACATCGCAGAAGTAGTCTCACATGAAATTGCACACCAGTGGTTTGGGAATCTCGTTACCATGAAGTGGTGGAATGATCTTTGGCTCAACGAAAGCTTTGCAACATTTATGGCGACAAAGTTTGTCGACAAATTCTACCCAGAGTGGGATTTGTGGAATCAATTTGTAGAGGACGCAATGAATGTTGCGATGGGACTAGACTCGCTTAAAACAACTCATCCAATTGATGTCAAAGTAAATTCTCCTGCAGAAATTCGAGAAATCTTTGATGCAATATCATATGATAAGGGTGGGTGTGTCTTGAGAATGCTTGAACACTATGTCGGTGAGCCAAATTTCAGGAAAGGTTTGATGAAATATCTCAAAGCCTTCAAATACAAAAATGCAAAGGGCCAAGACTTGTGGAATGCAATTGGCAAGGCATCCAAAATGCCTGTAAGTTCAATGGTCAATAGCTGGCTAAAGCAGCCAGGGTTTCCTCTTGTCGAAATTAGCCAAGACGGTAATAATCTGCATATCAAACAAAACCGTTACTTGCTTGAACCAGACAACAAATCACAGAAAGGACGATGGATAATTCCACTTACCATTGGATTACCTGATAAAATCATTACAAAATTATTCTCAAAAAAGTCAATGTCGCTCAGGATTCCAAAATCTACTCTTGGATTTGTGGCAAATTATGGCAGGAAAGGATTCTATCGTGTAAAGTATGATGAAGGAATCTTACTTGATCTAAAAATGCTGGTTGACCAAAAACAGATACCTCCAATTGACAGGTGGGCCATACAAAACGACTTGTATTCCTTATGCATCTCAGGAAACGAACAGGTACAAAATTATCTTGACTTTTCAGATGCATATTATGAAGAAGACAGCTATCTTGCATCCATTAATGTTGCACATAATTTAGCGTCACTTTATTTCCGCGCCTTTAATGAAAAGTTTTCTGAAGAAATTCGTGGGTACGCAATTAATTACTTTAGAAAAATTCTTTTTGATTTAGGTTGGGAGCCAAAAAAATCAGATAAACATACCGATGCACTGCTTCGCTCATTTGTAATTTCTACCTTGGGGAAAATGGATGATGACGAAGTTTCACAAGAAGCAAAAAAACGATATGATAAATTTCTAAAACATCCCAAATCACTATCTCCGGATTTGATAGAACCAATTTGTTCTGTTGCTGCATGGAATGGTAATTCAAAAACTCATGTGCAACTCGTAAAACTATACACTAACGCCAAAACTATGGAGGAAAAACTTCGCTTCTTGGGAGCAATGTGTGGATTCAAAGACCAAAAATTGCTTAAAAAATCACTTGACTTTTCACAAACATCTGCTGTACGCTCTCAGAACATGCAATTACCAATCATGAAAGTGGCTGCAAACCCATACGGAGAAAAAATTTTGTGGCCTTGGCTAAAGAAAAATTGGAAAAAATTAAACAAAAAAGTTGGTCGTGGAAATCCTTTATTCAATAGAATTGTTGCAAGCATCTCTTTGGTAGCTGATGATTCTATGGAGAAGGAGATAAAGCAATTTTTCAGGAAGAACCCTACCCCTGGAACTGAGAGAACTCAAGCCCAGACCTTAGAGAGGATAAGAATCAACTCAAAGTTCCTAAGAAGCATGAAAAAAGAATTTAAACATGGCTAAAAAATTAGGAGCAGTAATTTCTCTTGTGGTAGTTACTGTTTTAGCAATTTTATTTTTAACTGGAACCGGCAACGGCAATAAAGAAATTTTGAAATCAACTTTTTCAATTGAAGCAGTATATTTCGATGAAAGCAATAATGATGACTTGGACTCTGGTGATGGATATATTCAAATTACATTCAAGGACAAATCTGAAAAAACTAACGCAGTAGTTTTAGAGGTTTTAGGCATGGAGAAATCTTTTCAAAAAACATTTGTAGACTCGGAATTTGTTGAAATTATTTCATTTCCCACCACTCCAAAGTATGGATGGAAGATTCATCCAGTGACTTTACTTATTGATCATGAAGAACTCGGCAAAATCTCATTAAAGACTGAAATTCGTCCCTATGGGGAACCCTCAGCCCCAATAATCTATGGAAATCCTTAGATCACACGCAAGATTTTAGTGCAGCTCTGAAAATTAATTTTTAATGGTTTTGCTTTCTGATTTAAAAAAAGGCAAACGAGGGGCAATAGCAAAGGCAATCACGATTATTGAAAATGATAAACCAGGAGCAAAAAAAATACTAAAAAAAATTTTTAGAGAAACTGGAACATCAATTGTAATTGGAATTACCGGACCTGCAGGTGGCGGAAAAAGTTCTTTGATAAACAAAACTGTTATTGCATTGAGAAAATTACACACCAAACCTGCTGTTTTGGCAGTAGATCCTACAAGTCATATTACCGGCGGTGCCATTTTGGGGGATCGAGTTAGAATGAGTGAATCTACTGACTTTGGAATCTATATTCGAAGTATTGCATCACGTGGGGCAACTGGTGCGGTTTCAAGATCTCTGAGAAACAGCGTTAGAATTTTAGAGTATGCCGGATTCAATCCCATAATAATTGAAAGTGTAGGTGCAGGACAAACCGAAGTGGAAATATCAAAAATTGCAGACATTACAGTTGTTGTGTTTAATCCTAACACTGGGGACAGCATTCAAACTATCAAAGCTGGCTTGACTGAAATTGGTGATATTTATCTTGTAAACAAAAGTGATTTGGATGGGACAAATCAGCTATTTGATGCTGTGAGAGACTTTATTGGATCATCTGAGAGAAATCCAATCGTCCTAAAAACATCAGTCAAGAGAAATTCTGGAATTATTCAATTTGCAAAAATTCTCAAAGAAATGATGGCATCAAAAAAGAAATCCAAAAAAGAAAGAGACAAAGAAAGACTCGAAACTGAACTTAAAGAAATTGTTTTAAATAACTTTAAAGAAAAGATGGATGAAATGCTTGATTCTGATAAAACATTTTCGAAATATCTAAAAAAGCTCTTGGCAAAAGATATTGATCCCTATGCGGCAGCAGACAAGATTTCCAAATCTCTGATAAAGTGAAAATAATGGCAACAAAATCTAAAGAATCAGGAAAAATAATATTTACAGATTCAAACTTTCCAGTAAAACGAATTTATCAAAAATCTTCCAAGAAGAGACCTATCGAAGATTCAGGAAAATATCCATACACACGTGGAATTCATCCCGGAATGTTCCGTGAAAGATTTTGGACTATGCGCCAGTATTCAGGATTTGGTGATGCTAA
>JADFOW010000073.1 GCA_022562615.1 Nitrososphaerota archaeon
GTCCGCCTCAGAGGCGCCAGTAATCATGTTTTTTATGAAATCTCTGTGTCCTGGCGAATCAATTAAGGTAAAGAAATACTTTGCGGATTCAAATTTTTGGAAAGCAAGGTCGATTGTAATACCTCTTTCTCGTTCATCTTTAATGTTATCTAAAACCCATGCATACTTGAAAGTGTCACCTTTCCCAGTCTTTTCGGATTCTTCTGCATGTGCTGCAATAGTTCTCTCATCTACAACTCCAAGATCCATCAAGAAATGACCCATAGTTGTTGATTTTCCATTATCAATATGGCCCGTAATAATCAGATTCAGGTGTGGTTTATTTGCCATGTCAGGTTCGTGTTCAAAGGGATTTATTACTGTTATGAATTTTTGAAAAAATTTCGTAATTTTTTGAATATTTTGTAGATCAAAAAATTTTCAAAACTACACATAAATCGAGGTGTTATTGACATCAATTATGAAAATTACAGTGTCAGTAATCAAAGCAGATGTTGGTGGAATAGGCGGTCATACAAAACCAAGTGAAAGATTGATTGAGGCAGTAAGAAAGACCATCAAAGATTCTGGAGATTTGCTAATTGATCATTATATCGGGTATTGTGGAGATGACGTCCACATTGTAATGTCACACACTCGTGGTGTTGATAATAATGAGATTCACAAACTAGCATGGGATGCCTTTATGGCAGGAACTCAAGTTGCACGAGATGAAGGACTTTATGGTGCGGGACAAGATCTCTTAAAGGATTCATTTTCAGGCAATGTGAAAGGAATGGGTCCAGGGGTAGCTGAGATGGAGTTCGAAGAGAGACAAAACGAAGCATTTACAGTATTTGCGGCAGACAAGACAGAACCAGGTGCATTTAACTATCCATTTTACAGAATGTTTGTAGACGCATTAAGTAACACAGGACTGATTGTAAACGAGTCACTTGCACGTGGTGTTAACATCAACATTATGGATGTCGAAGAAGGAAAGATTGCAGAACTGTCATTGTGGGAAGACAAGCCTACAATTGAGGCAGCTTTGATGTATCCTGGAAGATATGTAGTATCTACTGTTACTACAAAAGATGGAGAACCAATAGTTGCATCATCAACTGATAGACTGCACAACATTGCAGGAAAGTATGTTGGAAAAGACGATCCCATTTGTATAGTTCGGACACAAAAGAATTTTCCAGCAACTGAAGAGGTGGGAAGTGTCTTTAACAACCCGCACTATGTTGCAGGAAACACTCGAGGAAGTCACAACATGCCGCTAATGCCTGTTAAACTAAATTCCGCAGCTACAATTAATTTCTGCATTCCCATTGTAGAGGCACTAGTCTTTAGTATGCATAACGGCAAGTTTGTAGGTCCATTTGATGGATTCTCAACTCCAGATTGGGATTATATCAGAGAGATTGCAACAAAGAAAGCACTTGCAATGAGAAGCCAAGGCTTTGTTCATCCTGCAACCCTAGTTCCATCAGAACTAGAATATGCTGAAGGATACAATGCAAGAATTAGTGTCCTTAAAAGTAAAATGAAGTCAGTTGAGGGAAGCACTTCAAGTGGCCAAAGGAAAGAAAATTACGAAGATCCAGATTAAAAAAAATTCATTTTCAAGGTGGATGATTTTTTGGAAATAGTTAAAAGAAAAAAGGGTAATACCTAATGTGTCTAATGCAAAAGATTTTGAAAGTATTTGATTGGAAAACTTACATCTTTACTGTCATTGCAGTAATTACATTTTCAAACATTTTAGTGGAACTGTTTGGGCAAACCATTCCTAATGTTTTTATGACTTTTTTTAGAAATGTCAGCGAAGCCGTTATCTTGGCAACAGTCTTTTTGTTTGCAGTAACCTGGCTTCTAAAGGCAAGGCCACACAATAGACCTAAAAAATACAATATAGTTGTCTTTGATGTGTTTGGAAAGAAAAGTCAAATTGATGGTGTCCGTACAGAGTTTAAGACCCATGATGTCGCATGGAGTTTTATGAAACAATACAAGATTGCGTATCCCCTCTTCAATTTTGCCCTTGTATCAAAGCACCAAAAACAAGACAGGCCAACCATTTTCAAGTACATTTAATCTAGAAAACAAATAATTATAGCAAAGTAAAACAACTCTTGTGCCAGTAAAGATCTTCAGTGGTGTTGAACACGTCGTCGAAAGATCAGTTAACAACTTTATCAAAGACGTCAAGGTGATTGATATCAAAATAACCAGCCATCTAAACAAGAATGAAAAATCGCAGTTCTTTGCTTTGATCTACTATGAAGGTGCGCCTCCTGGTCATTCAGAAGAACCAGGCCTTCTATAACTTATTCAAACTTTTATTCGGGATCATAACACAGGATTAGAGTGAAGTTTTCTATCTTAGCTGATTCTCTAAACAAAATGGAATTAACTGCGAAGAGATTAGAGTTGACACAATACTTGGTGGAATTATTTGGGAATACCCCACAGGATGTTGTTTCAAAGATTGTATATCTTTTGCAGGGAAAGATTCGACCAGACTTTGAGGGAATTGAGCTAGGTGTTGCTGAAAAACTTGCAATGAAGGCAATTGCTAAATCATCTGGCAATACAATAAAAAAAATTGAAGAAGAATACAGAAAGAGAGGTGATCTTGGTCAAGCAGCAACAAAAATACTTGAGAAAAAAACACAGACAACATTTCTTGTAGAAAATATTACAGTTGAGCGAGTTTACGAAACGCTATTCAAAATTGCAAAACTAGAAGGCACACGATCACAGGACATGAAGATAAAATACATCTCTAGTCTTCTCAATGATGCAACGCCGCTTGAGGCAAGCTACATTCTAAAGATTCTTCTTGGAACTTTGCGTCTCGGAGTTGCAGAAAACACAGTAATGGATGCATTGGCAATAGCATACACTGGTAGCAAAGAAAACAGAAAGGCCCTTGAGCATGCATACAATGTATCAAGTGATTTGGGAAAGGTAGCTGAGACCATTGCAAGCAAAGGACTCAAAGGAGTAGAAGAGTTTGAGATTACTTTGTTCAATCCTATCAGACCAATGCTTGCAGACCGAGTAAAGAGCGAAGAAGAGTCAATTGAAAAGATGGGAATAGAGTTTGCAGCCGAATACAAGCTAGATGGAGAGCGTGTGCAATTACATGTAGAAGGTGAAAAGGTTGCACTGTTTTCACGTAGTCTGGAAAACATTTCAAAATACTATCCAGACATTATCGAAAAGATTCCAAAGGCACTTTTGGCAGATCAGGCAATACTTGAGGCAGAGGCTGTTGCAATAAATGAGAACACAGGAGAGTTTTTGCCATTCCAAGAACTAATGCACAGGAGAAGAAAATACAAGATAGAAAAAGCAGTATTACAGTATCCAATTACAGTTAATTTTTTTGATGTTCTGTATTACAATGGCAAAAGTTGTCTAGAGATAGAATATCGCCAGAGAAGAAAACTCTTGGAAAAAATAGTCAAAGAGGACGATTTTGCAAAACATGTTCCAATGACTATAGTGAAAACGGAAAACGACATTGAAGACTTTCTTGAAAACAGCATCAACTCTGGATGCGAAGGACTGATGCTAAAGATGCTAGACAAGCCATACCAAGCAGGGTCGAGAGGAAAGTATTGGCTAAAGCTAAAGCGCGAATATAGGAACGAGCTCGGCGATAGTTTGGATCTGATTGTAATTGGGGCGTTCTTTGGTAAAGGAAGAAGAACTGGCAGATATGGTACTCTGCTTTTGGCATCATATGATGAGGATACTGATACTTTTACCAGCATATGCAAGGTTGGAACTGGATTTACCGATGAGAAATTGGACCAACTCTATCAAATATTATCCGACAAGGTAACAATAAAAAGAAATCCTAGAATTGACAGCGAGATGGAAGCAGACGTTTGGTTTGAGCCAGAACTTGTAATTGAGGTAGTAGCCTCTGAGATTACTCTTAGTCCAATTCACAAGGCAGCAAGAGATGTTATTAGAAAAGATGCCGGACTTGCATTGCGATTCCCCAAGTTTACTGGAAAAATCCGAGTGGAAAAATTTGTGGAAGATGCGTCAACTAATGAGGAAGTCGTAACCCTTTACAAGCTACAGAAGAAAGTAGCACATGACAAAAGCTTGATGTAAATTACGCACAAAACACGCCAATAATATCGAGGATTTAAATTACCTAGCCCGTGAAAAAAATCTGAAATGTATAGCGGAGAACTTGAAGTTCAAGCTAAGAGAAAGGCGATAGCAGTTCTACAAGACGAGATTAACAGAATTCTAAATGCATCAAGGGGACTAGCAAAACTACCAGGACTAATGATGAAAAAAGACAAGGCTGGAATAAAAAACACAATAGAGCAAATCTCAACTATTGAGGAAGAAGTAGAAAACCTTAGACGAAAAATAACACGAGAGGTAGCCGATGTCGGAGGGCTGATTATGAACAGAGAGAACCTCTTAAACACAGCTTACACGATGGATGAGATTGCAGGCTACATTACAGGGATTTCATTCAAGCTATCAAATGTAAAGGCAGCAACTCTGAAGAGCTCAAAACTAGACGGCGACATTACAATGCTAATTGAGCTAGTAGTTGATCAAATATACAAACTAAATGAGATAATTAGAAGCCTTAACACAAGCACCGCAAATTCAATAGAGTTAGCACAAGAGACTCAGACAATAGAGCGCGAAATCGACCTCAAATACAGACAGGCGACACTGAAACTACTAAATGGGGTTTCAAACACCAAGGAACTCTTGCTAATAAAAGATGTAATTGAGGGAATCGAAGAGATGGCAGACAAGTGCCAAAAAGTATCTGATTCATTCATTCTGCTAGCACTAAGCCTATAATACAATCCTTTTTTTCATATTTTTATTACAGTCCTTTGTGTTTAGAATCTACAATTCATATACGAAGAATATTTTTTGAGATGCAATGAAGTGTGAGCTTGTAGAGAACAGACTAATCGTTTGGAATATAGAGGACTCACGCAAGCTATTTGGCAACGGTTATTACGGCAAGCCCATTGGAATTCCAAAACCAAAGCCTGATGAGATTAATGTTCCATTGATTTTGGACTTGATTGAAGGGCTGTACCTGCTTGAGAATAAAAAAATTTCAATCTACAGAGAAAAGAAAAAAGTTAATCCTAAGGTGATGAGGGAGATTTGCAAAACAGAATATCATAACTTTGATAAAAAATATCTGGTCTACAAAAACTTTCGAGACAAGGGATACATAATAAATCCAGGAATAAAGTTTGGCTGCGACTTTGCAGTATATGAAAAGGGGCCAGGAATTGATCATGCCCCATTCTTGATTCAGGTGTACAGCAGAAGCGACCACATTACATCAACTGCTATTGTTTTGGCAGGACGGCTAGCAACCACGGTTCGAAAGCAGTTCATATTGGCGATACCCAAGGGGAAAGACAAGGTAGACTTTTTGGCACTTGACTGGTGGAAGGCCTAGACTTTTTTAATGTGACCTGCAATTCTGTCATAAATCCAAAAGAGTTGTTCTGATATTCCAAAGTCAAGGTGGTTCTTCCACTTGCCTCGGATTCTGACTGCACCCTCTGTTGGCTCTACGGTGATTGCGGAGTCTCGGAGTGATTGCTTTGAAATCATTTCATTTAGTTCAGCATCCTGGTTTAGGAGTGTTGCTAAACTGCCGCTGCCAGTCCACCCTACTTTGAGTATTTTTTTTGTTGCAAAGTGGCCTTGAGTGGTGAGTTTTGTTCTTGCAAGAAAGTTTGATACTGCAGCTCCTGCATCTTTTCGTACAATAAAGTGGGCTTGGAATCGGTCTTCGGTGCCCCATGGTTCTGGATTTGGATCATTCATCTTTATCCCTTTTGAATAATTTGAACCAAGTCAATGTTTGAATTTTTAACCTCAAGGCAACCCTTGTTTGTTACCATCCGGGGGGCCTGTGAGAAATATCTACCGTAATAATCACCACTCTCCAAATCTACTGTTGCAATCTCTTTAGCTTCTGACTCTACTCCAATTTCTGAGAGCATGTCGCTGAACTTTTCAGGCCAAGTTTTATACACAAAGGTATCTGGCTCTGTATCTTCCATTAAAAATCTGAAACCCTACCCACAAATAAAGATATCAAGGTAAATTTTTGAAATTGTTTTTTGGTAAGGGT
>JADFOW010000074.1 GCA_022562615.1 Nitrososphaerota archaeon
GATGGAGTTCAATGTCCATGTTGTCGAAATCCACTTCGTGGAAAAAGAAAAAGCAAATGATGGCAAGGGTAAAACACACAAAAAAACTAATATTTACTTTATCAAAGATGCGAGTCTTGGTAGATTCATACCTAATCTTGACGGCATCAAACTTTTAGTTCAATACCGCAATTGAGTTTTGAAATTATTTTTTGGGAAGGATGAAAATAAAAATAAAAGGGTAGTATTGTTAGATTTTTTTCTGCTGATTAATAACTAACAGCATAGAGTCTAGCATATTTTTGTTCAGGGCAGAAAATGCTTTTGTATTTTCATCAAGTGCATTTATTGCTCGATTTGTAGCATCTGCAGCATCAACTGCAATCTCATTTTGGGCTGCATACGCTTTGATAACTCCTTCTGTAAATTCACGAATTGATTTCTTGGTTGCTTGGGGTACTGGTGTCTGAAGTCCTGCCTTTTTAGCATATTCTTGTTCCATTGCTATGGTTGAATTAATTACATTCTTCCATGCTTCAATGTTTTTTTGGTGAAGATTAATTGCACTCTGCACATATCTTGGGGATGATTTTTCAATCTCATTAAAGAATTTGTCAGCATTTTCTTTGCATATGGTAAAGATGTCTTCTTGGCTCTCTGAGGTACTATCCATACTCATTTCACGTACGGACTTGCAGATAAATCTGATCACTTTGGTGGGTATATCACATTAAAATTTTTATGACTAATATCTATAATCATCTTTGAATAATTTTTGGGAAGGATGATCATTTGGAAAATAGTTCATTGTTTTTTTTTGGAAGGATGAAAATTAAAAAAAGATTAAAGCGCCGCAAAAAATCAGACTAGATTTTATGGATCAATTTAAGAATGTGGATGTTTTCTAGTCATTAATGTCTAAAGAAGAAAAGTCATATGAATGGGATTTGCTTTGGCAAGAATATACAAAATCTCTTGAAAATTGGAAAACCCTTTTTGAAAATATTCAAAACGCAAATAAGGACATGCAGGCAAAATTTAATGAAATATGGAAAAAAGCAACCAAAGAATCTAGTCTTGAAACTATGAAATTATTTGGAGAAAACTGGCAAAAAGCCTTAAACGATGCAGGAATGAAATATTTCAAAGAATTCAGTGGTGCTTGGCAAGAAGCTATGAATGAGACTGGTGCAGATGCATTTAAAAAATTTGGCGAAAGTTGGCAAAATAATCTTCTAGTCCCTGGAATGGGACAAATGGAAGCCTATGGCGATTTAATGAAAAAATTTGCCGAAACTTGGACTTCAATGTGGCCTACAAAATCAAAATAATTAAAATAAAATTTTTCTCCCTTTATACATGTCCATAGAGTTCTCAACTAATACCCTGCTAGCTGTGGATAAATTCTACAATTCATTTTTCTTTGTATTTTAAATTAATATTTTCGTACAAATACTTTTGAATTATTTTTTTTGGGAAGGATGAGAATTAAATTTAGTTTTTGTTTTTTTTCATAAAATGAGGGTGTGTTTTTTCCAATTCCTCAATATACAGAGTCAAAATTTTGTGTTCAGCAATATTTGATCTAAAAATTTCTTTAAATACTAACAGAAAATCTTCATTGCTATTTTTTTCTAGTTGTTTCCTTTCTTCTATTAGATATTTGTCTCTCATTTTCTTAAAATCTTCTCGATTTTGATTCAAACGAATTTTTAATTCATCTAGCTTTTCATATGACATAATAATGATATTTAGTGATTATCTATGTTAAACATTTAGAAAAATGGTTGGATTAACATTTTCGTACAATTGTACTGAATTATTTTTTGGGAAAGATGAGAATTTAAAAAAAGAAAAATCAATCACACTAGTTTTTTTGTGTGATTGGGTTTGTCCATGACTGGATAATGTTTTTATTCAAATCAACAAAATCATTTACATTTTCGGTGTATGCGTGGATGTTTTGTACGGTTGCATCAATTGTGGTTTTTACCAATTGATTGTATACAGTACTTGCTTGAACAATTTGCTTGTTGGTATCTACAATTGCAGTCTTTGCAGCGCTTGGGATTTCAGTTGAAATTCCAGCCTTTCTTGCAAATTCTTGGTGTACAGATACTGAGGCATTGATTGTTTTCTCACAAGCTTTCAAACATTCTGCTTGCAAATTTGTTATGGCTTGAAAATACTGTGGAGTTGTTTTTGAAATATTCTCAAAGTACTTTTGAACAGTTTGCTTGCATGTTGAAAATGCATCGATTGATTGAGTTTGTGTATTTGTTTGTGTACTCATACACAACCACTCAAATCCCCAATATATATATCATTGGTAATAGTTGGTAGTAATTGGTAGATAATACCAATCTTTATAAAACACGCTTTAACACAATCCTTATGGCTTCCTATAGGACAAGCATGCAAATTCTAGGAGATCTTCTTAGTGCCACTGAACAGTCAGGCCAAGCGGGAATCAAAACAACTGCCCTAATCTCAAAGGCCAATTTACCACATTCTAGATTATCAAAATTCCTATCAAATTTGACCGGCTCTGGTTTGATAAACAAAATAGAATTTGATGGTAAACACACCTTTGTAATCACCCCAAAAGGCAGACAGTATCTGGAGTCTTATGTAAAATTTGCAAACGTGGCCCAATCTTTTGGACTAGAACTTTGAATGTTTTTCAATTTAATTTATGGTTTGTATTATAGATTGAAAAGATTTTGATCTATAATTAAAATAACAAAAACCCGAAGTTTATATCGAATTTAATTATTTTTCTTCATATTGCATCAAAAAATCAGGATGACAAAAAATGGTATCATATGTGAAATAAACAACAAAAAAGTATTCTTGGATCCCAAAAATACTGATTCATCTGGAATTAATTTTGTATCTCATGCTCATATGGATCATTTACCATCAAAAAATGGCGGAACAATTCTAGCTTCAAGTGAAACTAATGAAATTGCAAGTTTTCGAGGTTTTAAAATGCAAAATCATGTGGAAAAAATGGATGATTTTTTTCTAATTGATAGCGGTCATATCTTAGGATCAAGGGGATTGCTTTTTGATGATATATTTTACACTGGTGATATTTGTACCAGAGATAGGGGATTTCTTAAAGGTGCAAAAATCCCAAAATGTAAAACATTGATCACTGAATGTACTTTTGGTCTTCCTGAATTTATGTTTCCAAAACTAGAGGTAATAAAAAAACAGGTAAACGAACTGATTTCTGAACTCTACACCAGGGGTGTTCCTGTAATTCTAATGGGATATCAACTTGGCAAAGCTCAAACTATTACTCAACTCTTTGGCCATTGGAGTCCTCTATACTTCCATGATTCTGTAAAGCAGATGAATGATCTTCATCAACAACTAGGTGTACCTTTAAGGGAAGGAATGGGTCATTCTGAGGCTCAAAATAAGGGACTACTGGATAAAAAACCTTGGATTATGGTCACTCCGATGATGTCTGAAAAAAGCAATTTTCTCAAAGAAATGAGGTCAAAATATGGTGCTGTGACCATTGGGTTTAGCGGATGGGCACAATCAACAAAATTTCCTTTTGGTAGAAGAACAGACTATTCAATTCCAATGAGTGACCACTGTGATTTTGATGAATTAGTAAGTATGATAGTTCAATCTAGTGCAGAACAGGTCTATGTCATTCATGGGTTTGTAGAAGAATTTTCAGCCCATTTAAGAAAAATTGGAATTAATGCCCAACCATTACGTGAAAATTCATTGGATGATTTTGTTTAATTGTAAAATTTAACGCAATCACAATTTTCAACAAGACATGTTTCTGAGTTTCTAATATGATCATGTGAAAAATGCTTGCATTTTTCGTTTTTACAAATTCTTCTTTGTGCTTCTTTTTTTACAACTGATTGTGCAATTGAGTTTGCTTTGTCTTTTGAATATCCTTTTTTATCCATGTAAAAATGAACCACTCTATTGTACAATAAGTCAGGATTGAATGGTTTTTCTAACATAGGGATTTCTGGATTAAATACCACTTTATTCTATTAAAGCATCATGCTTTGAGACAATCATCATTGTTTGCTACAATGTAATTTTTTTTTTGGAGTTTCAGATATCTTTTCATCTGCTCCATTTCTTAATACATGAAATACCTCTAAAGGAATTTTGTTTTTCAATAGGCTTAAGTTTGTACTAATTTTTGAAAAAATATGGATAATTCCTCTTTTAATGATTGGCTGCAACTGTACGGCAAAGCATGGACACAACGTAGGCCAGATCTAATCAAGGAATTATTTACCCAAAATGCAAAATATTTTGAAAAGCCGTTTTCATCTCCCTTTGAAGGAATTGATGCAATTACTCTATACTGGAAAGGAATATCTCAAACTCAAAAAGACATTTCTTTTGAATACAAAATTATTTCAGTAAATGATTATGTAGGAATTGCTCACTTTGTAGCATCTTTTTTGCGCCAGCCTGGAAACGTACACGTTAAACTTGATGGAATTTTTCAGGTAACTCTCGATTCTCAAAACAAATGCACTAGTTTTTCAGAGTGGTGGGAAAGCCAAAAATCATAAAATTAAATCTATTTTGAAATTATTTTTTGGGAAGGATGAGAATTGTAATTTTTCTAATATTTCCATTCATCATCTAGTCCATTCCACAAGGGCCTAAATACAGACGGATCTTTTTTAATTTCTTCTGTGATTCGATTTTTCAATACAAAAAAGAAATTCTCCAACGCATCTATACCACCATCATCAAAAATTTCTTGTCCTATTTCTGTAATCCTTTTTTTCTTTTCAACAACTTGTGATGAATCTGGTGTTTGGAGACAAAAAGTCATTAAATCAATTAATTCTTCTTCTAGCATCATATCCATGATTTTGAAGAAATTTTTCTAGAGTAAATATCTTTTTGATATTGTGTTTGAAATTATCTTTTGGGACTTACATTGAGGGTTAAGTTCTATCCGTATAACTCAATACCAGTCTAATTTATGAATTATCTATTATCAACCAAATTCTTGTTTTAAATTTACTGTCTGTCACAAAAGATACAACTTCAATCTTAAATCAAAAATACACTAACACATTACATGACAACTACAACAAATTCGCACTCACTGAAAAAAACCTACATTGTCAAAAACCAGTTCAAAATAGTGATTGCAGAGGGACGTTGGAGTGCGTGGTTGCAAGTAGGACAACACACCTTGAGTAAAATCTAATCAATGTCCTAGATACGGATTCTTTTTGGAACTTCATTGTCAAACTTTTCCATTTAGTGTAGGAATAAGTTTCGTTTATTGGATTTGTAAATTATTTTTTGGGAAGGATGAGAAAAATAATTATGGAATTATTGCCACTAAACGTAAGGGTGCACCACTTCCACCTTCAATCTTCATTGGTAAGGCAATAACAAAAATACCAGAAACTGGTATTTTATCCAAATTAGCAACATTTTCAAAAAAAGGTATGTTCTTAGTGCAAAGAATGCGATGAGTTTCGAAAAATTCTGATTTACCATAATCTATACTTTGAGTATCTAATCCAATTGCATTTATTTTACGATTCTCAACCAACCATTTTGCAGCATCAGGATGCAATCCAGGAAAGTGCAAATCAGTTAGAGCTTCCTTTCCTGTTTTAGATGTTCCAAGATACTTGAAACGATCAGGCCAGTATTTTCCAAATCCCGTATACAATAGAACAATAACTCCATCAGGAATTTTCCCAAAAGATGATTCCCAATTTCCAAAATCTTGTATTGACACTTGATAATCTGGATTCTTTACTACCTCTTTTGAAACATCAATTACTATGGCTTGACCAAAAAGCTGGTGCAATGGAATTTGATCAACTGTCTTTCCATTCTTTGCAAAATGAATAGGAGCATCCATGTGTGTACCACCATGTTCTGGAGCAGAAAATTTTTTTGCAGAATAATAATACCCTTTTTCAGTAATTCCATCAAATTCTGTCTCTAGCTTAAAACCTTCTTCTGTAGGCCAATAGATCGTTTCTGAAGAATAATTATGGGTAAGGTCGACTAAATGTCCTTGTAGGAATGAAAAATCAATACTCATACGATTTTATTTTTTTAAAGTGATATAAATAAAATTCTAACAAATCTAACCTTGAATTATTTTTTGGGAAGGAT
>JADFOW010000004.1 GCA_022562615.1 Nitrososphaerota archaeon
GGCTGGGCTGGTGTGCTGGTAAAGACTTCACCTTGGAAGCCGTGAACACCATCACCTGAAATTCCATTTTTAAACATGTATGTTTTTGAAAGTGCTTCAGCTGGTGCATTTGCCAACAATGGTGCAAGTTCTACCTTCCAACCTTGGTTTTCTGTAATTACTTCTGCATGTGCAGGATCACTGGAATCAGTTATGATATAGTAAACTGATTCGCCGTTATAGAATCCTTGATGCATTGGAATAGTTGCTGGGACACTTGCTCGGGATAGTGTAAGTAATGATCCAGGGGCTGCTATTTCCTCACCTTCCATTTCCACACCTTCCATCACAGTTACATTGTCATTAGATTGGACAACAGTTCCCCAACCTCGAGCTACTATTTTTTCTACAGAAGATTCATGCAGACAAGCATGATTTCCGGTGTGAGTTTTTTTTACAAGAACATCACCATCTTTGCATGTGACCATATCAATTGCAAAAGATTCTGAGATAATATTTGGAGTAACCAACATCATCAATAATGGAATCATTGCTACAATAGTCCATTTCTTTGTAAAATTGAATGTCATTGATTGCAAACAATGTAAATACTATAAAATATTTTTACCAAGTTTAGCCTTTTTAGGCTAAATTCATGCCTAATTAGTCATCTTTAGAATTTTTCTACAAGTAACATCAATGTCCACGTTTGGTCCATTTCCTAATAGGTCACAATTTTGCTTTTAAGATTAATTTTCTAAAGACATTTCTTACAATACAAAAATTTTGGATAAATATAATCGACTGATTTTCATTATAGAGATTATCAAAATTATGTCTTTTGTGAAATATCATTTAGCTTTTTTTCGATCTACATTAGTTGTGAAAGTTTCTTCTGTGCATAGGTTGTTCCAATCATTCCAGAAATTGCCCCTGGAATAATGGTCAGTAACCAAATATTTCCAATTGTATTTGAGGAGGAATGTATTACATCGTATGAAAAAACATCATCGGAAACATAAAAGTCCAAAAAAGTCATGGAAAGCATTGGAAAACAAAACATAAAAAACATTGAACCTAGGATGGCTCCAGAAATTTTAACTGAATGATTTTGAAGGAATTTAGATTTTATTTTTTTATTTAATATGTAATCGGCAAGTATTGCACTGATCATTGGTGCCACAAACCAAGGAAGATAAAACAAGAGTTTTTCTGATGTAAAGATATTAGAAGTGATATTCATTGTAAGAAATACTATGGTAGCTGCACTTGCTGCACCAAAGCTGTTGATGGTTCTTGATACAAACCAAAAAATAAGAGAAAATGAGAACGGAAGAAGTGCAACTCCAAGAACTACTGCAACATATGGGCTGGGATTAAAATTATGTGTTTCTCCCTCTGAAATAGGCAACACAAAGAAAAAGATTAACCACATTATACTAAACCAAAAAATACCAAATGAAATTGGCAGAATGATTTTTAGAAGATAACTTTTTTGTTCCATCCCAGAATAAATTCTTGCAAAACCAATGGTGGGACCAACTGAGGCCATAATTATTCCAAGAGCTAATGCCAGATGAGTTGGACTGAGTAAACCATCTATTCCAAATAATTCATGCCAGTAAAAATCTCCAAGTCCAGCTATTATTTGCATTAATGCACCAATTATGATTATCTTGGTGCCAAAAACAAAGGATTTTTCTCGGGCATCTTTTTTAGCTAAAAATAAGGCCAAAGCCAGTATTGCGCTAATCATGCTGATTCCCACGCCTGAGTACAAAAGCATGTGTGATGGCGTAAAAAATGTCTCTGGAGTTCTAAGTAAATGAGAGGTAATATCCCAGCTTGCACCCCACATTGAGAGGCTAGCTCCCACCAGAGCTATGAAAAAAGAGATAAGAAATAATCTCCTAGTATTAAAATTCAAACGAGGAGCATTGGAGGTTTTCAATTATTCAGACTGTAGTTGCGAAGCTCATAAATTCTTCTAATTTCTTAATCGCAGAAGACAAGTATGAAGACCCTAAATTTTAAAAGATCGGGCAAACTTGCCCAACCCTAGGACGTAATGCCACCCAATAGACAAACAAATGAATCCATATTAGCGGTTTAATTACAAAACAATTTGTAAAATTTTGTTTAAAAGGTTCTCGTAGAAATTATCAGTATAAATCATTAGTATGGCCTAAATACTATTTTGAAAAAACAAATATGACTGGAGCTGTCACCAAACAACTAATCGTTTTTGGTCTTAAGATCCAATATTTTAAAAAAATTTTTTACAGTAACCTTTTTCATAAGGTGTAGGACTAGCTAATATTCTAATAATTAATATTAAGCCAGACGTAACAAAGTTGAATAAAATTCTAAGAGTTGTTTAAGATGAGAATAGAATCATGTCGTAATTGTGGTAATACCATTTCGGTTTTAAAATACTGTAAAGTATGTAAACAACCAAGCCAACTAAGATGTGAAAATTGTTCAAAGTATGTAGATGATCCTATTCACTCTAAATGTGAAACTGTTTCAGTTGGATGTAATTAATTAAAAAATATAGATTATTGAAAAATTTTTATTTTTTTGCAATGACTAAATCTACTTTATAATTTAATGTGGCTCTTGAATTTAGTTTAAGGTTCCATGAAATATTTGATGGTCTATCTGTATTAGACGTTATTTTAAATTTTAAATTTTTCAAATTTTGCCTCAGAGTATTCTCATACAGGGGTTTTTTTACAGAATTTTTACCTCTATTATAGTCATAGGGATCAGTAATTATCAAAAATCCCTTATGAATTTGTCCGGATATTTGTTTTAAAAATTCTGCAGGTTCAATTAGTTCTAGAAGGTTCAAAGCTATGATCAAGTCAAATTTAGTTTTTCCAAAAATAGGTGAATGTAAATCGGCTACGAAATAATCGAGGTTTTCCTTTGACTCTTTTTTTGCAATTCTAATTGCATTAAATGAGCGATCAACACCAAATACAGTTTGGCTAGAATTTGCCAGAAATGAACTGATAATTCCAATAGAACAACCATATTCTAGCACTAATTTTGAAGTTGGCAGTTGTCCCAACTCATTTTTTACTCTAGAATAAAATCTTGATCGCATGCTATTTTGGTAAATAACAGCCCATCTTTCTTCAAGTTTTGTTCTATCTTCGATATTTTTGATATTTTTAGTCAAGGAATTTTTTAAAAATTTCTTCATTTTACTTGATACCGAATTAACCAGTTTTCCACCTAGCATTCTTCGATTTGAGATATAGTTTGCAAAATCATCCCAAAGTATTGGAATTTTTTCAATTATAGGATAAAGTGATCTACATTTCTTACATTCTAAAATTCCTTCTTCAATTTCAACACATTTTTTAAATAAATCCAGTTCTAAAACGGAACCACATTTTATACATCTGAGATAACCCAAGCTAGATTCTTTCAATATTTGATCATGTCAACTTTATTTTTAAATTAATAGTTTCTTTTAGATATAAATCAAGATAATATTAAATGGAGTTTCTATAAAGAAAAAATAAAATGACAGAATACAATGAATTTGCAGAGGCGTTAATTGATCAACTATCAGTGGAGATCAACGAGGAAAAAGAAAATTTGGATCTAGCCTCAAAAATTGATGAAGATTCCTCATTTAATGTAACTTTTGAATCATTAGAAGATGTAAGCAAGGAAATATTTTCATGGGTAAAACAAAAAATTAACGATTTCACTGGATTAACGGTTCCAGAAAATACAAAAATTGAATTTTTGGAATTATTGGAATTAAAAAAATTAAAAGGAAAACGAATCTTTACAACAGATATTGCCAGAGAATTTGTTGATTCTTTAGTCGATGCAATGTCAAAAGAGGATATTGGCAAAATCTCTAGTTTAATGAAGCAAGACACAGTAAAGTTTTTGGTGTATTCCACTTATGCAAAAAATTACATTTCAAAAATTTCTGTAACCTTTGGAGACTATTTAGAGGACACAATATACCTAAACAAATTATTCTTCTCTATTTTACCAAAAATAAAATTGTACAGTCAGGGTCCTCCCTATGAGCCTGGTTACGAAAAAATAAATTCCAGTTACATTGGCGCAATTAAAATGACAATGCTAGAAGAATCTATTCATGCTATACAACGTAACCTGTACAAGAGTAACAAAAAGGCAGTAGTAAAAGTCAATGAAATCTATGAAGATTTGGCAAAGATAATTTTAGATTTAGATGATGTTGTACTTTCAAAAATTTTTGATTACATGAATTTAGAACCAGTTCCGGATAAATTTCCAATCGCTAAAAGAGCAAATCTGTTTTTCGTACTTAATCCTGAATCCTTTATCCTAGGAACATTGCCACCTGACCAAATGGCAACAAAGGAGGGACAAATTGATACCAAATTATCAGAGATGATCCCACAATTATCGGGTGTTTATCGAAGATGGTTAAAACCAAGACAACAGCAATATTCTGCTATGACGGTTATCCAAGGAATTGCAGGTTTTGTAATAAGAAATATTCTAAAAGATGATCCAGATTTCAAAAATTATCTTACTGTGTTCAAAGGAACTGATTTGAGTTCTTTTCAGGCTCAAAAGAACTTGGGAATCAAATTTACCGAAACCATTTATGCTAAATTAGGCAAGGAAGCATTCAAAAAATTGATTGATGAGCCCCCAAATACACTGGAACTAAAAGATTCACAATTATACCTCAATAGGGCCTCACAGTAACAATTGCAAGAAAAATTTGATCCCTTTGTTGCAGAATGGGTTTCTTTTGTGGCAAATCCAAACTTCAATCTTGTTGAAAAGTGCCTCAAATTTGCCCAAATTTTAGAATATCCCGATTTGGACATTGAGAAATACATACAAAAAATCAACCAGATGGGAAGAACTCTAAAAGAGTCCACAAGTGATGTTAAAAATCCCACTTATCTGATCTCAATTTTAAATGAATTTCTTTTTGACAATATAGGTTTTGTAGGAGACATGGATGATTACTATAATCCAAAAAATAATTTTCTAAATAAGGTCATTGATAAAAAATCAGGACTTCCACTAACTTTGTCAATTTTGTATGTAGAAATCGCAAAATTTGTTGGACTAGATCTGAAAATAATTGGATTTCCAAGCCATGTTTTGGTAAAATACAATGAAGAAATGATACTAGATCCATACCATGATGGAAGATTACTGGACATTGACGATTTGCAAGAAATACTAGATAGAAATTTTGACGGACAATTAGAATTTGAACCAGAATTTCTTGACGAAATAAAACCAGAAAAGGTTCTAGTCAGACTGGCTCGTAATTTAAAAAATTCCTATTTACAATCATATGCTCATGAAAAGGCCTTGAGATGTGTAAACATGACTTTGGCCATAGAACTAGAATCTCCCGAAGATATCAGGGACAAAGGAATTTTGGAAGAAAAGTTATTGAATCATGATATTGCATTAAAGTATCTAAATCAATATTTGGAGATCAATCCTAATGCTGAAGATGTAGATTCCGTTTTAGAATTAATTAAAAGTGTAAAGGCAAAAATTAATCAATAATAGAATTGACGTCTTGACCTTGTTTTATCATGCTAATTTCATGTCGGGCAATTTTGTTTCTAAATGCATGTTTAATGAGATCAACCTCATTTCGAAGCAATGCAATCTCATCTTCTAGTTTTGCTACCCGTTCATAAATGGTTTCTGCATCTGAACTCATGATTATTTATCATTAAAAAATTGTCTTAAAAAGTTATGGGTGAATTTTTTGGTGGACAGGTTAATGTTTTAAACTATAATTCAAATTCGTGTCTGCATTTTTCGCATTTACCTTTCTCCTTCCCAGGTTGACCAAGAATGAAAATTTTACCAATAGTCATGCATTCGGGACACATTCCAGTGGTGGCGTTTTTAGGTCCACTACGTATAATTTTTTGTGTTTTTCTTCGTCCCACTATCCACACAGACTTAAACGGTCTATTAAATTTAATTTTCAAATGGCGCGGAGAGGGGGATTTGAACCCCCGTGTCCTTGCGAACATAGGATTAGCAATCCTACGCCCTACCAGGCTAGGCGATCCCCGCACAAAGAAGGCTTGAATTAATCTGTAAATAAATTCACTCGTCAACAAATTGGCTATAATTATTCACAATTTCATCAATAGGGAGTCTTTTTCCACCTACAATTTTGAGATCTACTTGCATTTTTTTGTTAGATATAGTAAGAATGTTGTACGTGTTTTCAAAAAATCCACGCACTCGTTCAGATGTGGCAGTTCCAGCGTTTACAACTGTCAATTTTCCGAAATTCCAAGCCCAAGGTCTGTGTTTGTGTCCACACAAAACTAGATCAACTCTAGTATCCAATACTGTTCTTAGAACATCACCAGCATCAACAACGGTAATCTCATCAGAACCAGTATCAGGAATGGGAATTAAGTGATGATGCATTGCTACAATCTTTACCTTGTCTTTGTATTTTTTCATAGTTCTCTCCAACCACAAGTTTTGTCTATATCCAACTTCACCGTTATTTCTGTCAGGTCTAGCAGTTCCAACTGTTACTAAAACAATATCATTATCTAACTCATTGATTGTTTCAAATGGAAAGAATTTTTTGAACAATAAATAACCAGTGTTTCTATAATCATGATTTCCACTAATGAAAATAATTTTTTTTGTGTTGAATTTTGTCAACAGTGATTTACATTTTTCATATTCTTTCATCAAGCCTTGATTAGTTAGATCACCTGTAATTACAATCACATCTGGATTTAGTTCGTTTACCTCTTTGACTACTGTTTCAAATACTTCTGGTTGAAACTGAGAACCTACATGAAGATCCGAGAGCTGTACAATGATCATCTTCTATCAAAATGAAATCAAATTATGTTAATAAATTACCCCTGTGGGAAATATGCCCATTAAAAAAAATTTCAGTTTATTTGACAAGGGTAGAATTAAATACGCTCAATCGGCAAATCTCGCTGAAATGGCTAAAAAGGCAGCTGTGATTAACGGTGATGGTATAGGTCCTGAATTGGTGGATGTTGTGATTCATGTCTTAGAAGCTTGTAATACCCAAATTGAACTTATTCGATGTGAAGCAGGCTCAGAACAATGGAAAAAAAATGGTGGGGAAACATACATTCCTGATTCTACCTCAAAAATCATGGATGAAAGTGATGCCTGCTACAAAGGTCCCACTACAACGATACCCTCACCTGATGCTCCAAGAAGTGTAGCTGTCTCTACACGACAAAAATATGAGCTTTATGCAAATGTTAGACCCATTAAGACATATGATAGACTCTCACCAAATACAAAACTTGATTTTGTATGTTTTAGGGAAGCAACTGAAGGATTGTATGCAGGGATTGAGTTTGATACATCTGAAGATTCTGCGATTGCAATTAGAAAAATTACAAGAAAGGGCAGTAAAAGAATAGCAGATTCTGCATTTGAATGGGCAAAAAAATATGGATTAAAAAAAATTATAGCGATTACAAAAAGAAATATTCTAAAAAGAACTGATGGAATTTTTTGGAGTGAGGTAGAAAGAGCTGCACAAGAAAACCCAGGAATTGAGATAGAAGAATACTATATTGACAATATGACTCAGCAATTAGTAAAAAATCCTGAGAGATTCAATAATTCTGTTTTGTTAAGCACAAATTTATTTATGGATATCATATCAGAATGTGCTTCTGGTAATATCGGTTCCATTGGAAATGTTTACTCTGCAAACCTTGGTGATAATTATGCCATGTTTGAACCAGCACATGGAAGTGCACCAAAATACAAAGGAATGGATAAAGTAAATCCTACTGCTGCGATTTTATCTGGAGCATGGATGGTAGAATATCTTGGCGAGCCTGAAATTAAGGATGTAATTTTCAAAGCTACAGACGAAGTAATTAATGAAGGAAAATTTGTAACCTATGATATCGGCGGTAATGCTAAAACAAGTGAAATGGCTGATGCAATTGCAAAACGTTCTGCTGAACTATTAAAAAAATAATCACTTTTTTGCTTCAATGATTATTAATTCCTCAAAAAATAATTTCTTTTTAGCAATAACTTTTGCTGTTAATCCTTCTTTTTTTGTTGTCTCAATTAGTTCTTGATAATTTGAAAGCGAAGATGTAACAAAAAGAAATTTCCCTGTTACATTTAGGCATCGAATAGCTGATTTTATTATCTTCAGAGGTATTTCAAGTCCATCTGCACCACCATCTGTTGCAATATCCAAGATTTCGTCAGTTGCAAGATAGGGCAGGTTACAAATAATTAGGTCAAATTTTATTTTTAATGCATCCGAACCATTACAGCAAATGAGATTTTTTGTGGAGTAGGTTTGATGTTTTAATACTTCATAGTTAATGTCAGTTCCAACAACAAAAGAAAAGTTCTCAGAGAGTAATTTTGTTAGATATCCAGAACCACTACCTATATCTAATGCAAAATTTCCTTTTTCATTTTCAATATTATCTGCTATGAAAAAAGTATCCTCAGAAGGAGGATACTCTTCATTCTTCAAGGATTTGATTTGCAAGGTGTACTATTTCCTCTCCCGAAAGATCGTCTACTCGTTTATCTATTTCGGTTTCTTTGTTGAATTGTTTTAGAATATTTTTGACGGTTTTTCGTCTATATGAGAAAATTTTGTTGATTGTTTGAATTAGATCTTTTGTCATGGTGTTTTTTTGGATTATTTTCAGAATTACGGAATCAACTTTTGGTGGAGGGGAAAAATTATTTTTTCCCACCTTGGATATATTCTTAATTTCAAAGGCATGGTTGGCAATAATGCTTATGGCTTTTCTCTTTTTAGATGAGTTGGAAAGTAGTTTATCAGCAAATTCTTTCTGAACCATTATTACACCATGAGAAAAAGAAGTTTGTGCAAGCCATTCTATCGCATATTTACTCTTAGAGTAGGGGAGATTCGATACAAAAATAGAAAAGGAGTCTTTGTTCTTAAAACCATCACCTGATTTTAAGATGAGATTATCAATATTAGAGAATGCAGATTTTGCGTTTCTAACAAGTTTTTCATCTACGTCAACTGAGATTACTTTAGTTGCTTTCTCACAAAGTAATGGAGTTAAGATTCCCAATCCAGTTCCTAACTCAAATACAATATCTCCTTTCGTGATTTTGGCCACTGAAACAATTGATTTGGCAATTGAAGGTGAGTTAAGAAAGTGTTGTCCGAGGTGTTTTCGTTTTATCATCTCTTTACAAAGAGATTCATTCTGCTTTCTCCCGTAATTTCTCCCATGATCCGTTCTGAGATATGTTTTATTGGGTCCTTAAATCCGACTCGTTCCTGCAAGTCATCATAACTTTCAAATTTTTTTTTATCTCTTTCTTCTAGCATTATTTTCATGTATGTTTTTCCAATTCCTGGAATCAGTTCAAGGGCATGTATTCTTGGAGTTAAAGGTTGTGCGTTGTTAAGATAATCTACAAATCTTGATTCATTATCAGTAACAATTTTTTCAACAACTGTTGGTGTTTCAGTTTGGGCAGATGATGGGATTTTTCCATATTCCAATTTTCCCAAAACGGAAAGAACTTTTGTTCTACCTTCCTTCCCAATGTATACCTTTTCACCAATTTCAAAAGTAGAGTTAGGAACACCGAGAATTTCTAAAATTGTTAGTCTTTCTTCTCCGATAGCAACAACGATTATTCCATCTCTTCCTCTAACCGTCATTGATTTTCCGTGAGGATTAAAATCTAAAACGTATGCATGTTCCTCATACTTTCTAGGTGATCGTTGTTCCCTATACAAAATATAATCCTCCGCGAAAATTAAGAATGTCCCTTGATAATGCGGAGCATTTTTTCGAGAGTCTCAGCCAGAATAAGTTTTTTCCAACCAAATGTAAATGAACGTAGTTCTGCCAGACTTGTGGGTTTAATGTTAACAATTTCTACTGCTTCTTCTTCAGTTAAGTCACATTCTTTCATTAGTTGTTTTTTCATTTCCTTGGCATCTTTTGGATCAATGGTAACAAATTTTGAAACATAGTCATATGTCCAACGTTGAATTTGATCCATTTCCTCAGGGTCTACTTTTCCTAAAATTTCTTTAACTTCCGAAAGAGATACAGGTTGATTCTTTTTTATTTCTTCCATATCACACACCGAATGGTTTGATATGATCAAATCTAGTGATTAAGGTTTTTGTTTTATTGCCTAATTTCACATGTAGTGTGACTGCACGTCTTCCCACATTAATGATTTTTCCGACTTTACCATGATATCGCCTGTGTGGTAACCCCTTATGCTGCCTAGGATCAATGATAACAAGTGCCTGTTCACCCTCATGGTATTCTCTAAGTAAGAAAGATACTCCTCGTGGAGCCTTTTTTGTCATTACTTTTCTGGATTTGTGTCTAAATCCATAGGAATGACCAGAGGTTCTCTTAGTTGCCATATCTGAGTTGAATCTTCAACGACCCTATTTTAACACTTTTCTTTGACAATAAAATACCTCATCATAATGATGACAGATTTAGAGTTCCTTCCAGCAAAATTATGAGTTTTGGAACTGAAGTGAAACATTGTGAAAAATGTGGTAAATTGTTAATTAGGGAAGATACCGAAATGCAGTGGTTTTGTAATAATTGCAATTCGAAAAAGTAAAATTTAAATTTTTTGATGGTTGCTTTATTTGAAATTGGTTTGAAAATTTAGGAAATTTTTTGATCTACGTTTATCTAATTCATATGAAAAAATATTTTATGAGCACCAATAACCGCCCATCAATTGACGAAACAACTAATTTGTTTACCTCTGAATCAAGTAGGCTGCAAGATGTTATTAGCCATGCTTTAAAAAATTCTGAAAAATTATCCATATCTGAAATTATAGAAGTATATTATCAAGTAAGTAATGTCACATTACTTGTAAAATTTTTAAGACAAAAATTTAGAGATATAGAAAATACAGAGGAAAATGAGACTTTGTTGAAAAAGATACAAAAGATTGAAAAACTTATTGATGAAAAATTTAATGAAACTTTGCATCCTTTAGTAATTTCACAACTTAAAAAATCAATAGAAAATTCTAGGAAAAATCTGAAAGACATGAAAACAAATCAAGGCACAAAAAGCAAAAATGAAATAGATAATCAGGCAAGGGTATACGAAGAATTACGTCAAACTATGAGTACAAAAGAATTTGTAATTCAATATAACAAGCTATTAGACAAGCCTATTGAGAATTAACGAATTGATTGTTTTACAATGAGTTTATCAATCCCTTTTTGAGAACTTTTTACAATGATTGAAAATATGGCTAAGAATTTAGGCCAGTTAAAACACGATTTTTCAAGAGTCTATGAGGGAAATAGCCACATTCAGGAGGTAATACCACTTTCAAAATCAGATACTTTTCCTCTTGATGAAAACCACTTGGAGATGCTTCACAGTTTTGCAAAAAAAAACCCAATCTACTATAATTCATATGAACAGGATATTGGCAAAATTCCATGTATAGTTTATGAGGGAGACATTAACGAATATTGGTTAAACAGTATCACTCAGGCCTCAAGTTATCAGCCCTTTTATCCAACATGGATACTTTCGGCATATATCATTGCATTAGTTGCAAAAAATCTTGATTATAATGAAGTTCTAGATATTGGTTCAGGAGATGGACGTATTGCTTATTGTGCAAAAATATTAGATTTAGAAACATATTCAATTGAAATTGATGAAACGCTTGTAGATTTACAAAAATTAATTTCTTTTTCAACCAAAATTGATTTTAATCCAAATTGTGCTAATGCAGTAGAATTTGATTATTCAGGTCTGAAATTACAACATCCAGTATTTTTTATTGGAGGTCTCCCTCAAATGGGAGGTGACATTTTAGCTAGTAGTATTATTGAAAAAATAAATAAAATTCCTTATCTTGAAAAAAACACAGGTATGACATTTACTGGAACTTATTCTAAAAAGTATTTTTCTGGCAATATGTCTGCAAAAATGTCAGAGGGTGGATGGAGATCAATTATTGACAAAAATGATTTGATGATAATCAAGACATTAACTTTACCTACTGTATGGACATTTGATCAGCCGGTAGATACTCCATACATCTTTACAAAATTCAATTAAATTATTTACTAAGATAATTTAAGAGTACAAGGAAAAAAATCCCTATACATCTGTTGGGACTGAATCACTAAACTTTTCATCAAGTGCTTCTGAGAGAGCCAATACCTCAGGTGTTTCAACTGTTGCTTGTTCAGGTCCATCAGTGGTTGTTATCTCAGGTGTCTCAACTGCTGGTACTTTAACTGTCTCTTCTGATGCAGTCTTTTTTGTTGGCTTTTCGGTCTCTTTTTTTGCAGCAGTCTTTTTGGTTTTCTTTTCTGTATCTTCTGGATCTACTACTCCTGCTTCACCCAAAGCAAAAATTACCTCTTCTTCTGGGTGATGAGGACTATCCACCATTCGTGCAATCCTCTTTTTGCCTGATTTCTTGAAGTAAATTCTATAGGTACTTGTGTGTGCGACTACATTACCTCCTATTGGACGGATTGGATCTCCAAAGAAGACATCAGGAGACGTCATGACTTGATTGGTCATAAGCGCAGCACAGTTGTAAGTTTCTGCAATCCTAGATAACAGATGAACAAAATGATTTAGTTTTTGTTGTCTGCTTGCTAGTGTTCCTCTTCCTAAATATTCAGCACGGAACAATCCAACTGCAGAATCTACAATAATTAATTTGATATTATTTTCTTTAATTAGAGGACCAACTTCTTCAAGAATTAATGTCTGATGTGCACTGTTGTATGCACGTGCAACGATGATATTATCAAGAACTTTTTGTGGATCCATATCATTTGTATTTGCAATTGATACAATTCTTTCAGGTCTGAAAGTGTTTTCAGTATCAATGTATATGACTCCACCTTCTAACCCACCTTCTTCTTTTGATTTTTGAACTTGAACACACATAGTAAGACATAGCTGTGTCTTTCCACATCCAAACTCACCATAAACTTCAGTTAGTGCTTGTGTTTCAATGCCACCATCAAATAACGTATCTAAACAATTGGTACCAGTTGTAATTTTGCCAATATCTTGTCTTCGCTTGTAGATTTCACTAGCGCTGACAAAGTCTTTTGAAATTAATCCGCCCTCAACTAAGTGTTGACGTGCTTTGTCGACAATTTTTTCTGTAGTATCTTTCCCCATTCCAGTTATTTCTGAAATTTCTACTGGGCCTCTAACAATGAGATCCATAATATTATGAATACCTGCATCGGCTAATTTTTTTGTGGATACAGGTCCTACACCTGATAAACTATCTAATCTTAAATCTTCCATGCGGTACAGTACGGTATAGCACTTATAAAATCATTCTTTGAAGAGACACCCACTGTGACGCAGCTTAAACTAATGAAGAAGGTTTATCGTCTCTTTCTTCTTTGACCTGGTTTGTTTTGTCCTGGAAATCTTCCCAGCACGAATCTTTTTCTAAAGTTGCTTTTGTTTCTAAGACTAGAATTTGTACCTGTAATTTTTCGTCCTTCAACTTTAGGGGTTTGACCTCTAACTTTGCCTGCTTTTGTAAGCGAACCGTGAGTTGCCATGATTAACCCTCGTATTTATGGAATTTATGTATTTGGAATTTACCAGTATTTGGTTTTAATTTTCTCTATGACTAATTCATGTTCTGGGCTTTTTCTTCTAGCATATTTTTCCATAGCACTTAGTGGAATACCACCAAGGGTTCTTGCTAATGCATTAAAGAAGAATCTTTGAGGACCCTTAGCTCCTGTTTTAATCATGAATTTTTTAATGCCATATTTGAAATTATGTTGCCAAGTTTTGTATAATACCCCCAATTGTGCCGGGGACATTTCACTTCCAATGTTGAAGAACTCTGATTTTTCTAGTAATCCTATTGGAACAAATGTTAAAGCAGTAGCTGTAAACATTGACTCTGGTTGTTCATGTTCTAATTCACTTATAAGACGAATTGTATCCCACGAATCTTCTGGAGTTTCATCATTATCTAAACCCATAATCAAAGTAAACGCAGGAATCCAATAGTCTTTATTTAATACCTTGACACTTTCTTTTACTACCCAATGCCATTCTTCAGGCGAATAGGGCGCAAGTTTTCTGTCTGCATACTTTTCAATTAATCTCAAGCTACCCGTTTCTAACCCAGCCTGTATTCCAATCACGTTATCTGGACCAGATTTGATAATTTTAGATAGATTTGGAATTAGTTTTTCATCTGCAATGGCACCAGCTAGGGTGCCATGAGTTGGATTAGTATGTTTCACTTTCGTTGACATGATTGCAGTGAAGAGTTCCTCAAGTGCTTCACGGTTTGGTTCCATTCCTTTTGTAGTTCTTGGATCCATTCCATAGACAAAGATATCATCACTGTGTATCCAAGCAGAAGTAGCACCACCTTTTTTCATGTTTACTTCAATTTCTCTCTTAACTTTTTCTGGGGGATAGTATCTTAATGATCTTAAAGTTACATCGCAAAATTTACAACCTCTTCCACACCCTCGCATTACCTCGACCATTCCATGCATACTTGGTTCAATGATATCTGGAATTTCTTCAATGTCTGGTCTGTCCCAGAAATTAACAAATCTTGCGTGAATTTTTTTTTCGTTTCTTTCAAATTCTTTAATGTTTACTTTGAAATCACTTCGTTTTCTGAAAGGATCCATGTTTTCAAAATCGCCGTTAATCAAATATCTGAAGAATCTACCAGCATGTCCATCTATTTCTGGAGCAATGCCTCCTAGCTCTCCTTCTAAAATAGCATAAATTCCAAATTCTTCAATTTTTTCAGGATCATAATTATATTGCCAAGTGCCAGATCCGCCTGAAATTACTTTAGCTTTACTTCCGGTTTTTTGTTTAGCAGTCTTTATTCTATGGTGTAATTCTGTGTTGTATAATTCATCATATGAAATTTGTTTTCTACCATAAGTAAAGGTCATGGTTACAGGACCCATGCCAAGGGGATCCATTTCATACGTTCCAACTACTTGAGTTTCGGGACCTATGAATTTTTCAATATGGTCAGGATGAGCAACAACGACTTCATCTCTTCGAAAACCATCTCTAAGCAATCCTGCTTCTAATTTTCTTAATCCGTAAGGGGCATAATTTGCAACACCGTTGGTGTGAGGAATATAATTACAGATAAAGTCAAAGAGAATTTTTGGGGTCACTTGATTTTTAAGAATTTTGTACCAAAAGCTGTTTTTATTTCGGTGAGGATCAATTGCTGGCGCACACCCAAAAAAGGTAGCCAAAGATAAACCACGATATGTGGACATTAGAGTCCTATCTGCTGTTAAAACAATTTTTGGGCTACCCATTACCTTTAAGGCAATAATTTCGTGATTTATTTTAAACCTTGCTGGTTTAGCTTAATATTTTTCTAAAATTCCAGCCTTATTTCTGTAAAAGTATCCAAATTCTTTATTAGACAAAAGATGATCGCCATCAAAAACAGTGCCATCTCTACAAACTAAATCTTCACCAACACAGCAACTTCCACAAATTCCCACGCCGCATTTCATCATACGCTCAAGACTCGCTTGGACAAACAATCCCTTTGAATGGGCAAGTTGGACTGTCTTGAACATCATTATTTCAGGACCACAAGTATATACCGCATCAAATCCGCTTTGGTTGACCAATTTTTCAACCATGTCAGTAACCAAGCCCCTTTCTCCATAAGATCCATCATCAGTTGTTACAATGACGTCATGTGGATTATTTTTCAACAAATTGTTGGCTAAATCTTCGAAAAAGATTTCACCTTTTGATTTTGCTCCAATTAAGAAGGTTACATTATCAGTTGGTTCTACAAAAGTCAGTAATCTCATCATTGGGACAAGACCCGTTCCACCACCAACAAGCAAAAGTTTTCCGCGTTTCAAATCAAATGAATTACCATATGGACCTCTTATCCCAATTGGTTGTCCCACATTAAGATTAAACAGACCAGTTGATGCAGGTCCATGTTTTCTGACGGTAAAGGCTGCTTTTCCTTTTTCTTGAGATATCATTATACTCATTGGTAACTCGTTGATTCCAGGAATCCATACCATAGCAAATTGTCCAGGTAGGACATTTGACATTATTTCGTCAGAGAACACTAAAGTTCTAACAGTTGGAGTTTCATCGATTACCTTTTCGATTTTACAAATTGTGGTATAATTATGATTTCTTTGCAAGTCCCACTATCTCCTCAATCCTGGAAATACTCTTTTTTTCCATGTATTGCAATATTCCATTATTGATTTCCTTGAAAACATCAATCCATCTATCTCCAACTGCACTTCCAACCTGAATTGCAGATGCTCCCGCTAGGAAAAATTCAATGGCATCTTTCCAAGTAGATATACCTCCGCATCCAATTATAGGGATGTTGTATTTTGATGAAATTTCATAAACACAACGAAGGGCAATTGTTTTAATTGGTGTTCCAGAAAGTCCACCAAATTTATTGCTTAAGATAGGTTGTTGAGTTTCCACATCAATTGCCATTGCTCTAACTGTATTAATTGCAGTTATTGCATCAATTCCAGAATCTATGGCTGTACCTACTGTATCTAGATAATGTGTAGTTCCCAAACCAACCTTTGCAATTACTGGAATATTTGTAGATTTTTTTACAATCCTCACAATTTTTTTGACCAATTCCGGATCATCTCCAACTTCTAAACCTACTTTTGCCACATGAGGACATGATAAGTTTAATTCGAAACCTGCAACTTTGCAATTAACAAACTCCTTTACCATCAATTCAAAATCTTCAGGGATTGAACCAACTAGACTAACAATTATTGGAATGTCTCTATTAGGTTCTATCATTTTTGCAAAAGTGGGTGCCCCAGGATTTGAAAGACCTATCGCATTTAACCATCCACCTCCATTTACGCTGAAAATAGTTGGATTTGGGTATCCCTCCCATGGTTCCTTACTAATAGACTTGGTAACTATTGCTCCAGCTCCAGAGCGGTAAAGTCTATTAAAAACATCTAAAGAAATACCTAAAATTCCAGACGCGAGCATAACTGGACGTTCTAGATGAATTTGACCCACTGAAGTAGCTAAACTGGCTTCCACTTTGGATCATACATGTAGATTCGAATATAACAGTTGAGTCGGATCTTATCTGTTACCTTTTTTAAAGGTGACCTTGAATCAACTATTCATGTATTCTGTAATTTTAACAGAATTTGGAATTTCAGTTTTCAATGAAGAGAAACTTGAAAAAACATTTCCATTTTCAGAACCAGTAAAGGATTACCTTTCTGTTAAAAATAAAGAAAGTAAATTAAATGAATTGGTTGATTTTCTAAGTTTACTTCAACGCGGATTTACAACAAATGATTCGTCTTTAGTTCATTTACTAAAAAAAAATTCTATTGATATTCAACTAATGGAAGAGGTAGAATTAGAGAGAATTCAATCCTCCAAACCTCAGATAATAGTAGATTCCGGATTTGCCCAAAATATTCCTGAAACCCTCAGTAAATTAAGAGAGTTTGCCATTGGATTATCCTCCTCCAAAGTTACCAAAATATCTGAAAGTCCAGACTTGCATATTATCCAAGCAATTGGATCACTAGATGAAATTGATAAAATTGCAAACGCTCTCAGTTCAAGATTAAGAGAATGGTATGGATTACATTTTCCAGAATTAGAAAACGTAATTGATAGCATTAATGGATATGCCCAAATTGTTATTGCAGGAAAACGAGACTCTTTAACAAAAAAAGTTTTTGAAGATGCAGGATTTCCAGATTCAAAAGTAGAAATGTTATCTGTGATTGCATCAAAAAGCAGAGGAGGAGATATTTCAGAAAAAAATTTGAAAATTGTTCAATCTATGGCACAGGAGATGTTGGACCTTCATGAGCTTAGAAAAAATCTAGAAGAACATGTTGAGTCAGAGATGGGAATCGTTGCACCAAACCTTTCAGCTATATTGGGGGCTACAGTAGGTGCAAGAATTCTTGGAAGAGCTGGAAGTTTAGTAAAACTTGCATCCATGCCTGCAAGTACAGTTCAGGTAATAGGTGCTGAAAAAGCACTGTTTAGATCCCTGAAGACAGGAGCTCAACCCCCAAAACATGGAATATTATTCCAACATACATTGGTACATGCAGCGCCTAGATGGCAAAGGGGAAAAATTGCAAGAGCAATTGCAGCAAAGGCCGTAATAGCAGGAAGAGTTGATGTTTATGGAGAGGGAATTAATGAATCCCTTCTTGAAAAACTTAATGTCAGAATAAAAGAAATTGGTGAAAAATACGAAACTCCTCCTGAGAGAGAAACAAAAAGATTTGATTCTTCATGGCAAGATAAAAGAGATTTTGATAGGAGGAGTGATGGATTTTCGCGAGGAGGCCGAATTGACTCTAAGAGAAAAGATAACAAACCTCATAACGAAAGAAGAAACTCTAAACAAAATAAGAATAAAAAGAGAAAGAAATTTGGAAGAAGGTAATCAAGGATTTTTCTGGATAAAATCAGAAGGAGAAAGAAAATTAGCCACTGAAAATTTAGTGGTGGGAAATCAAGTTTACAAAGAAAAATTAATTACAAAAAAAAGAATAGAGTACAGACTTTGGGAACCCTTTAGAAGTAAATTAGCTGCGGCAATTATGAATGGACTAGAAGTATTTCCGTTTCAAAATAAATCAACAGTATTATATCTCGGTGTATCTACAGGAACTACTATTAGTCATATTTCAGATATTGTTGGACCCAATGGAATTATTTTTGGTATTGAGCATGCAAGTAGAGTAGCAAGAGATTTTTTAGATAGAGTAGCAACATACAGAAAGAATATTATTCCAATTTTACAAGATGCAAGAAAACCTAAAGAGTATTTTTCTATATTTGGGAAAGTAGATGTAGTGTATGTAGATATTGCTCAACCGGATCAAACTGAAATAGCAATTACAAATTGTAAAATGTATCTCAAAAAAAATGGTTATTTATTTCTGGTAATCAAGACTAGAAGCATAGATGTAACAAAACCACCCAAGCAAATCATCAATGAAGAGATACAAAAAATAAAAGAAAATTTTGATATTTTACAAACAATCGATTTACATCCTTATGATAAGGATCATGCTATTTTAATTGCTAAATTTCAAGTCTAGTTTTTATCAATAATTTTTTGAGCGGGCTTCCAACTTTTACGCACAAAATTAGGCATGATTTTTTGAGTCTTGTAATATTTTTTGACAAAATTAATGGTTTTACGATCCGAAGGATATCCACTCCCCAGATCATGATCTTTTCGGAGACGAGTAATTACCTTATCTCGGGTAACTTTGGCGATTATTGAAGCGGCAGAAACTACAATAAACCTAGAATCTGCGTGGTGATAAGAACGAATTTTATTATTATTTGATAATCTGGAAATTTCTTTTCCAAATCGTTTTGGATTCACATCACATGAATCCACAAAAGATGTGTCAGGATTTAATTTTGATATAACTTTTGCCATGTATTTTGCCTCAAGTTTATTCAAACCGTGTTTTTTAACACTGTTGTCTATAGATTTGGGAGATATTTTTGCGACATAGTAACTATCCACAATTAAAATTATTTTCTTGTAGAGTTTTTCACGTGTTTTTGCTGTAAGTTTTTTTGAATCTTTAACTCCTAATGCCGAAAGTTTGGGAATTTTTGTTTTTTCAATTAAGATACCTGCAATAACAAGAGGCCCCAACAAAGAACCTCTTCCAGCATCATCAACACCACAAATTTGCATAAATTTTGTCAAAGACTACAAGTATTAAACCATTATACATCTAATAGAATTAGAATAATAATTGCAAATTACGGATGATTCATTTGAAGAAATTATAGAAGGTCAAACAAAACTCCTAGTTCCAAAAAAGTCGATGACAGATACAGTGCCACCAAAGGAACCAGCATTTTTTAATCCAAAAGCAAAATTAAATAGAGATTTTTCAATTATTGTATATGGCGCATTCTTAAAAAATTTTGAAGGTCCAAAAATTTTTCTTGAAGGGTTATCAGGAATTGGAGCTAGAGGATTACGTGTAGCAAATGAGTTAAAAGTAGATAATGTTATCATAAATGACTTAAATCCCTCAGCTTTAGAATTAGCAAAATATTCAGGGAAATTAAATAATTTACGAAATGTTGAATTTTCTGAAAATGAGATATGTAGATTTTTCAGTCAGTACTCAAAAAAAGATAACCGAGGTTCAATCGTTGATATCGACCCATTTGGTTCTCCCTCTCCATTTTTTGACTGTGGATTAAGAGCTACCATGCATGGTGGAATTTTGTCCTGTACAGCCACAGATTTACAAGTATTAAATGGCCTTTTTCAAAATTCCTGCAAGAGAAAATACGGAGGAATTCCTATAAGAACAGAATATGGAAATGAAATTGCAATTAGGTTAATTCTTGGTTGTCTTAGATTAGTTGCAGGTCGATTGGGACTAGAGATTATTCCTCTTTACGTTGAAAGTAATATGCATTATTACAGAACTTACGTTAAAGTGCATAAAAGACCAGATCAAAAAGAAAATCTAGGATATGTTACACATTGCAAGAATTGCGGTCATCGAAAAATAATGCTAGAAAAAAATATTCGTTGTGAATTATGTGAATCCAAAAATAATATTGCAGGAACATTATGGATTGACAAAATTTTTGATAAAGAATTTGTAGAACAAATGATTTTGAAATCTTCTGAATTAACTGTAGACAAGAGGTGTGAAAAAACTTTGAGGAAGTGTTTAGCAGAATCAGATATGCCTGGAATTTATTTTACACTGGATGAAATTGCATCCAGAATGAAATCATCACCACCTAAGCTGGAAGAGGCAATAAATAAATTACAAAATAATGGATTCATAGCAAGTTCTACTTCATTTAATCCAACTGGTTTTAGAACAAATGCAACCATTAAGGAAATAATTACCGTAATTTCAGATTAACCCGTATATCCTAGACAAACATAGTATAATTCACTACTTTGTTTTCTGCTTGCAGGGGGTTTTGTGAGATTTATTCGTGTAAATTTCTTCTTTACAAAATCTCTAAACTCCAAAGAATATTGGCCATCAAATATCTTGAAGACCGCATTTCCTTTATGTGCAAGTACTTTATCCATAATTTTTGTGCAGTCATAATTCAATGAAATTTGTTTTGAGTGATCAATGATCCAATTTCCAGAAATATGTGGAGAAAGGTCGCAAATTACTGAGTTAACTTTTCGTCCAAAATATTCTAAGATTTCATCAACTATTGATTCGTCTTCAATATTACCTCGTATAATATGGGCACCAGGTATTTCTTCAACATAAGATAGGTCAACTCCCATTACCTTTCCTTTGTTTCCTGCTAGTTTGACTGCAATTTGAGTCCATCCACCCGGAGCGCATCCTAGATCAAGTACATAAAAACCAGGTCCAATAAGACGATAGGATTGATTTAGTTCTTTGAGTTTGTATGCAGATCTGCTACGAAATCCTTGCTCGTGAGCTAGATTTCTATAATAGTCTCGTCTTGCGTCTCGTAATCTCATTTGATTTTCAAAGGTTTTTTCATTTCAGCAATTACCCAATCCTCAATTAATTGACATGACCTAGGACTGATCTCTCCTTCAAGTGAACATTTCTGTTCTACGGGACAAACAAGACATGGTGCATTAACAATTGATTGAGTGCTAATCGGAGTTTTCTTTAAAATTAGTTTGTAAGTCCAACGTTCTTTTTCAAGAATTTTTTCACGATATATTGTTCCCATTCTTTCTAGTTTTAATGCAAGACGTGAACCATCTCTACTACTAAGTTTAAGTTTTTTCCAGAGGTCACTTTGGAACATTCCATCTGATTCTTTTTCAGCTAAAATATCACAAACTCGTGCGGTCAATCTATCCATGTCCACTTTTTCAATTTGAAAATTCTCAATTTCGTTATCTGTTAATTGTTCTTCTAATTCTTCCTCTAATGTTTTTTCTTCTTGTTTTTTAATTTCTTCTAGTTCTTTCTTTGTAGGCTTTTTTGGTTTGGATGGTTTTTCTTCTGCTTTCTTTGTAGTCTTTTTTGGTTTGGATGGTTTAGCATTTAGAATTTTTGCTTTTTCCTTTAGAATATCTAATTCTGCTTTGATTTTTGCAGCTTGTTCAATTGGAGTATCTTTTTTCTTTACCATAAAGTCACCGATTTTTAATAATTTTATTAATTTTCATCATAATACAATTCATTCCTATTTAACAGTAAATTTCTCACTTGTAGTTATACTATTCTTTTGGTTTTTGTCAAGCATATCTACTACTAATTCATACTGACCAGGAGTATCAACTATTTCCGAAAATCTTTCCTTATTGGGAAGAAATTGATTATTATCATCAAAACATTGTTTGAAATAACCACTCTGAGTTATTGCGTTTTCTTTTCCAGAAGTGTATATTGTAACATAAAGATCTCCACATGAAAACGATAAATCATCAACTATTACTTGAATTTGAACGGGTTCTGAAATTGAATATTGTTGTTTCAATCCAATAATTTTAATTGATTCGTTAGGTGAGATTTCTCCAATTGAACCAATTTGCAATAAATTTAGTTCACGGCCAGGATCTTGAAGAATATCTACCATCACTACAGAACCAAAAATTACAGAAAAAACTACTGGTAAGACAAACACAACATAAGTTAACCTCTTGGCCATTTTGATTTCTCATGGGTGATTGCCCTATATCTATTTAGCAAAATTCAAGTTGAGAGTAATTTGACGAATGAGTTAAATCGTAGTCAACTAAGTATCGCTAGATGCGACTTAGAAAATTTAGAGTTAGGGCATTTCGTTGCATTCATGATTCAAGTGAAATAACTGTTGGTGATTTGGCAGCATTTGTTGGAAAAAATGAAAGTGGAAAAACAACAATCTTGCAGGCCCTTACTCTATTAAATAAAGATGAAAGCGTCTCAGAGTTAGATCTTTGTGATGAAATGGCTGAAGAGCTTAAAGAAGAGATTAGATTAGTAGAGGGAGAATTTGATTTAAACTCTAATGAGACTAGTATTATTAAGAAAAAATTTCCAAATTTACCTGAGATAAAGAAAATTAAATTGTTTAGGACAAATAAAAAGCCTAAAGTTCAGTATGAATTTGAAAATGTAAAAATCAGCGAAAAATCTGACGGTGGGTTAAATTCTTGGGATAATTTTTCCAAACGAATGTTAGATTTTCTAGAAACAATTCCAAATCATCTTCGAATACAAGTTAATACAAAATTCTTTGAGGGTCCATTTCCAAAAAATCAAGTAAGTTTTGATACCGGTTTGGCCGAGTTTAATAACCAATTTCACGTAGTCGCAATACAAGACCCAAAAGTAATCGAAGAATGGGACAAAATTTACTCTAGTAGTGAAAACCAATTTTCCAATTTACTTTCAGGTGGTAGTGAAAAGATCGCTTTAGAGAATTTTATTTCAGCTGAATTGCATCCAAGATTTGTATATTTTTCAGATTATAAAAAAATCTATGGAAATATAAATTTGAATGAATACCTTCTAGAAGAAAAAGGAGAAAAAGTAGAATCAGTAGAATCTGTTGAAGAATTTGACAAAGCAGAAACTGTTAGAAATCTTTTCTATTTAGCAGAATTAGATATTAATGAATTAGAGGCAGTCAAGAACAGTCCATCAAAAACTATCAAACTCCTTAATGCTGGTAGTATTAGATTAACTAAAAAGCTAAACCCCACATGGAAAGGCGACCCAATTCATGTCGATTTAAGATACAATCCAGGGAACATCATGAGTGTTGTAATTTCAGATATTCATAGAGATGGAACGGTAACAAACACTGGTTTGTTAAATAGAAGAGCTGAGGGTTTTAAATGGACTTTTTCTTTTATTGTAAACTTTGCTGCAGAAACTCAGAGAGCTGAACTAAAAGAGGCAATACTACTTTTAGACGAGCCTGCAAGAAATCTTCATCCAACTCAGCAAAAGGGAATTTGTGATCTTTTACAAAACCTTGCAGGATCTAATCAAGTTCTGTATGCAACACATTCACCATTCATGATTTTTGATTATACACCTGGGAATTTGTTAGTGGTAGAACTAGATAAAAGAAAACATCTTAGCCGAATCTTTTATGATTATTGGAATGCTGATGATGATACCCTCATACCCATCCTTTATGGATTATCAAGAGGATTAGTTGAATCTATTATAGATAGAGAGATTGGTAGAAATTCACGACCTGTTATTATTGTAGAAACAATGTCTGATTCCATGTACCTAAATTCTTTTGACAAGTTTTTACAAGACCCAAACATTTCAATGAATCCACTAAACATTGTATCTGCTTTTAACAAAATGGCAGTATTACCACTTGCAATATTCTATAGAAATCATGGATACAATACATTCGTTTTATTAGATAATACAGAAGAATCAAGACAGATTTCTTCTCAACTAACATCAAATGAATTTTCTCCAATTCAAACGATATTTTTTGAAAAAGATGGAAAAACAATAGAATCCATTGAAGATTATCTTGTTCTTGAGGATTATCTTTATGCAGTTAACCAAACATATGAAATTAAACTTAGGCATGAAGGATACTCAAATTTAACCTCTGAAGACGTGATTTCCAAGAAAAAGAAGGGAGTATTGGAAAATTTAAGGGCGGTTTGGGAGGAACACAAAGACGATGATTGGAATGAATTTGATAATGAAGAGATTACAAGGTATATTTGTGAAAAAATTACTTTGGAGGAGACTGATTTTCTTTCAGATAAAACAAAAGATCAATTCCGGTCACTTTATCGCTTAATTGCTGAAAGAATTAGACAATACCAAAATGCTGCTATCACGGTTGATTTAGACAAATTTCAAAAGCCCAAAAAAAGAGATTAAAGAAGTTTTCTTATGATAAGTACTCAAATTAAAAATTCAAAAAGAAAAAATATCCTTTAAGGTTTAATTGAGTGATGAAGCAGATAGTGCCTATGAGTAACTCCTCTTTGAGAGGAATTTTCCTTTCTTTAATTTTGATATTTGCAATATCAGTAATATCAATTACAATTAATGTATATGCAGAAGATGAGATAATCGTAAAAAGTTTCGCTTTTGAGAAAAGTACAATCATAGAATTTACCAACGATGGAAAAGAAGAAGTCTACTCATTTAGAATATGGTTGGGTGGTGATTATAATTTTGAGTCTTTTAAAACTGAAAATGGTTGGCTTGGTGAAAAGAACACAGTAGGAGTGATTATTTTTACTTCAACTGAATCACTTAAGCAAGGAGAATCTGTTAAATTTGGCGTTAAAACAAATGAATCAAAACCTGGAATTAATTGGAAATCTTTAGATAAAAAAGGCGAACAGATAGAAATCGGAAAATCTATCTCTGATGATTGGGCAGATCATGTATCGATATCAAAGAATACAGGTAAGGGAATTCTGGAAAATTCCTTATTTAGAATAATACCGGATAAACCAAATGCAGGAGGGTCCATTAGAGTAACCGGAGAAAGTTTTGGTTCGTCGCAACAATTTGAATTTTTTATAGATACCAAGAAATTAGGATTTTTTGATACTGATAAGAAGGGTCATTTTATAACTACTTTTCAAATTCCAGATAATCAAAAATCTGAAAGAGTAGATTTTCTTGTTAGAGACAAAAGCGGCGAAGAAAAAAAAATTAGTCTTATTTTAGGAAATCAAGGAACCAAAATACCTAGCTCAGAAATTGTGAAACTTACCATTAAAGGGCTACCAGAGATCATGTATAGAGGAGACTTTTTGGAGATATCTGGTACCGCACAACCAGGAAGTGCAATAACGGCTTCCGTTAAAAATTCAGACAATGAAGTAATTAACACCAGAACTGCGGAGGTTGATGCAAAGGGAATTTGGCAGTTGGCTGAACCAATAATTGTACCTCTTGACGCAGTATTTGGGAGATACAGTGTGGAGATTACAGATGGGAGGGAAACTATCTTACGTACATGGACAGTAGAATCCTCTAAAGTAATTGTAATAGCTCCCACGCACTTGAAATTTTTACCAGGTGAGACTTTGAGATTTAATGGAACAGCAATACCTAATCAATCAATAGAGATAATTCTTGAGGATCCTTTGGGCAATGAAAAAATTTCAAACATTTTCAAAGTAGATAGTACAGGAATAGTAGAGTTTGAGTATCGCACAGCCGCCAGTTTGGATTTAGAAGGAACTTGGACCTTAATTGCTACTCAAGGTCAACACAAAGAATTCATTTATGTAGGATTAGGTGTACTTCCATCAATTCCAGTAAATCTGGAATTTGATAAATTAAATTACAAATCAACAGAAGATGCAATAATCACCCTCATTGGCAAACCATCAGAAGTAATAAGTTTGTTAATAATTGATCCCTCAGACAAACCGAAAGGAGAAACCATTTCGATAACCTTGGAACCTGATGGAAGAGGAAGATACACTTTGGACCTTGACGGATTCTCTTCAGGAGTTTATGCTGCAATAGTCAGCAAGGGAAATGCAAAGAGTACCGAAACTTTCACCGTTGGTCTCCAAACAGGGTCAGGTGAAATCAGTATAGTTACAACCAAATTAGATTATGAACCTGGAGAATCAATTTTAATTTTGGGTGAAACAAAACCGAATATTCTTCTTACATTAACGTTGATAGATCCTGATGAAAATGAAGTAAAAGTAAAAGACACTTTTTCGGACAAAAATGGAAAGATTACCGAAAGTTCCTTTAGAATACCTTCTGAGGCAAAGTCAGGAATGTGGAAAATTAATGCCAAAAGCGGTTCAAATTTTGATGTGGTAGAAATCGAGGTAACTACAGTCACAATAGAAGGGATGGTGATAACGGTGGAAGACGGTGAATCAATTCCAGGAGTAGGAAAAACTATCACTATTAGGGTACTGGGTGCTAAACAGACAGTAAATATCGAAATTATCCCAGAAAAAGGAGAAATAATTGAATTATCATTCGTGGCATCAGATGAAGGAAAAATAATTATACCTTGGATCATACCTCCAGAAATTGAACCTGGACCTTATACATTCAAAGCAACGGATGCCTATAATACTGCTGAAACAATATTTGAATTAAAGTAACGTAAAACAATTTTATTTCACCTAATTTCGAATTAAAGAATGAATCTAAGAGATAAAATTTCAGAATATCCAAACTTTCCTAAAAAAGGAATATTGTTTCGTGATTTTAGTCCCATTTTGAAGGATCCTTCTTCATTATCATATATTGCCGATGAATTTTCAAAATTTTTCCATCCTAAGGATATTGATTTGTTTGCAGGAATTGAATCAAGGGGTTTTTTACTAGCAGGTATTCTTGCTGCTAGATACAATAAAGGAATGGTTATGATAAGAAAGGCGGGAAAATTACCTGGGAAAACAAGCAAATTATCATACAAAGTTGAATATGGTAAAGATACAATTGAAATTCAAAAAAGTATAATCAGCAAGGGTCAAAGAATTATTATTTGCGATGATTTACTTGCCACAGGCGGAACTGCAAAAGCATCTGCAAAATTAATTGAGAAGATAGGTGGGAAGATCACCGGTTTTGCATTTATTATTGAATTAACAGAGTTAGGGGGAATGAAAGGGATAAGCCAATACAAGTGTAAGTCATTGGTGAAATACTAATGGAAAAAGATGTGGAGATTGGAATTTTTGGTGGAACAGGAATCTATGATTCAGGAGTGCTTGAAAATCCCCGAGAAATTACAATTGACACGCCTTATGGAAAGCCATCAGATTCAATAACAGTAGGAATTTTTAAAGGAAGAAAGATTGGCTTTTTACCACGACATGGAAAGAAACACACAATTGCTCCACACATGATAAACTATAGGGCAAATATTTGGGCTTTCAAGGAATTAGGAATTTCAAGAATTATTGCACCGTCAGCTGTTGGAAGTTTAAAAGAAGAGATTGAGCCTGGTCATTTTGCTTTACCAACACAATTTTTGGATTTCACCAAATCAAGAATAGGTTCCTTTTCTGAAGAGGGAAGAGTTATTCATATCTCAGTTGCAGATCCATTTTGTCCAGAATTACAGGAATCAATTAAAAAAGTAGTAGAGGAACAAGGTGACAGAGTCCACAAGGATTGTACTTATGTATGCATTGAGGGTCCAAGGTTTTCGACAAAAGCAGAATCAAAATTCTATAGAACCACAAATGCGGATATTATTGGAATGACTTTGGTTCCTGAATGTCAGCTGGCAAGAGAGGCTCAAATGTGTTATGCATCAATATCTACGGTAACTGATTATGATGTATGGGCAGAAAAATCCGTTACTGCAAAGGAAGTATTAGAAACCCTTGCAAAAAATGTTAAAAGAACAAAAAGAATTTTGATGAATTTAATTGAAAAAATTCCCACTACAAGGGAATGTGATTGCTCCAAAGCTCTAGAAGAGGCTGAATTTTAGTCATCAACAAAAGATTCTCTTTTCAACCCTTCTGGAAGGGATAGATCACCATGGAGAAGATTTTTCTGCAGTTGTATTATTACATCATTAACATTGTATCCAAGTAATTCTAATTTTTTTTCAGTAGTTTTTGATATTTTTGCTCCTATGTTTTGTCCTCCAATTCTACCAAAAGCAATGGCAGTAAATCTAAAAGAATGATCATCAATTGTAAAATTTCCTGTTATCTTTGCTGCCATTTGGCTTCCACGAAGATTATTTATATTAACTTTAAGGTTCATGATAAAAATTAAATTTTCACTGCCTTGTTGACGTGATCATTTACCAAAAAGCTCCAGTGATTATCATCCTCAACCTTGAAATCCTTGACTTTTAATTTGATGACATTCTCATCGAGACATTCATGTATGATTTCATCATTTTCTTTTAACTTCACTAATTTCCACTTGTATCTACTCTGTTGAAGCTTACATATTGATACTGCCCATTTTTCATCAGGGTCTATTTTTGGCATGCCAACTGTTTCAGCAATTTCTTCAATTCCTAGTTGTTTTTCCTCACAAAATTTCTTTTTGCATTTAACACACCTCCAAACATCAACTGAACCTATAGTTTTCTCGTCAAGGTTAATGTTAACCACTCCAAAGTATACTGGTTGATGCTTACAAGACTCTGTATCTATACTCAATGTTGTAAACGAATGGCTAGCATTATTTAGTTCTTGCATCATCATAGGGTTTTTCAAGTACTACACCAATGCTATCAACTATTTTATTTTGCTTAAATTCAATATTCTCTTTTTCACATAATCTTCTATACATATTGACGGCGGTAAATCTTGGATGCATGGCCTCAAATTCTGTTTCAGAAATATCGATAAATGCGCCTAGTGCCATAAGCTCTTTGGAGGTTTTCAAGGCAAGATCTTTTGAAATGTTTAGTTTTTCTGCAATTTGTGATTTGTTCATTTTCCCATAACATGTAATCAAGAGAAATGTTTTAGCTTGTAAAGAATTTAATTTAATTTCAGAAACTAGTTTCTCTTCAATTTGAGAGGTGTCCATGGGTTTTGAAGAGAATCTCGAATAAATAAAGTGTAATTATGAAATTCGTTTTTTAGTTAAGAATTTCCTTGATATTTTTAAAGAAAATCCCATGGCGATAAAATGAACGATTCCACCAATGACTGTTGCTTGAAGGAGATCATCCAAAATCCACCAAAACAAAAAGAACGTAGAAAGGGATGGAATGAATACAAAAATTGCAATAATTGTGCCCTTTAAAATAATTTCTTTTCTGGTTAGTTTATTTGCTTGTGTTCCCTCAGACAACAAATCAATCATAGTGTTTGATAATAAAAACCAAAGATACTTTATATTTGGTAAATACTGAATCTCGCTGTTTGGCAAGTTATAAGGGAGCATATTCAAATGAACAATCATTAAATTTTGTAATTCCTGTAATGATTGTTTTATTTCTTGGAATAATTTATGTAATGACCCAAAGATCAGGTGGTGGTCTTGTAAGTTTCATTTTGGTTGGAGTAGCTGCACTTACCATGTTTTATTGGGTAAGAGTATTAAAGAAAATGACGAAAGACCAAAAACCAGCATTTTCAGCAAGAGAAGCAGAACCAAAAAATTGGGTTTATGATCTCATCAAAGGTGATGGGGATTTTGTATTTGTAGCAGAGGTTCCGGGGCCTGAAAATAAAATAATGGTAAGACTAATTGATGGAGTTTTGTATGTACGTGGCACAGCAAATTTTTCAAAAGAAATTCCAATTGAAGGATCCAATGAAATGCAGATCTTTGATTTCAAATATAGAAATGGTGTTTTGACTTTGAGAATCAAAAAAGGTTAGAGACTTTTTGCCAATTCTAATTTTTGTGGCAGATATTTTTCAGTAATATTTGTCAATCCGTACTTCGAGAATGCCTCTAGTTCAGCTTTTCTTTTAATTCGTAAAAATACGTCCAACTCTTTTTTCCATATTCCATCTTGATACCTAGGATCTTTTTGTAAATCACGGCATCGCTTAATATCAGATTCAGTCATAGGGATAGTAGGGAGTTTATATTTTTCAATATCTGTAGCCCACACACCCACCCATTTGGCATCTGGAACAGTTAATTCTCTAAGATGTGCAGCGTTTGCAGAACCTGATTTTATTACCATGGCGATGTGTTCTCCATACACGTCACCATCTGTTAAAATAACAACAGGCAGTTTCATTTCATCATGTAATCTTTTCAAAAGAGTTCTTGTAGAACGTGGAGCTTGTCCGCCAGTATTAATAATAATTGCCTTGAATTTTTTATCAATTTGTTCTTCCACAAATCTTGTGAACAATCCACCTTTTTCAATAGCAATAACAATTTCAGCACTTGTATCAACTAATTCTGCAGTAGTCAAACTAGGACCTATCGCATATCCATCAGGATGGTTAGACAAGTTCATTGTTTTTCCCTCATAACCTGGAATGGTGTATTCAATGTTCAAGTCACCAAAAATAGAACTGCGTTCTTCAGGAAAGATATGAAAGTCTTCTCGTGCTCTTAAGGTTACTGCCTCTAAATCTACTATAATACTATCTGATTCACCCTGATCCTCAAAATCAATTTCAAAAGCTTGAGAAGAATAATAAATATCTCTTAAGGTTGATGATTTTTTTTCAATCGTTAATCTATTTGCAAAAAATGCAAGCCACGTCAATTGTGTAAAAGATCTTAATTGAGAGGTATTTTTTGAACTTCTAAGAGCTGTAGCGTTTCCTAAAATGTATTGACGTATTTTTTTATCATAAACGATGTTACTGACTGATCTACTTGGAATGGAAAATTTTGGAAATTGTCCGTTATCTAAATCATCATAGATTTTTGCTCCATGACTTTTAAGCATCTCAAGAATGTCTTTTTGTTTTTCTTGAGCCTTTTTACTTAATGCCTTTGTCTTGCTTTCAGATTTTTTACTCATTTTCTATGGGTTTCTCCTCTTGTAATATTTTTTGAAAATTTGGTTCTTTTTTCTTTCCCGCAAGTTCTGTACAGAATTGGGCGATTAAAGGAACATATTTTGCATAAAGGTTTGCTCTCTTTTTTGCAGCTTCTGCCTGACCTCTTTTATTCATAAAGACAGATAATTTTCTAGCAATGAATTGGATGGATAATTTTAATTCTCGTTCAATTTCGGGTCTATCTGCAACATTTTCCTTTCCTGCAGTTTTGTATGGGATTCTAGTAGAACAAACATGTGATACAATAACTAAGGGAGGATCCCCCTTTGCTTTATAGCGACTCCAATCAATATCATTTACAACCTTTAAGACTACATCACTTCCTTCATCATAAAGTAATGGAATGCGATTAGCAAATCGATACACTTTGATTCCACGTGTTGTAATATCACCACCATAGGCTATTCCCATTTCTACAATAAATGGAAATCCTGAATACGCAGATGCATTACGTTGGATAACAGTTATGAAATCGGGGTTGAAAAATGTCCTCATTCCTTTCTCTAGTGGTATGTCTCCCAAGGGTGCAAGACAGCTAGAGTCAGGAGACATGAAGTCACCAAATTTTTGTAAAGAATCGCTTAGTTTGGCAAGTTCTGCATTGGTCATTGTTCCAATACGTTTTTCAGGCTTAAATCCGGCAAATTTTGCAAATTTTACCGCAGTTGTAGGACCTACTCTTTGGAATTTTTTTGTCAAAAAGGCAATCAAAGTTTCTCCTTGAACGGTGTTTGCTAATTGTTTGTAGTATTGGCTTTCAGGATCCATATCTACTGATTTTGATGTAGAATCTCCAAAGTCCCAATATACTAATTTTTTATTTGGAACATCTACATCCTCAATCCTTATTTTATTTAGTTTCTCAAAATCCATTTTAAGAAATGACATTAAAGCAATTGCAACTCTTACTTGTCTAGAAAGAGTTTTCCAACGTTTCCTTGCTTTATCCATTATTGCTGTAAAACTAAAATTCTTTTTTGAAAGGCCCAAATCTTTTCTAACTTTTTCAATCATAGCGTCATCAATTGTTGGAATTGCAAATTGGGATTCAACGATCATTCTTCTAATGGTTTCAACGTCAACTCCATACGGATGAGGTCGAATGATGGTTGGAGGTTTTGGCATTGTATTGATCATTCGAGGGTAGTGATATTTTTCCCCTTTAGGATCCTCAAAAGTAATAGAAGCATATGGAGTAATAAGAGATGTTTGATAAACATAATCTCTTATTTTGGATCCGGCTTTTGAATAATCACCTTCTAGAAAAATGCTAATGGAAAGACCTTTTTTTGAAACTTCTTTTGTTTTGTGTTTTAAAATAACAGGTTTATTCTTTTGAATATCCAGCAATAACTCGAATTCGTCTGATATTTTTCCATCGGTTGAACTTTTGATGGTTACAGGTTTGTTTATTGTAATTTGTCCATAAAGAATTGCCATAGTTGCGCCTAAACCAAACATTCCTCTTGCTTGTTTTAATCCGAATTTTGACCCATAGAGTACTACTCCAAATGCCAATGGAATATGTTTTGATTCGATTCCGGGCCCGTTGTCCTTTACAGTTAAAATGTATGGTTTTGGGTCAGGCTTGTCAGGATCAACTGCTTTTATTGTTAAGCGAATGTCAGGAAGAATACCTCTTTGATCACATGCATCCAGGCCATTTTCTACAAATTCCCTTACTGCTGTATATAATGACCTTGAAGGATTACTAAAACCAGCAAGATCTCTATTCCTATAGAAGAACTCACTTGGGGAGATTTGGTTAAATTGTTCCTTAATCGAAGACATTCTGATCTTCCCATAGTTTCATCCTTTCTTGTTTTCCTCGTCTATTTGCTGCTTCTAACTTGTTGTAAACTGCTCCGTGCATACTTCCGCTGGATATAGAAGAAATTGCATCTACGGCTGATCGAAGTTGGGTTGGGTCTCCAATTATTGAAACAGTTTTTCCATAAACTGAAATTAGAGTTCCACTTAGGTTTTCCATATTTCGTCTTGCCTTGCCACCTTCTCCAATAATTCTCCCTTTAATTCTTTCAATATTTGAACTAGATTTTCCAGTAAATTCTCTTAAATCAATAACATGTAAAGTATTTTCTCCCTTAACCAAAGTCATTGCATTTTCTGGAGAAAACCCCCTACTAATTGCGATTACAATTTCCATCGCTTTGAACGGTTCAATTTTTTCAACATCATCATTTGATCTAATCCAAACTTCGCCAGAACTACCATCAATATCTAAGGTTACATAACAAATTTGTTCAATTTTAGATTTAACACTGCCCGATTTTCCAATTAATACAGCTATTCGATCATTAGGTATTCGAATTAATTTTTCAAAGCTCATTATATTATTTCCTTTAACACTTTTGCTGGATCATTAACTGCGATTCCTCGTTTAGAAAAGAATCGAGTTATGTTATTAATATCTCTTTTAAGAAATTCTTGAGCATTTGGATGTCTAAGATCAACTGCCGAACCAAGATCAAATAGAACTAATCCGTCGTCTGTTTTGAAAATATTATACTCTGAATAATCAGCATGAACTAGTCTTGCCTCCTGGTACAGTTTTTTAATTATTGAGATTGATTGATGGTAGTCCTTTTCATCAATATCTGAATTCAGTAAAACCTTAGCTGGAGAGCCGTTTTCACCCACAAATTCCATGACAAGTACATTATTTGTAACATGAATAGGTTCAGGTACGTGTATTCCACAATTATGACATTGTGAAAGATTTCTAAATTCTTTTTTTGCCCACAGATAAACCAGATTTTTAGTTCCTTTTTTTAATTTTGAAAACCTAGGATCTCCCACTATGTACTGTTCTCTTTTTTTAAAATTTGATGTACTCACCAAATAAATTTTCAAGGCAACATCTAAATTATTTTCATCAACTGCCCAAAAAACAACGGATTCTTTTCCCGCACTTACTGAACCGTTAACGTATGCAATAATATGATCAGTGATAAGTTTGTAAAGTGTCATAACAGTACGTTTATCCAAAACTTCATTGATTACTTTACCTTTCTTAAAACCATCTTTAAGCTGTTTTTTTCTGGTTTGAGAAAAAAGTTTTTCATCGAGTTTTGATTCTAATTTTCTGCTAATATCGCCTTGCAACAAGTTGTTTTATTTTTACTAGATAAAAGGGATTTCTTTTGTTTGAATTTAAGATTAGTAAAATTAAATTAAAACATTATTCTAAATCTAATAATCTATAATATTACATTTGATAAACAATTAGAAACGGAACTCCGCCAATTGTTTTAATACCATTTTCAGAACCAACTCCCAATTCTAATGAAAGTGAAATTGTGTCTTTTCCAACCATATTGATAATTTTAGCATTTTTTAGTAGACTTTGAGCTTCTTTATGTTCAACTATTTTTTCTCCATAATAGCTTTTACTAATATTCATGTTTAAATGATCTTCAGTAATTTTTTTTCCTAAAAGATCAATGTCGCAAATATTTAGCATTGGTTTGCTTTGGAAATCTATAATTTTAACTGAAAATTGCATTATGCATATTTGCCTTTTAAAGTTGATTTGGCACCACAAGCTTCACAAATTAAAAATGAAATTCGATTTTCTTTAAGGATTCTTGTATCTGGGCTTTTACAAGTGGGACATTCAAGATAGTCTTTGACATAGATTTGAAAAAGACGTGTAAAATCATCAGGTGCCCTCCTGCCTACAAACATTGCTTTATCTCCTAAACGTTCGGCTGGAACTGCGAATTCTTTTGAAAGATATTGTAAGACTTTATCAGGATCTCTACGAAGTACCTTAGGAAATTCTGAGAAATTTCGAAGGTAAGTTTTTTGCCCTTCCCACATCACATCAACAATTGGTAATTCAAATCTAGCTTTGGTTTCTTTTTTAGTATCACCGATTTTATCTTGAATTCTTTTAAGGAGAAATTCATAGTCAGATTTTGTCATTCGTTATAAATGCAGGTTTAACCCTATATGGGTTTTTGAAAAAGAAGAACCATGTGGAATCTTAAAATTATTCCATTTTTCCTATTCGGAAAACCTTAGTTCCACATTCTGGACAAGTGCCTTTTACAGCAGGTCGTCCGTTCTTTAGCGTAGTTGCTTCAGGATCTTTTATGTCCCTTTTTGCTCTGCATTTTACACAATATGCTGTTACCATTCTAAAAAATGTCCAACTTTGTTCTATTTAGGGAGAGGCTGTGAAAATTATTTAACTACCGACTGGATAGGCGTAAATTTTTCAATGGTTTAGAAGAGAGATATTGTAAAAAAATTCAATAAAAATTGAAAAATTTTTATTATTTGTGATAAGAATCCTTTAACTTTTAATTTTTTTAATGTTTTTTAATACCAAATACAATATTTGGTTAAATTACCAATTATAAACACCCTAATCGTACAATCCTCAAAATGGCATCAAAAAAAGGAATTACAGTTACAATCTTAATTTTGGCAGCAATTACCGCAGGTAGTTTTCTATTTTGGATAATTCCTCAAGAAACTCAAATATCGTTTGTAATTTCAGACCATGAGAATTATCTTGATGGAGTAAAAGAAATTCATTCCCTTCTAGATCAAACAATCTCCACAGAGTTTCAAAATCTAAAAGATGAAAACATTTCACCTGATGAATACATCCAAATCGCTGATGTTACATCATCACAAGTTACTACCCAGATAAGTGAATTTGTAAAGTCAAAACCACCAAATGAATGGCAAGACAGCTACATTAGCTATATGGAGGCCTTGAAAAATTTCAATTCTTTTGTGACTGAAACCAAAGTTTATGCGAATTTAGTTAAACATGGAAAAACAGATCAATTAGAAGAAACGTTTACAAAAATCCAGTCCTTCAAGTACGAATCAGAGATTTTAATAGAAATATCAGATAATTTTAGACCAAAATAGCCTCAAGACCGAATTATAATATTTTGAGTTGTTGGGAATCGTTAAAAAGCTATTTTGTAATCATATAAAGAATGTCTCAAAAGTCGAGCAAAGTAGAGAATGACGTTAGTGCAGCTACATCCAATAAATTGCTTGTAATTTGTATCGATAGAGATAATGATGTTGGAGAAAAAGCAGGAATAATAACTCCTGTAATTGGACGAGATGCATGTATTGATGCAGCACTAAGATTAGCATTAGAGGACCCAGAAGATGCTGATTCAAATTCAATTTTTGCTGCAATTAAAACATATGAAGACCTGATCAGTAAAGGCTACCAAGCCGAAGTAATTACTGTTGCAGGAGTTAAAAGTAAAGGCGTACAAGCAGATGAGAAAATACTTAAGGAAACTAAGAAAGCCTTAGAAAAATTTTCTGCAAATGGCGCAGTTATTGTTTCAGATGGCGAAGATGACGAAAGTGTTGTTCCAGTAATTCAGAATATTCTTCCTGTTATTTCTGTTCAACGAGTAGTTATGAAAGTTAGTAGAAGTGTGGAATATTCTTATGCAGTTTTTGGGAAATATCTAAAAATGATTGCATATGATGCAAAATATTCTAAATTTTTTTTGGGAGTCCCAGGAATACTTTTGTTAATTGGTGGAGTTGCGACTGTTGTGGGATATACCGCTGAAATTACTGCAATATTGGTTAGTATTCTGGGTGGTGCATTTTTAATAAGAGCTTTTGATATTGATAGGGCTTGGTCTAATTGGGCAAAACCTACACCAATGGGATTTATTCGAATTTTTACAATGGTCACAGGTATCTTGTTAATGTTATCATCAGTACCAGCTGGAGTGAATGCAATAGATGAGGAATTATTAAAATCAGAAACAGAAATACTTTTAATTTTTTCAAACGAGGTGATAATTGGGCAATTTATTTCTGGAGCATTACCGATTTTATGGATTGGAATGGGTGCGATATTTGCGGGGATCTTACTTAGTAATTGGATAGGCGGTATTCCTCGACAGATTAGTGATATTTTAAGGATAGTAGTTTTGGCTTCCTTGTACCCAACAGTGTTTCAATTTACAAATATTATGATAAATGACGAAAGTTCCTTCACTTTAATTCCTCCATTGTTAGGAGGACTTGCAGTTACCTTAATTTCAGCCACCATTTTGTTCAAAAAGTACCGAAAGCATAAGAACCAAGAAATGATTTCTGATTAAATTTTAAAAATTTCCTATACAGAGTCAATTTTTCTAAAAAACATTGATATTTTCGCCAATATAATAACAATCGAAAGGTGATTTAGATTAACAAGATAATAGATACAGTTTTTCACATATCTGGAGTATACAAAATTTATTCAAAAAAACTTGAAAATGACATAAGACATGGTGATATTCCAAATCATGTTGCTCTAATTTTGGATGGCAATCGAAGGTGGGCTAAAATACATCTCGCTATTCCAGAGGGAGGTCATTGGAAAGGGGCTGATGCAGTTGAAAATTTACTAGATTGGTGTGAGCAACTTGATATTAAAATAATTACCTTGTACGCGCTTTCAGTTGAGAATCTTGATCGAAAAGGTGAGGAATTGGATTATCTATATGAATTAATTCGCATTAGACTAGAAAAATTATACAATGATCCTAGAATTCACAAAAATAAAATGAGAGTTATGGGCATTGGCAGAATTGACCTGTTGCCAGAATCTATCAAAGAGATTCTTCAAAAATTAGATGATGCGACGAAAGGATATGATAATCGTTTTCTTAATATTGCCTTAGCTTATGGAGGCCAACTCGAGCTAGTTGATGCGGTAAAAAAAATAGGACAAAAAATCAAGGACGGATCTCTTAAAGTTAGTGACATTGACAAAAAAGAGATAGAATCAAACCTGTATACCTCACATCTACCTCAATCATCACCAGACATGATTTTAAGAACCTCAGGTGAAAAAAGATTAAGTGGTTTTCTAATGTGGCAAAGTGCTTATAGTGAATTAATTTTTATGGATATTTTTTGGCCCGAATTTAGAAAAATTGATTTGATGAGAGCAATAAGGACCTTCCAAGAACGAAAAAGGAGGTTGGGAAAATGATAGAAGAAACATCATCTGGTTTAGTATTGTTTAGAAAAGAAAATAAAAAAATATTGTTTTTGTTACTTCATTATCCGTCAGGTCATTGGGATTTTGTTAAAGGAAAAATAGAGAATGGTGAATCACCACATCAAACTGCAATAAGAGAAACTAAAGAAGAGACAGGAATCACTGATATAAAATTTTTAGATAATTTTGAAGAGTGGATTCAATATAATTTTCAATTTGAGGGGGAGCTTGTTCAAAAAAAAGTAATTTTTTTTCTAGGAGAAACAAAAACAAAAGATATTAAAATTTCTCATGAACATCTAAATTATACTTGGATGGATTATTCTACCGCCATGGAAAAAATAACTTTTGATAATGCCAAAACTGTCTTATCAAAATCATACACTCTACTTTCCAAGACTTTGTAATTGTAAATCTTTTGCAATGTCAGTGGGATTTTTAGCATTTAGAATGGTTCGACCCACAATTAAATAATTAGTTCCAGCAGAAATTACTTCACTTACATTACCTCCTTGAGTTCCCACACCTGGAGAATATATGCTCAATTTTTTTCCTGCTTGATTATGGCAATAGGAAATAATTTTAGGAAAAGTTGCCCCCACTATGATACCATCTACTTTGGACTTTAGGGCCCAATTCAGAAATAATTGGTAAAGTTGTTGTTTCTTGCCCACTGTAATTTCCATGTTATAGGATAATTTAGCCTCGGGGGCACTCATGTGACACAGGGTTATGACTCCTTTTTCCTTTTTGTGAGAGATTTTAACCAGTTTTTTTAGGCTATCAAGTCCCATTATCGGATTTGCAATTACAGCATCAAATCCTAAATTCCATAAATTTTCTGTTGTTACTCTATTGGTGTTTTCGATATCATTTAGTTTTATATCAGCAATTGTCTGTAACCCATAACAATGAGCTGTTTTGTTAATTTTAGATATTTGTTTTGATCCAAGTGGCAATAATAGATGGAAATTGAGTTTAATTGCACATAGATAGGGATGAAGTTTTTCAATATTCTGAATTGTTCTTGATTCTAAATTTTTTATAGAATTGTCATAGTCATTTGCAAGAATTACATTGCCATTAATTTTTGAGATTTTTGAAATTCTAGTTTTGAAGGTGGTCATAATTTACTAGAGGATGAGTGTCTTTTAGCTTTATAATTTTCATATAAGAATAACCATGTTCAGATGGGATTTTCACAAAGGATGGTTCAGAATTATTATTTGTAAATTTTAAAAATGGTTTTTGAGGATCATTATCAAGGACCACATGACAAAAATATGATTCCCCCTCTTCGGTAAAATTCATGAATACGCCAATCAGCCATATATCATTATGAGGAAATAAAAATAAGGGGAAAGGGTTTTCTTCAAAACCATAGGTTAGTTTTGCAAGACTTGCCAAATCCTCAAGTTCTATTGGCTGGTATCGATCAGCTGTTCCATTTCCAGGTTTCAGAGTGTCTGGAAGTGATTTTATACGAACAATCGGAGAGTAAAGTCTACTAGCGTCTGAAGTAGAGTTTACAATTTCTGTTTGCTCTTTTCCACCTTTAAGATCATAGCAAAGATAATGACCCTTATTTTCAAGTGGGGTATAATACACAATTGGTTTTTCTTTTAGAATGTCCATTTGTACTGATAAAATTTTTTTTCCTTCATGCTCATGAAGAAATGAAATACGAGGAGCACGTTCCAAGGCGCAAACTAATCTGGAAAATTCTAAAGTAGAGGAAACTTGAATGTAACGAGGTAATCTATCCATAATAGTTTTTTGTGTAATACTAAATTAAACTTACCCAAATTTTTTCAGCCTATCTTCTATCAATTACATCATTGATAGCTGGACCTGTTCCAATGATTGTAACAGGCGTGTCTAATTTATCTTCAATATTGTGAATGAAGGATTTTGCCTCATCAGAAATTTCTTCAAAAAATTTTTTCCCTGCACAGCCTGGAAATAATACATCCAGCTTTGTAATTGAAATTTGCGTGGCACTGTTAAGCATAATGGCACGCTTAGCTAAATCAAAATCAAAATCTGCAGCACGTCTTTGTCTACCGGTGACAGTTCCAAATTCAGACCAACCTTTTCTCTTTGCGTCTTCAAGTGATAGTTCATTTGCCAAGGGTCCTGTGCCTACTCTAGTCACATATGATTTGAAAACCACAATCACCTCATCGACGTTTTTAGGTCCAAGTCCAATGTCGGCACAAATTCCTGAGGCAGTAACGTCTTTTGATGTTACAAAAGGATAAGTTCCATGCCATAATGATAGAAAAGTTCCTTGGGTGCCCTCAACTAAAACATTTTCATTTGAAGAAAGTGCAGAATTTACTTCTGCTGGTACATCAACGATTAATGAGGCAAGTGAATCTACATCTTTGGCCATTTTTAATACCCGCATTGCCCTATCAGCATTTGCTGGACCAGTGCCTGAGCCTGTACTTCCTATTTTCTCTTTTAATTCCCCTTTTGAATCACTCGTAAGGTGTTTTTCCTCTATGATGCCACAATGCCTATCCACAAATGATCTTCCAGATACGTCAAAATCTTGAATTTCTTTTAATAGAATGGCAGGATTAATTACAACTCCTGGCCCGATCATTACTTTGGCATTTTTATTTAAAAATCCGCTTGGTAACATTCTAACTTTGTAAACCTTATCTCCATCCTGAATTGTATGACCAGCATTTGGACCTGCTCCCCCACGGACGATAATCTTTGGATTATCTTTTTTTGCAAGATATGATACTATTTTTCCCTTTCCTTCATCACCAAAAAAACCACCAACGACTACGGTAGATGTCACATTTTCAGCTAAAATTCCGTTTATTTAATCTAAAGTATTTACCCATGATTTATTATCCAACTAAAAATTGAAATAAATTGTTGTCTGAACCAAATTATGCAGGAAACATTATAGTTATTTTAGCAAATCTTCCTGATTTTCTTAGAACCCCGATTTTGAAGAAAAGAATGTTGGAATTTTTTGAAATGACGGAACCAGATAAAAAAGAATTAATCAATAATGCTTTAGAAGCTGCCCCAGCAATTCCCTTTCTAAATTTTTCAAAACTGTTCAAGACGTGGTTAGAGATTCTAACCACTTTACCTGAAGATCAAAGAGTGGGATTGTTTTTAGCATATCTGAATGAAATTTGTGAAAATCCGCAGAAACTAATTGCTTTTTATTTAGATGGAATTTTGGAAATTTTCTTATCGCTAGATAAAGAAAAGCAAGAGATTATTTCCCAATCTGTTAAGAAAATTATCAATAGTTTTGATGTTGAAAAGAAAAGAAAATTGTTAGTAATTATTCCAGATAATGCCCAAAAACATTTGAAATTTTAAGCATTTGGATTTTCATCTGGTTTTCTATTATCTTCATTTGTATAATCAACAATATCACCTTCAGGAGTAAGGACGCCCGCAAAAATTTTTTCGTGTTTTTTTAAGAGTTTTCTATGATCTGCCATTGACATATCCAATCTCATTTCATTCATTACCATGATCCTGTTTTCCTTCCATTCACTCCAACATTTGTTACACATTGGATATTTACTTGCTATAGGGTCTAATTCTTCAGTATCAGGAATTTGATTTTTGCATTTGGTACATGTTTGACTCATGTAATGAAGTAAGTAGGAACTCTTTTTATCTTTTTTCGAGTGAAATTAACCATCTATAAAATTAACCTCTTATCAAATTTGGAATAAAGTTAGAGTTCAATGGATTATCGTGTAGGCTTCTTTTAAAATCAATTTAAGATCTTCAATATTTTGGTTTAATTTTATGAAAATAATTACAGGCTGTTCTTTCCGATTTTTTTGAACTTTGACAAATATACCTTCAGAGGAAGGTTCTAGATCTGCAAACCATCTAAAGCTCAACGATTTTCCAAAAACTATTCTGTGCATTCGTACATCTTCGACTACCTTTTCCCCTATAGACAGGCAATAATCTCTAATTAAGATGAATAGAGGTACCACAGGTTGAGGAATTTGTTTTTTAAAATCCTCAAATGTTCTTTTATTTCCTGAGGAAATAAATTCAGCCATAATTTTTAATAATCGATTTTACGTATAAACGTGATAAAGAACAACAAATTCTCGTACCAAAAAATAAATTTTTGAATGTAAAGTAATAATAATTAACAAATGCATATTTACGTGTGAAGATAAAATGCCCAAAATGTAAAAAAAATGCAGAGTTATCAATGGACTTTTCTTTTGTAAAATGTGAAAATTGTGATTTTGATATGAGCTATGGAGAATATATAAAATTTATTGCACATAATGAGCAGACCTACTCAGACATTCTTGGTGATTATGCTGTTAGTACTGAGGGCCAAACTGCTGGATCATTAGACGAGTGGGATTAAAAAATAGAACAAGTATCCATCAGATTAAAATAATTAGTTTAATGAATCTCTAAACATAATTGGAATTTTTATTAGAAAATATACTAAATCTTGTGGGATTTCTGGTAGGGTTAGTAATAGGAACCGTGTCGATTATTGGTTTTAGAAACACAGGAAGTCCAACATTGTTTAGGTTGGCAATTGCATTTTTCTCTATTAGCATTGGATTTTTTGTAATATGGACTGGTTACATGGTAGAAGATTTTGTAATAAAATCTGGCCATATAGAAAGATGGGTACAAACTCTAGGTATTGCAATTCAAACTGTAGGATACTTTTTCATTGCTTTTTCTCATGGTATCAAATCAGTATTTCCAAAATCTAGTTACTTTAGATCTGTAGGAATTTTTCCGTTATTCTTGGTATCCTCAGTACAGATAGAACATATTTTTAGATCTGTATCCTTTATTTTGCTTGCTTATGCTGCGATTGAAACAATCTTATCTTATTTTGAAAACAGAAACAAAGGTGCTATCTCAGTGGCAATTGGATTGTCACTTTTAGCTCTAGGTGAATTTTTGGGGTGGTATTCATTTGTATTCCCTGAATCAATATTGTATTTTGTTTCAATGATTATCAAAATTGCTGGTTTGATTGCCTTATTCATTCCAGTAAGCAGGGTACCACTTACCAAGATTAAATTTGATGAAAGTTTTGATTAGCATGAAAGATTAGGCTCGATTTTTTAAAAATTTCATGTTTGTCAAATTCTTTTATCTTTTTAGTATATTGCAAAATAGCATGCCACTATCATAGAAATTATAAAAATAATAAATGGCGTAAAAATGGCAGAATACCGTACACATTTAAAAATTATTGGAGACATACTATCAACTACTCGAGATGATCTCCAAGATGAAGATGGTGCCACTGTAACTTATCTAATAAGAAAAGCTAACATTTCCCATTCAAGAATTTCATTAATACTAAAAACTCTGGTTTCTCAAGGGCTACTAGAAAAAGTAGATTCACGGCGTTCAAACAAATACAAAATAAGTCAAACAGGAAGAGAATTTTTACAAGCCTACAATACGTTTAGTGGCTTTGCGACTAATTTTGGGTTGGCCATCTAATCTTCTATTTCTTCAAATTCATCTAAATTATCGTCGAAATCATCTTCAAATTCTGTATCTTCATATTCTGATGATCCACTAAGCATTTTAAAATAACACCTTCTCATGATTAAAAACTTTTTCGAAAGAAAATGAATAATTAAAGAAAAAAATTAGAATAATTGAATGAAAGTAAAGTGCGATAAAGAAGGAATTGAAAAAGCAGCTAAAGTTGTTAAGGATGGCGGAATTGTTGTCTTTCCAACAGACACAGTTTATGGCATTGGATGTGACCCTTATAACAAAAAATCGGTGGATAGAATTTATCAAATCAAAAGTAGGCCAAAGACAAAACCTTTTCCTATTTTGGCATATTCCTTTGATGTTGCCTCGGAAATTGTCGAATTTGATAAAGATTCGAAAAAAATCGCTGATAAATTTTGGCCCGGTCCTTTAACTTTAATCTTAAAATTAAGAGATGAAAGATTAAAGGAATCTCTAAATCTAAAAGAAAAGATAGCCATACGAGTTCCTAACAATCCATGTTTACTGAATCTTTTGAAAAATTCTAAATTTTTAATTGGGACAAGCGCAAACATTTCTGGAGAAAATTCCTTTACCAAATCGCAAGATTGTTATCAAAAAATAAGAGAATATGATATTTTCTTAGATGGAGGAGATATTGAAATTAAAGGTGAGTCAACAATTTTGGAAATGGATCAAGGAAAGCCAATTATTCATAGGATAGGGAGGTTGAAAAAAGAGGAGATCATAGCATTTTTTTGAATTTAATAATTACCTGCGCCAGACATCTGGAACCTGAAACGAAAGAGGAGATAACTAGAATTTTAGGAGAATTTGGGGACTCTGAACCCAAAATAACGATTACTAGTATGTCAGGGATCCTAACGGTAAAAACAAAGTTAGATCCCATCGAGGTGGTAAAAAGAATTAGAGAGTTGATAATAGATGAACCTTGGAGTATTAGATATTGTCTTCGATTAATCCCCATACAAAAACTCTCAGAAACAAAAATTGATGAAATTGAAGAAACAATCTCAGAATTAATTGGATGCATTTCAAAAGGAGAATCATATAGAATATCAATTGAAAAAAGAAATTCTAGTATTTCAAGTCAAGAATTGATCACAAAAATCGCCACAAAAATCAAAAATAAAGTGTCATTAGAAAATCCAGACAAAATTGTCCAAATAGAGATTTTAGGAACAAAAACTGGTATTTCTATTCTTAAAAAATCTGATATTTTAAGCGTAGAAAAAACTAAAAGAAGTATGTCAGATTAGAATTGCTGCTTTTTCAATCAAAAGATCTTCTAAAGGGGTTTTTGAGGAAATAGAATCGAGTTGTCTTTTTGTTATTTTAAAATGTTTTTTCAAAAATGATGAATTATCTTTTGAAAAAATTTCTACAACTAAAGGAGTTAATTTTCGATAGAGAATATCCAGTACCGTTTTGTTGCCTATTGCAATCAAAATAAAATTATTTTTTTGATGAATTCCAGCCAAAGTAATTGCTTCTGCAATTTGTCTTGTGGCTGCAAAACGCATCAAAATATCAGTTTCAAGTTTATTTGAGAGTAAAATATCCTCTTTTTCTGATTTTATGGAGATAAAAAGGATTTTTTTTAAATGATATAAATTTAAAATAAAATTAATTGAAATTGCTTGTAATTTAATTGTAGGAAATTCTTTCCTGAGATCATCAAGAAAAGAAACATTAATTTTTCTAGTTCCTTTTATTTCCACTACCTGAATTAATTTTTTTCCGGTATTAATCACAATTTTTTTGTTTGAACCGCCGTGAATTACAGGAATAATGCTTATCAAATCACTGTTTTTTATCAAAGTCATGTTTCCTTCCATAGCAGAGGAGTCTGCACCATTAACTGCAATCAAAATATTGTTTGTGTCCAAAGTGGGCGTGTTTTTTGGTTTGATCTCTAAGAGTAATTCTAGGAGCTTTTCAATTGTAACCTCATCTATATCTAATTCTAGCTGGTCAGTTGAAAATGATTTTTTTGCTCCTCCTACAAATTTTACGGTTACCATAATTTTGATTAATTCAAAGGAGGAAATTAATTTTTCGTAAAGTTATTCAGTTTTTTCTTCCGAAGGTTCATTATTTTCTGAGTCATTTGTGGTGTCAACACCCACCTCAATTATATTTTCTTCTGGTTCCTTATCTGGTTCTCTTTCTATCTTTGGGGTTTCCTCAATTGGAGGATTTTCATCATTTAGCGAATCGATTTTAGCCTTTTTTATTTCCTTTTCACGATTTTCCTTTTTTATAAATCTAGTAATATAACCTGCAATTTTATTTCTTAATGGCTTTGAGCGAATTATGGCTACCTCATTCAGTAATTTTTTATTTTCAACAAAACTTTCACCACACTGTGACTTGTACTGGTCTAGTACTTCAAATGAAAGACGCTTAATCCTATCCATTCTTCCAATACTAGATTAGGGTTTTTTATACCTATATTCCAAGAAAATTTTTTGAGTTTCTTTCCAGTATTGAGGTCATTTCATCATATTGTTTACCCAATATTTTCGAAGAACAAAAAATCACACTTGGAATAAAACCAATTTGAGCAGATTTCATTTCAAAACATTTTGAGAATCTTACTGGACCATCTGTTTCAACAAGAATTTTTTCTTCATCTGTTTTGGTTAATAATGTCTGTTTATCATTTGCATAAATCATTACAGGACCATATGAAACAAAAAAATCCTTATCCATGGCCTTTCGAAGCTGTTTCTTACTACCATCGAACCAATGAAGTAATGCATGTTTTGTCTTATATGAGGTCATTATTTCAAATATTTCATCAATACTTTTTCGAGAATGAATAGAAATTGGTTTTTGATATTTTTCAGCAATAGATAAAAGTGATTCAAAAACACGAAATTGGTTTTTTTTATCTTCGTCTGATTGAATATAAGTTGGGTCTAACCCAATCTCACCAATGCCCGAAATAATATGGATGTTTTCTTGAATCAAATTTATCATTTTATCTAGATCATCATTAGCACGTTCGGGATGAATTCCAATAAAGGGCAAAATCAATTTACTTTGTTTGGAAATTTCCAAAGTTTTTTTGGAATTTAAAAAATCCATAGACACACAACATGCCTTAATTTTCATATTTTCCATTCCTTTAATAATATAATTTAGATCTTCGTGATAAGCAAAATCTGATAAATGAATGTGAGAATCAAACAACCAAGTCATTATCTGGTAATTTTAAAAATAGTCTGTATAAATCGATTTCTTGGTGATATTTTTTCACTCGTCATCTTTTATCATAATAGATAAAAAATTGAATTAATGAAATCATCCGAGTTGGGTCTTTCTGCAATGTATAGGATTTTGAAGAAGGCAGGTGGAGAAAGGGTAAGCGATGAATCAGCCAATGAGTTAAGAAGGGTAATTGAAGAGATTGCTAACAGTATTGCAAAAAGTGCAGTGGATATGACTTCCCATGCTAAAAGAAAAACGGTCAAAGCAGAAGATGTAAAACTTGCTTCAAAACCATTTTCCAAATTCTAATCTAAAGAGTTTAATTATTCATTTTGTGTTTTTGAAAACGGTACTCTGGCAGAACGGTTATGCGTGGGCCTGCAAAGCCTATACAAGGGGGTTCGACTCCCTCGGGTACCTTTCTTATTTATTCAACAGTTACCTTGCCTGCCATCCAAGGATGTAGGGTGCAAAAGTAATCAAAAGTGCCCTGCTCATCAAAAGAAACGCTGAATTTTTGTCCTGGATCTAAATGTCCACTATCAAACAACTCCCTTGGTTCATCATAAAGACCAGAAGTCACTGTATGAAAGGCAACGTCTTCATTGGACCAAGTTACTTTTTGTCCTTGTTTTATTGTAATGACTGATGGCACATAACACGAATTTGTTTCTTCACATCCTGGGCGCGATACTTTGATGGGCATTATCACATCAGCCTCAATTACAGTCTCTAATTTTTCTGTTTTAACTTCTGAATCACTACTAGGTAGTGTAATCGCAATTACCAACAAAATTATTCCAGAAATTATTCCAATAAATATTCCTTTTTTTCTCACAACACATCACATTTAGGAGCAAGTTATTATGTAATTACCAAATTCTCTAAATATATAACATAATAGAAAAATTGTTTGGCTCAAAATGAAAGTGGTCTCTTAGAATACATTCCTGGTTCACAGTCACTGTTGATGGAGAAGAGATCACCACCACCATTAGAAGGATTTTCTGAAAACATCCAAGATAGCATACGGGAACATGCAGAGAACTCTAAAAATGAAGTTGAGAAAGGAAATAATTTTCTTCAATGGGTATTGACGAGAGTTTTTGAAGCTACAGAAGATGACGCAGCAGATGCGATTATTGATGGACCAAATGACCTTGGAATAGATGCATATCTTCCCGTTGATTTTTCAGATAATACTATCCGTCTATTTCAATCCAAATACGGAACCTCACATTCTCTCGAAGCAATAACAAAATTCAAAGAAGATTCAAAACGTCTTCTCGAAAAGGATATTACCAAAATGAGGCCAGAATTGGCTCAGCTTGTAACAAAAATCAAAGAAAAAAAATTGAAAATAAAATGTTGCTATGTAACCGATCAAAAAGTTGATTATGATGATGAATTTGTTGAAATTTTAGACATAGATAAAATTATTCAAAGTTTATGGGATAGAATAAAAAAACCAGCAGCGGGTAAAAAATCCTCCATAAAATTAGAAAAAATGCTTCGTTATGATAACACCATTCTGGGAATTTTAAAACTTAGGGAACTTACAGAATTTGTTAATAAAAATAGAGACTATGTTTTTGAATCAAATATTAGGCAGTGGATGCAATTTAAGACTTCAGTAAACAAAGGAATACGAGAAACACTACAAAATAATCCAGACAAATTTTTCTACTACAATAATGGAATTACGATTGTAGTTAGTGACTTTGAAGAGGTAGGAGACAATATCATAAAGCTAGATGCGCCTCAAATAGTAAATGGTGCACAAACATCTAATTCAATTCTTGATCATTCCAAAAGGACCAAAAACATGAATGGTTCCATGACAGTTACTATAATCAAAGCTGATGATGAACAAGAACAAAATAATATTACAAGATATCGGAATTCACAAAATTCCGTAAGAGGAAAAGATCTTGTTTCATTAATGGACTTTCATAAATCCATAAAGTCACAATTAAAAAATTGTGAATATTTTTATGAAATTCAAGCAGGATCTTTTGATACTAAAACAAAATCCAAACAATGTGAATACCACGGAGATTCAACATACAACAAATATCTTCCAGATAATCACAAAAAAGTGATTGTTGCAAAAGATGCAATTCAGGTTCTAGTAGCTGGAATAGAACAAAGACCTACAGAAGCATATAGTTCTCCTGCACAATTTCTTCCGCGGGGAAGAAAATACGATGATGTCTTTAATGATAACCTCAAGGATGATTACAGAATTTTACTTTATCCATATCTTGTAAAAGAATATGCAAAAAAAGTATTGAAATATGGAAAAAAGGGTGGTCATAAAACAAAAAGATATGCTACCTTGTTTTATGTAGCAGTATACTTTAGAATTATTCATAAAAAAATCCTAGATACCAAAGGAGATTTTAAAAAAGATGCGGTAAAGCTTGAGCCAATATTTCGCAGTTTCAAATTAAATTCTAGGATTCTTAAGATTACAGATGTCGTAGTTACAAAATTCCTAGAAGATACAATTGTTGATGACGAAATTGAAATAGCCAATACCAAACATAATTTTTTCTCACAACATGTATGGAATGACGCAATGTTAAGAGTATTAGATAAAAAAATAAAGCAAGAAGAAGAGGAAATTTTATCTTTAAAAAAACTAGTGAATAACTTGTTTTAAATTATACAGGCAGAAGTCCAACCAAGTAAAAAACTTGCAGGAGGTTTACATCAGCCAGACTAACTACCTAAATTTCATATAACTTGATGATATTTAACATGATTTTTTAAATAACTTCCAAACCCAGCATGTTTTTTATATTGATAAAAAAAAGCAAGTGTGCTTTGAGAACTAAATTAAAGTGTGCAATTTGTAGTGAAAATGTATCTATGCGTTATAATCCTATGGAAGAATGGTCTATTGATGGTGTGTTATGTGGAGATTGTTATTCAAAAAAATTAAGTGAATATTATCCTGGTATTCATAAGCAGATAAACAAAAAATAGTTTTATTTTAATTTTGAATATTGGTTAACATTCAGACAGTTCCATGCAAGAGGATCATCTTTAATGTTCTTTTCATCAAGATATACAATATTAGTGACCGTTTTTTTCTTTTTTAGTAAATTAACCTGAAAACTTTCAAATTTTTTACAGCTACAAATTTCATACAAACAAGCATCATTATCATTTTTATCATGGTCTTCTGCAGCATGACCACAATCGCAAGGTGCACTCTTTTTAACATCCTTCAGGTATTGGTCAGAATAACTTCCCAATCGTAAATATGCCTCACCATCATGACCTTTTTTGAATCGTTCATAGTTTTTTGACTTGTTTAGTTTTTTGAAAAATGAGATGTTAGATTGAGGATGCTCAGAATCAGCACCCATAATGAACCAATAACTATCACTAGATTCAACAAATCTAATCTTTATTGAATGATCTAACCACCAGTTGACTGTAGCACGCCAAAGGTCGTTTGCCTGTTTTTTTTCAGAAAAAAGAGGCACGACATTCATCCTTAGATCATAAAAACGATAAGCTAATCCTAAAAAATCATCAAACCAAGGTATCGGGGAGTGAGAAGACAATATCAAAAAACCAAGGTTGTAGGATATTTGTCTGTATCTGAATTAAAGAAAATACCCTTATATCGTGGTTAAAGAAATCTTGTATATGGTTTCGTATAGAACAAGCATGCAGATTGTTGGAGATCTTTTAACTGCTACTGAACAGTCTGGCCAAGAGGGAATCAAAACAACAAATTTGCTCACAAAGGCTAATCTATCGCATTCCAGACTATCCAAATTTCTGTCAAATTTAACCGGGGCAGGTTTGATTAACAAAATTGAATTCGATGGAAGAAATACATTTGTAATTACCACAAAGGGGAGACAGTACTTGGAAACTTATGTAAAATTTGCAAACGTTGCCGAATCCTTTGGATTAGAGCTTTAAAATCTATTTCCTAGATCTTCTTTTAATATTAGCTTTTTGTCGTTCTTTTCGATTTTTGTATGAGCTATAAAGAACAATGATGCATATTCCTGCAATTGAACTATAAAATAATAGAATATAGGGTTGTTCTCGAATTTCCCCAGTAGCTGGAGATATAAATGAAATTGGTATGCTTACAATCAAAAAGATTACTATCACTAGAAGATACTTATCCACAAATTGTCGGGGTTGCAAAACCATATATCTTTTTGATTTACAAATTGATTATAGCAAAATGATGATTAAAATTCTTGAAATTATAGGATTGGTGTTAATCGGTGGTACGGTTTATTCCTTTTTAGGAATGATGGGAAATGAATTACGTTGGCCAGTATTTTTTGGTTGTGCTGTAGGAACCCTTGCTATTATTATTTATCGGAAAAAGATTAGGCAAAAGGAAATTAAATCATAGTTTTAGGTTAGTTCAAGTTTAGTTTTTTAGATAAATTTGATCAAATGTTTTTTAATCGGCAGATCTATAAAGGATGGTTCAAGGAAATAGTGAGTGGAGCATATGACGGGTGAAGTGAAACAATGGTGGAAAGGGTTAGGAAAACAGCTTGAAACAGATATCGAAACCCTAGAAGATTCAGAATCATAAAATTAAAAATTTTCATTTTTTTACAAAGTTAAAAGCCTCGAACGGGGTACGAACCCGCGACCTAACGCTTACGAGGCGTTCGCTCTACCAGGCTGAGCTACCGAGGCGCTTTTGGCTTATTCTATCAGAGTTTATAAAAAGCCTTTCTGGTTTTGATCAGATGAAAAAAACTATTTCTGGGATTAGAGGTATTTTTGGGGACGATTTCACTTTAAAAGAAGTACTTCAGTTTTGCAATAATTTTTCTTCATTAATTAAATCTCAAAAATGTGTAATTGGCAAGGATACAAGACCCTCAAGCACTATGGTTAAAGAAACCGCTTGTGCTGCATTAAGACAAAATGGCACAAATGTATTTGATCTTGGAACTGTGCCAACACCGGTTGTATTTCATGAATCCAGAAACTTTGGTGCAGGAATTGTTGTTACGTCCTCACATAATCCCATTGAATGGAATGGGTTGAAATTCATAATTGAGGGAAGAGGAATTAATGAGGATGAGCTGCCACAGATTTTAGAAACTCATGAAAATCAGCAGACATCTTTTGGTTCTGAAGAGATGATAGAGTCATCATACCTGGATGATGCTAAGAAGTTAATAGGAAATATAGAAAACACGCCTAAAATTGTTGTCGATATAGGGGGTGGGGCTGCAAAAGAATTTGCTCCAAAGTTACTGGAAGAATTAGGTTGCAGCGTACAGGTGATTAATCCAGATCTAGAAGGATGTAATAGAGGACCTGATCCCACGGTAGATAATTTAACTGATCTTGTCTCCATATCTTCAGAAAAAGACATAGGATTTGCTTTTGATTTAGATGGAGATAGATTAGTTGTAGTTAGAAATGGAAAAAAACAAACTCCAGATGTTACTTTGGGTTTGGGAGTGGCAAAAGCTTTAGACCTTGGTTACAAAAATTTTGTTCTAAGTATTGACACTAGTGTTTCCATTGAGAAATTTATCAAAGAAAACGGCGGAGTTGTTCAACGCTCTAAAGTAGGTGAAGCAAATGTTATAGATTTGATGATAAAAACAAAAGCTCAAGCGGGAGGTGAGGGAAGTAGTGCAGGCTTTATTCTACCTGAATTTAATTTCTGTAGAGAAGGAATTCTTACATGCGGCTTGATAGCATCCATGTTAGGAAACTCGAGATTTAACGAAGTGCTGAATTTTATGGAAAATTATTTTCAGATAAGAGAGAAAACAAATGTCGATTCAGTTTATCAGGACAAAGTAATGGAAAAAGTTGCAAGCAAACTAAATACAAAATATTCTGAAGTCATTACTCTAGATGGAATTAAAGGAATAATTGATGAGGACAGTTGGGTTTTGATCAGAAAATCAAACACCGAAGACATTATTAGAATTTCAGTAGAATCAAACAACCTAGATAAATGTAGGAAAATTGTAAAAGAATCATCAGAAATAGTGAATCAATGTTATGAAGAAGTTAGATGAAACTGAAATAATAAAAAAATTTCAAAAAATATTTGGAAACAAAAATTTTGTTTCAGAAGATGTAGAGTCCTTCAGTATAGGAAAAACAAAGATCATAGTCAAAGTCGACACCCTAGTTGAGAGCACAGATATTCCACCCAAAATGAGTCTAAAAGATGCTGCAAGAAAGAGTGTTGTGGCCTGTGTAAGTGATTTTGCCGCAAAGGGTGTAAAACCAAAATTTGGAGTAATTTCAGTAAACCTGCCTTTTGGAATTTCAGAAAAGGCCATAAATGAAATTGCAAAAGGATTCAAAGAGGCCTCAAAAGAATTTAATTTTCATATTTTAGGCGGGGATACGAATGAAGGTAGGGAAATAGTACTTCATGTCTGTATTTTTGGATTTGCAGAGGGGATAGTCAACAGAAGAGGGGCAAAAGACGGAGATTTAATTTTTGTAACAGGTCCATTTGGATATACTGCAGCAGGGTTGCAAATAATGCTCAGGAATCTGCGAGGAAACGATAGCTTTTCTAGAAAGGCCAAAAAATCAGTGATAAAACCAATGCCAAGACTAGATTTTGGTCTAAAAAATAAAAATCGGTTTTCGTCATCAATGGACTCAAGTGATGGTCTCTCCACGACCTTAAATGAAATGGCAAAACAAAGCAAATGTAAATTTGTTATAAACAATATTCCTTCTGAAAAAGGCATTGAAAAATTTTCCAAAGTGCACCGGAAAAATTTAGAAGCATTGGTTTTTCATGCAGGAGAAGAATATGAAATTGTATTTACTATTTCAAAAAAAGATAAACCTAAAACAATTAGAAATGGCACTCTTACCAAGACACCAATTATTGAGATTGGCTATGTAACAAAAGGAAAGGGTGTGTTTATTGAAAAAGATAAGAAATTCAAATCCTTAGAAGACCTTGGTTGGCGTCATTTTAAAAAATAAAATAAAACTATTCTCCTGAAAAATAATCTTGTTCAGCTTTTTCTGCAATTTCGAAAATTTTCTCCCCAGGCAACTTAGTTACACAATCATTTATCCACAAATCATCCAAATGCTTTAGCGTGTCTGCATCCTCTTTTGGCATTGTGTCAAAATTTATTTCAGAGTATTTTATTTGGATTTTAAATCCTTCAGTTGCAATTTTTTGGCATTTTTCTTCTAGTGCTATTTGTTGTGCCTCATTATCTATTGGTGCAAAGGATTGAAAAAGTATAGAACCCCCAAGTGCAACCATAACTGCAACTATAACCATGGCAAAAATTGATTTCACACGCAGAAAAGTCAATCCTTGTATTTGAAGTATTGTCATTTTATGAATTCGGGAAGAGTAGAGCTATTATAGAAAAATCAATGTTTTTTAAACCCCTCAGGACCAAAGCAGATATTGTCAGAAACTGAAGCCAAGATCGAAAAAACAGAAACCCCAGTTGCAGAGAAACTAGCTGAAAGTAAGGGAGAAAAAGCTAAAGTTAAGAAAGAATCAAAAGCTGAAGTAAAGGAAGAATCAAAAGCTGAAGTAAAGACAAAACAAGCACCCCAGGTAAAAAAGGAGGGTCCTGCCAAGTGGGGAATTGCTCACATTTTCAGCAGTTACAATAACACAATTATTCACATGACTGATCTTACCGGTGCTGAAACTGTTGCCCTTAGTTCGGGTGGAGTGCACGTTAATGCTGATAGATATGAGTCATCTCCTTTTGCTGCAATGAAAGCTGCAAATGCTGTAATAGATAAAGTAAGGGCAAAGGGATTTACTGGATTTCATATTAGAGTCCGAGCAGTGGGCGGAGTAGGTTCTAGAGTTCCGGGTCCAGGCGCACAAGCTGCCATCAGAGCCCTAGCTAGAGGGGGATTCAAAATTGGAAGGATTGATGATGTTACACCAATACCTCATGATACCACTAGAAAGAAGGGTGGAAAAAGAGGAAGAAGAGTCTAGTAATCTAATAATTTTACTTTAATTTCACATCCTTTAGATTTAAAATAATCTCCCATAAACTGTGTAATTTTGTCAGACTGAGTTCCTCTCTTATATTTTTCTAGCATGTCTGTAAATTTTTTTTCTATTCCAATCTGTAAATTAGGTTGAATTTCTAATTTGAAAAATGTCCAACCAAATTTAGAGTAGGGTTCGCTAAGTTGATAACCGTTTATGATGCCAACCAGAGTTTCCATGTGAGATAATGCCATCTTGATTGCAAGTCTAGTATCGCTGTAATTTCTAGTACCAATCTCCAGGGTAGTACTCATTGATCATCATTATTTTTAGAACTGCTTAATTTTTCAGACAAGGATACAAACTTTCCATCTTGTTCTATGTTAATCGTTGTATTCATTCGTACCCTGAGTCCAATTGATCTAAATACTGCTAATAATTGACCGCCATCCATTTTTTCATCCAATTCTCCAGATTCGATTAATTTTGCAAGTTGTTCAACAATACTTTTAGTGTCCTTTGGAAATTGAGTCTCGGCATTTTCTAATACTTCGACACCTCGGAATCCTAAATAATTTACAACTACTTCCCGAGGACTCTTGGTTTCTTTTTCTTCTGATTCTTCCAATGACGGTGTTTGTTTTTGTGAGGAAATATTTCTCTGCATTTCTGCTAGTCTTTTTGCCTTTAATTTTTCTAGCTCAGGATCTTCGCTCAACCCTTAATCACGCCTATTGGTACGAGTTTTGCTACTTTTGTGGCTATACCTAAATCATGAGAGACACTCACTACTGCATCCACATCTTTGTAGGCCTGAGGAGTCTCCTCTACTACCCCGTCTCTAGTCATTGCTTTAAGGAATATCCCTTTATCATTTAATGATTTTTTAACGTCATTTTCGTTAAAATTTTTCCTGGCTTTTGTTCTAGACATGTTTCTTCCAGCTCCGTGAGCAGTTGATCCAAAACTCAAATTCATTGAATTTGGTTGTCCTAGTAATATCCAACTGGAAGTACCCATCGAACCAGGAATTAAAACAGGTTGGCCAATGTCTCTATACCTTGAGGGAATCTCGTCTTTGTGAGCTGGATATGCTCGTGTGGCACCTTTTCTATGAACTACAAGTTTTCTTTCTTCTCCGTTTACTTTATGTTTTTCAACCTTTGCGATGTTGTGTGCAACATCATAAACTAGATTCATTTCTAGATCCGATTCACTCTGTTTGAAAACACGTTCAAAAGATTTTCTTGTCCAATGTGTAATCATTTGTCTGTTACTCCATGCATAGTTTAGTGCAGCAAACATTGCTTTTCTGTATGATTCTCCTTCCTCCGAAGTGTTTGGAACACATGCAAGTTCCCTGTCAGCCAAGTGAATATCATATTTTCCCATTGCTTGCTCAGCAACTCTAAGATAATCACTGCACACTTGGTGTCCAAATCCTCGTGAACCGCAATGAATCAAAACTGTAATTGTTCCCTCTTCAATTCCCATTTTTTTTGCAGCTTCTTCATCATGAATCTCAGATACCTTTTGTACTTCAAGGAAATGATTTCCAGAACCCAATGATCCAAGTTGTGGCGCTCCTCTTTTTCTTGCCTTTTCTGAAACTTTGTTTGGATCAGCGTTATCTATTTGTCCGTTTTCTTCACATACATCAGAGTCGTCTGTAGAGCCATATCCATTATCAATTGCCCAACTGACTCCACGAACTAGAACCTCATCTAGTTGAGAAGGACTCAGTTTTATCGCACCTTTTGAGCCCACACCAGAGGGAATGGAGCTGAAAAGATCATTCACTAGTTCTTTGAGTTTTGCACGAACTGCATCTTCTGTCAAGTTTGAGCGAAGCAGTCTGACTCCGCAATTAATGTCATACCCAACTCCACCTGGGCTAATCATACCGTCTTCTGCATCCATTGCGGCCACCCCACCAACAGGAAATCCATAGCCCTCATGACCATCTGGAAGCACTATACTATGCCCTACAATTCCGGGGATAGTTGCGACATTTTTTGCCTGCTTGATTGTTCTATCAGTTAGCATTTTTTGGAGTAGTGCATCAGTTGCATAGATTCGGACAGGAACTTTCATTCCAAGGTTTGAATCAGCTTCAATTTCATATTGATTTTCAGCGATTTTTTTTGGAGTGCTTGCAGACATGTATATTGGTAAGATTTCCTTTAGAGACAATTTAAATCCTAAGTAGAGTTTTAGTCGAGATTTTTTAGGAAAATTTAAAGTCCATTTAAGATTAAAAATTATAGATGGACAAGACTTACCAGGACAAACACAACAAGGGACTAGACATGCTGCAGGAATACAAAAATTATTTAGAAAAACAAGTAATAAATTTAAAAAAACTTGATGAGCAGTCTGAATTTATGAAGAGCTGGAATGAAAACACCATCAAGGAAAGACTAGAAGAAATTATTGTGATTGACAAGATACTGAAGAGCTTGGCTCGCCTCTAGAGCTAGCTTGAGATTATCAATTTGAGCAAAAATTATGGAGATTTTACGCACAATTTACTGATAATTTGTGTGAATGATTTCTCAGTGCGGGTTAAATGCAGTATTACCTCACCTACCTCATGCAATGGTGCAGTACAGAATTAGAGTCATTCAATTGTTTGTCGGTTACCAGACCATAGACAACCCCTAAAGATAGTATTCGTCTGTGCCATAGGAGTCATTTTAGCACCATTGCATTTTTCGATTAATCTAATGTCAACTATAGTTCTCAATAATTCCACTAAGAATATCCCCTGAAGCGCATCCATTAATCTGGTCGTTATAATGATAAGCAATTTTCAATACTCTTACATCTTCTTCGGTAAAATCATCTCTTTGTTCCAAAATACATGCAAGGATATCAGTATGATAGAAATTTTGTACATACAAACTTTGTAAAACAATATCAGATGTCGCTATATTCATACTATCAATCAAGGAAATAACCAGTTTTTCCATCAAACCATCTTTCGTGATTTGTGAAGATAAAGGTGGAGCATGAAGAATGTGAATAAAACCAGGTGGTTTTGTGTGTGAGTTTAGAAAATAGATGAATTATTTTGAAATTATCTTTTGGGAAGGATGAGAATTATACTAAATCAACAGCCGGTACAAATAGAGGTGTAAATACAGTTAACCATGAACTGTCATCAAAAAAGTGAAGCTCATCTTTGGAGATATTCTAAGACCAATAAAACACGTAGATGTCTAAAATGTAAATCTTTAATCAAAATTACCAAAGAAGAATTCGCCCTTAAATGGGGTATGGAAAAAAGAAAATAGTCTAGTTGACTATGCTTTTTTCTAAGTTATGCTAATTGATATATCCTATGTACGGGTATTG
>JADFOW010000022.1 GCA_022562615.1 Nitrososphaerota archaeon
TCTTCCATCTGAAAAGGACTTTAGACATCCAGTGGCTGGTCCATTACTCAAAAGATTCCTTGTCGGAAGAAAAGGGGTTGATGTTGAAAACAGAATGAGAATCTTGAGGCTAATTGAAAACATGACCCTTGGTAGAAATTCTGTGGGTTATCTTACAGAATCTATGCATGGTGCAGGTTCCCCACAAGCACAAAGAATCCAGATTGCAAGACAGGGTCAGATTGGCTACAAAAAGAATCTTGCAAAGAAGCTAGCTGGCATCACCAACGATCTTGAAGAACCTTCAGAACCATCTGGTTACTTCAAGCGTATTTTTCAAACCAAAGATTCTATCATTTAGATTTTATTTATTATTACATTTGCTACAAATCAAATTGTAACCTCATTTGTTAAATAAGGCATTTTTGATATTGATCATACCTTACACTTACATTCCTCTCTTTTTCCACAGTATGGACCGCTAAAATCACTACAACAGTGCTTGATTACATGATAGGTATTTTGTATATTATGCAAAATCTTCATCCAATTGATTTGCCTCTTATAGGGTTTATTTCAAATTAAATTTGAAAAAAACTGTTACATAATTACTTTAAATTAATTATGATTTTTTAAAAATTTTAAACAAACGTTAACTTACAACAAAATATTCTTTTTATTTCATGCTTCAGTAATTGTTTCGGGTAGTTAACCCAAGAAAAACATCAATGGCAGAGCATATTGATGGGCAAGAAGTCAATGGATTGATTGCTTGGTTTGGAAACTACCCAATCATATCTAATCTTTAGTGTCGAGAGACTTTTTTTCATCATCTTTTGATTCTTGTGAAAATTCAATAGGTTCATTGTCGGATATTCTTGAATCAGAATGTTTAGAGTATACAGAATCTTTTTCTAATGTTTCAAGATCAGGATAACCTTCTATGGCATCTGAATCATTTGCCTTTAAAGGCTCAGTAGAGGTGATTTCTTGTGTCTTCTTTCGTTTGATAATTTCCTTTACTATCATCACTCCAATAACTAAAACAATGAGAATATAGTTGGTAGGTGGTTTCAATATTTGGGTTACATAACCAATTTGTGGAATCTGAAATTGTACCTTACCGATATATTCATTTTCAGTAATTGGAAAATCGGTTCCAGGAATTGATGCTACATTATTGTCTCCCTTTGTTCGGAGTGTCCTAGGATCATCATCTGTAATTGACACAACCCTGTGAACTATTACTCTATCATGTCCAGAGGGACGATCAAATACGATAATGTCTCCAATTTGGACATCTTCAAACAGGACATGTCCTTGAACTATTAACACATCATAAACATGTAACTCTGGAAGCATGCTTCCACTAGCCACAACATAAAAGGGATTTTCAGTTCCAAAGACCACTTGTAACCCAATCCATATTATGATAACACCCGCAGCTACAATGGCAATATCCTTGAATACACTTTTTGTAATAATTCGTTTATTCAATTATCTTCACACATTGGTTATCATTGATTTAATTTACTTTAAAATCATTGTAGTTTTGTTCCGCACTCTTCACAAAATTTCGAACCTTCATTGTTTACAAACCCACAACTAGAACATTTTCCAGGCTGATTTACTTGGGTCACACTAACCTTTCCAAGGAGAATAATATCACCAACTTTTCCTACACTACTCCAAGGAATACTGCCCTCGGTACCATCATTTTTTGAAATAATCAATACCATTGTTTGATTTGAATCAATTCCAACTTGTCTTGAGGTTCCAATTTTTTTTGCGTTTTCATCATATACATCTAATCCTTCAATTGAACTAACTGACCCTACCGGAGTTGGCTCTGTTGCCTTTTCTTGTGACGGAATTTGAGTTGATACCTGTTGAACTTGAGGTGAAACTTCTGGTTGTTCTTGAACAGCAGGTTCAGGTGCTACTTGTGTAGGTTGTGGTACACTTTCTACTGGTTTTGCCTCTCCTATCTCTTTAACTTCATCTTCCTTTCTAAATTCTCTATATTCCGCAATGGTCGAATTACAAGTATTACAAATGTATTGTCCCTTTTCTACAAGTATTAAATTCTCTGCAACTTCTTCATTTGGATTTTCATATTCTATCTTTGGTGGACCTTCAAACTCTTTTTCACAGGTATTGCAAAAATGTTTAGTAATAATCTCTGTGTTTAGTCTCCCCATTGGAGCTAAAAACAGATCTGGTCCGCCAAGATTTCCTTTCATCTGTTGTTCATCATCTATTGATGCCATTATGTAGCCTCCAGAACCTCTTAATTTTTTGACTCTAAGTTCGGAACTCATATCCCAGATTCTCTAAAACGTCATTTAAGTATATATCAAAATTCAATTTTTCAGATTTGCTGTACTTGAGATGCGGTCTTAATTTTGGTGAACGTTTTTAGGTATCTTTAATATAATAATATTAGAATGGGAGTAACTCAAGTTTCAGATGCAAAGTCATGGGAAATAGATGTAATCAATTCTGATATTCCTGTCTTCGTTGACTTTTGGGCCGAATGGTGTGGTCCATGTAGAATGGTGAGTCCTGTAGTTGAAGAATTGGCAAATGATTATGAAGGAAAAGTAAAGTTTGTCAAAGTGAATGTAGATGAAGCTAATGATTTGGCCTCAAAATACAACGTCTTTAGTATTCCAACTCTAATTCTTCTTAACAAAGGGGAAATAGTTAGCCAGCAAGTTGGTGCAGCATCAAAGGAATCCTACAAAAATATGATTGATAGAGCCCTTCAAGCCTAATCACATGTTTTTACTTTTTATTTTCTAAATTGTAACAAAATTGATCTAACACAGATTAAGCCTTATTAGCAATTAATACAAATGATACCTATTGGGCGATAGAAGAGTTGTACATAATCTAAAATTAATTGCATTTAGTGTAGCCATATGGGTTAATGTTTCTTTGGCACTAATGCTAGTTAATCTCCTTGATCTTTAGATTCTTACATTTTGCCATCCTAATTTCAGGAAGACTATCGTTCTGAATAGGAAAAATGATTCTCCTTATTTTCATGAAAGCAGTATTTCTCTTGAAGATAATTCTTTTACTTGATGTGAAAAATTATATTCTTGTGGGGTATCAAAGGAAGTATATTATGTATTACTTGTACTGATTTTATTGGGTTTGAAATTTTAATTTATGATGTATGGAATTACTAAATGGAGTCTAAATTTGGATATGATTTGTGTTAATAACTAAATACAATGTAGTGCTTGGAATATTATGACAATTCAAAATGATGAGGAATGTAGAACAACAATTAAAAAACTTGATCAAGGGTTACCACCACAACTAATTCACGAAATTATTATTTATCTTGAAAAAACAAAGAATTCAGAATTTACCCTAACACTGGTAAAATATCTTAATAATCAGAATATGCAATCTCGAAATTCAATTTGGGCACTCAGCAGCCAGATTGCAATGATTGGTGAGGATGTATCTAAAATTAAAGAACATTTGAAAATACCCTAGACCACGTTCAAAAATCCTGTAAATCGATTAAACTAACCACGTTTTGAACTAGGTCAACCTAATACATTTACAACAAAAAACTGCGTGTACAATCCTAAAGTAATTAATATTCCAAAAGAAGAGTTTCGATATGTCATTTGGTGAAGTAGATACCCTTAACATGCTTTTTGACAAATTGGAAACTTTGTTTGATGAGTCCCAAGGTTACTATGAATCATTTCTTGACACAAATAATGTGTACAAACAAGGTAAGATTGGGGACAAGGAATTCTTCCAAAGACTAGGGGATTATGTTGTAGCTTATTCTGCTTTAGAATTTTTAGCAATCAAAGTTATGTTTGAAATAAGAAAATCACTAAAAACAGGTTCTGGAAATACTCAATCACCTGGATTGATGCCGGGGATGGGGACTCCTGGAATAGCAATTCCTCCAGGGCCACAACGTGGAACTGCAGAGAATCCCATAGGGGGACCACCAGGAATTGTTTCTGCACAAGAATCATTTGGAGATCCTGGTACATTACCAACACCTGACCCTGCACTTTTGCCAAGGCAAACAACTAGTACTGATGATTGTTCTTCTTGTGGTTCTCCACTTAGACCTAACACAAAGTTTTGCACAAAATGTGGAAATAAAACATAAAATTATTTTTAATTTTTTAGCGCTTATTCTTGTGTTGTCCCACACTCGGGGCAAAACTTTGCAGTAGCTGAAAGTTTTGTACCACATTCCGAACAAAACTTACCCTCTTGTACGTTCTCCATATGGAGATTCCCATACAATTTCCCAGAATTTTTAATCGCACCTGATGGAACAAAAGTATCCTCATCAATTAGAACTGGAGCAAAATCCTGTTCTTTCATAAATGTTAGCATTCTAGGAAGAGAATTCTCTTTGTTTTTAGGATCTGGTACTGTATCTCCTAACCAAAATGCAAATCTGGTTAGAGTTAACTCTGGAGTTGAAAAAGCCAAGGTATGCTTTGACATGTAATCTTGAGCAGCTCCTTTTGCATCAAATACTTCCATGCATTGCATCCTGTTTGTTAATGTATAACAGTTTCTGGAATTAGTGGACCGGGGGGGAATCGAACCCCCGACATTCGCGTTGCGAACGCGACATTATACCCCTAAACCACCGGCCCTGATTCTACTTTTTAACTGTATTTTTATTTATTTTCTATGTCTAGAAAATCAAGACTATAAGAGAAAATGGGGAACAAAGAATGAAAATAAAAAATTATTAAATAAATAATTTTTGTAGAAAATGAACAAACATTTTGCTATATATCACAAGATAACTGTTTTCATTATGAAAGTACTCATAGTTGATGATAACCAAGATATAACAGGCTTGCTCTCAAAATTCCTAAAGGCAAAAGGCTTTGATAATGTTGTAACTAACGATCCAAGAGATGGACTAGAGCGTATTAAAGAAGAAAAGTATGATGTTATTCTTTTAGATATTTCAATGCCTGAATTTAGTGGAATTGATATTATCCAAACACTGGAAAGAGAAAAAATTCTAAAAGACCAAAAAATCGTAATATTTTCTGCAACTGCCTTTACTACTAACCAAATTAATGATTTGTTAAAGAAGGAGGGTGTTCAGGCTTGTTTGAAAAAACCCATACAACTTAATGAACTTTTAACCGCAATTACTAGTTAAGGATTTTTTGAATTTCGTTGATTTTAATTGAAACAATTCTCAGTAAACCATAAAGATGTAAAATCCTTAAATCAAAATAATAATTTTATCTCATCTAAAATTTTAATTAAAAAAATCAAGGACACACAAATTTCTAAAGAAAAAAAAACAACTCAAAATAAACAAAAAATCATACACATAATGCAAATTAAGGGGCTAACGAAATGAATCTAAACACCAAGCTGGTAATTCTTTTTTTATGTATTGCGTTAATTCCAATGATAATTTTAGAGGCAATTAGCATTACTGAAATCTCCGATGATCTCCTTTACCAAAAAGAATTAGCACTTGACTCCTCTTTGGTATCAAAGATTGCTGACATCGAACATTATTTGGACACAAGACAAATACAAACCAAATTATTTGCATCAACATTTTTGCCCTTACAGCTTGATCTAAATAAAATTAAAGATCCTGAGACATTGGACAAAATTCAAATCCTAATTGATGCCATGCTTGTGGAAGCAAGATCAAATTCTTTAAATAATTTCGGTGATGTTGATACAAGATCTTCTATTAATACTATTTTCTTTTCAGATCGAGATGGAAAAATACTTGCTAGTACTAATCGAGGCTTGATTGGTCATAAAATACCCAGTGAATTTTTAGACCAAATAAGTCAAACAAATTATTATTTTGGAGGATTTCAAAAAAATCAAGTAATTAGTCGCAACTATGTAACTTTTTCAGAAGATCTAAGGGATTTAGAAGGTAACATATTCGGTAAAATTGCATTACAGACATCACTCAATGCGATCGAGGGGAGGAATCTAAGTACTGGTTTAGAAAATAATAACTCAATATTTTTAGTTGATAGCACTTCTCGTCAAATTTCAAGTGATCCCAAGGTAAAATACTCTGTGCAAAATTGGAATTCAGAAACCTGGCTAATTGATAGGTGTTTTGCAGGACAGCTTATTTCTGAACAATACATCAACAAAGATGGTAAAGAAGTTCTTGGTGTTTTGAAATTCCTTAAAAATGAGAATTTGTGTATTGTCGGAGAAATTACACTAGATAATGTATTTTCACCTATCTATGATTTACAATTTAAGCTACTAACCGTGTTCTCACTTTTACTAGTAGGAATTGTTTTGGTGGCGATCTTTTTCTCAAGAACAATTTCTAATCCAATTAAGAAATTAAGTACCACTATGAATGAAATTCGAAAAGGTAATTTTTATGTCAAACTAGATAAAAAATCAGATTCCTCCAATAACGAATTAGATCAACTTACAAACGGATTTGATAAGCTACTTCAATACGTACAATCGACGCAGGAAAACCTACAGGGTCTAGTTAAAGTTCAAACCAGAAAACTAGAAGATTCTAACAAAGCTCTTTTAGAAAATATGAATCTAATTAAAAAACAACAGGAAGATTTGTCCAATTTCAAGGAAGCTTTGGATAAATCTGCAAATGTCCTAATTACGGATATCTCAGGTACTATAGTTTATGTTAATGATGATTTTTGTAAAGTATCTAAATTCTCAAGAGAAGAACTTTTAGGAGAAAATCCTCGAATCGTTAATTCTTACTACCATAATAAAGAATTTTTCAAAAATATGTGGGAAACAATTCTTGAAGGAAAAACATGGAAGGGAGATATCAAAAATAAAGCAAAAGATGGCTCTTATTTTTGGTCAAAATCTACAATTTCCCCTTTGCTAGGCGATAACGGTGAGCCAGAGCAATTTATTGCAATTCACACCGATATTACAAATCAAAAAATCTTAGAGGAGAAATTATCGGAGGCATTGAAAAATGTCCAGGAATCAGAGCTTCAAAAAGAAGAGTTTTCATCTATGATGACTCATGAACTGAACACTCCGCTAGTTCCAATCAAGGGTTACTGCGAGATGATAAAGGATACGGATACCTTTGGCCCACTAAATAATGATCAACTTGATTTTATCAACAAGATTGATTCAAACGCCACATTGCTAGAACGATTGATTAGCGATCTACTTGACGTTCAAAAATTAGATATGAAGAAAATGTCATTTTTGATTACTGAATTTAATCTTGGTGGATTTATGGATGAATTAAAAGAAAATAATATGCATCTTATGAAAAATAAAAAAATTAACTTTACTTTAAAATATCCTAAAAATTTGAATTTGAATACTGACAAACAAAGGTTAAGGCAAATTTTAGATAATTTGATACGAAATTCAGTAGACTTTGTTCCTATCAAAGATGGAATGATATCAGTTGAAGTTAAAATTAAAGAAAAAAATATTATATTCTCTGTTCAAGACAACGGACCTGGAATTCCTAAAGACAAACAATCACACATTTTCAAAAAATTCTACCAAATTGATACCTCTGCCACAAGAAAACATGGAGGTACAGGTTTAGGTCTTGTAATATGTAAAGGAATTGTTGAAGGACTTGAAGGAAAGATTTGGCTTGAAAGTGAACCTGGGAAAGGGACAACATTCTTTATTTATCTTCCAGCTCCAAAAGAGAAGGTTGTTATAGAAAAATTAGCTTAATTCAAAAAATATTAGATTTTCCATTATCGACCTTAATCTTTCTATTTCTGGTTTCATCTCAACGCATAATAGACTCCAAAATAAAAAATAGCAGATGGTCTATGATACTGTAATCACAGATTCTCATGTTATTTTACCTCGAGGAATTGTGGATAAAAATATCATAATTGACGATGGCAAAATTGTTGGCTTTACGCATGATCTACCTACTTGTGACCATAAAATAAACGGAAATGGACTAATTTCTATTCCTGGACCAATTGATACTCATGTTCATTACGGGGTATATTCCTCAATCGACCAGGCAGCAAAAACAGAATCACATGCTGCAGCTATTGGCGGAATTACAACAATGATGAGAATGTTACGGTTAGGAACTTCTTTTCAGTCTTCTTTGCAAGCTCAGTTAGATGCCGCATCAAAAACTCACTATGTTGATTACACAATTCACGCATCAATTTTTTCAAAACAACAAATTGAGGAAATGAAATACTGCGTGGAAAAAAAAATTACATCATTTAAAATTTACATGAATCTTGGCGGGGATGTAGGTCATGTCTATATGGATATGCCACCATACACCTCAGAAATTGAAGCTGAAACCGTTGAGGTCAATAATCAAATTGTTGAGGAAACTGTAAAAAATGCAGCTTCCCTCGGGTGTCCTGTTTTGGTTCATGCGGAAGATTACGAATCTTGTGCGTGTGGAATTAAAACCGCAAAAGAAAAAAATCGTGATGGACTTTCTGCATGGTCTGAGAGTAGATCACCTGAATTCGAAGCAAAAGCAATTAGAACTGTTTGTAAGTATGGACGTGATTACGGATGTACACTTTACTTTGTTCATATTGGATCAGAAAGAGCATTACGACAAATTAAAGAAGAAAGAGAGCAAGGTACAAAAATTTTTGTTGAAACATGTCCACACTATCTTACACTATCATATGAGAAACAACAAGGATATCTTGCCAAAGTAATGCCTCCTATTAGAACACAAAAAGATAACGAAGCAATATGGAATGCCTTATCAAATAATACAATAGATACTGTTGGAACTGATCACGTAGCAAATCAACTCAAACTAAAGCTGGGAGGAGAAGATGTTTGGGATGCGTTACCAGGATTCCCTGGAATCGGGACTGTTATTCCAATTTTGCTAAGTGAAGGTGTAAACAAAAACCGATTCTCCCTTGAGCAACTTATTCGATTTACAAGCCTAAACGCAGCACAAATCTTTGGGATGTATCCAAAAAAGGGAACATTGGATAAGGGTTCTGATGCTGACGTTACCATGATAGATTTAAAAAAAGAAAACAAAGTTTCCTCTGATTTGTTTGGAGGTTTTTCAGATTATATTGTCTATGAGGGAATGAACTTGAAGGGATGGCCTGTAAAAACTATTGTAAGGGGACATCTAGTTGCTGAAGACTTTGAAGTTGTTGGAAAACTAGGACATGGGAAATTTGTTGAACGTCCGGTAACTTAATCTGAAATTCTATGAATAAAATTTAAGGAAAAAACCATTCATCCATGATTTAAGGAGCCAAATGATTGAGATGATGCTAGAGCATAAGGAATTTATCCATTCGATCAGTTTTCTAACTAGATAATTTCAAATTTTCCACCAGTTTTTGCCTTATAGATTACATCTGGTTTTCTAAGAAATATCCCTGATTCCATTACCCCTGGTATTTGCTTAATTTTTTGTGATAAGGCTTTTGGATTTTTAATTATCCCAAAATCACAATCAAGAATAAGGTTTCCATTTTCTGTAAAAAAGGGATATCCTCTGTCAAGAGAACGCAAGGTTGCCTTTCCTTCTAATTGTTGAATTGTATTTGTAACTGAATTTCTTGCAAGTGGATGAATCTCAACTGGAACAGTTCTGGTGAAGTTTTTGACAAATTTAGTCTTATCAGCCATCACAACAATTTTTTTGGCTAAACTAAACAAAATATTTTCTCGAAGTAAAGACCCCCCGCCTCCCTTGATTACAAATCTTTGGGAATCAATTTGATCTGCACCATCAAAAACTACATCGATATGATCAACTTGATCAGATTCAATAATTGGAATTCCTACTTTGTCAGCAACCAGTTTTATCTGAAGTGACGTTGGAACTCCTTTGATATTGAAATTTTTTTCCTTGATTAATAGTGCAAGTGACTTTACTAGTGTGGTAGCTGCTCGTCCACTTCCAAGACCGATAACATAATTGTCCTTTACAAATTTTAAGGCATCATTTGATAATGCCGATATGGCACTATCATAGGACATTTACTCTACCTCTGCTTGTTCAATCTTGGAGAGAACCTTATTGATCTCACTCTTGATTTTATCTAAATCATCTGAATCATCATCATCAAAGTCATCATCAAGGCTTACGGTAGGCTTTGGTTGTTCCTTCCGAAGTCCTGGAAGAGCTTTGAATTTGGTAATTTTCTCAACCTCTTTTATAAGGTCTGGTTTTGTTTCAAATTTTACCGTAGAGTTTACAGAAGAAATTGTATTTACAATTTCAATTTTTTCTTGAATTTTTGGCTTTGGTTCAATTATTTCTTTTACAATTTCCTCTTTTATCTGAATTTGTTTTTTAAATAATGGGAATTTCGGTTCGGTTTTTGAGAAGTTAGTTAATGTGGTTAGTTCAAAGGATTGTCTTGACTTTGTAGTTGGAATAACTACTTGTTCGAAATTGGTAGGATTTGGTTTCTCAAAACTAAATGTATTCCTATTTGGCTTGATCTCAATTTGAGATTCTTGTTTTGGTTCAGGTTTGGGAATTACCGATGTTTTGTCTTTTTTAATTTCTGGAATGGAAACACTTGCTGTTGCTAGTTTTGATGATATTTCATACAATCTATCATCTAATTTAGATAGTTTTTGGTCCATCAAAGCTATCAGACCATCACCAACTGGACCTAAGTCGGGATGCTTACTTGCATCTTCAAGTTTTTCTAATTTTGCTAAGATAATTCCTAACTGATGTTGATACTTTAACAACAATTTATCGCGTTGAATTTTCGAAAGATCTGAATTGTATTGGTATAGCCTAGAAATTGTTTTGGTAAGTATGTCTTTTTCAATTTTCAGTGAATTAATCTGGCTTTTGATATGTGAGCTAGCCCCAATACTCAAAAGTTGTGTTTTGCGTCTTGGTGTTTTTCTTACAGCGACAGCTGTTGCAACACCAGCTAATGAGCTAAGAAAAATCACAATTTCTTGCATCTATGTGTACCATTTAATCCAAGAATATTTCCTGCGTTTGGCCTCTGGAAACCCACAACTTGCACATTTATGATGACGTTTGTGAAAGGAGTTTTTACCACATCTTCTACACCTAATGTGGACTTTTTTCCTAGTAAAACCACCCATAGAAGTTGTGCCTCGTACCATCTCAAATCACCTAATTTGGTGGGGGAGGAGAAATCATAACGACATTGTCTCCTCTTACTATGATGGTCCCAAGACTCTTTGTATCGCCCTCAATAGGAACTTCCTCTGAAGATTCGAGTAGCAGGTTCATGTGTTGGTCAAAACCAAGTAAGTTACCTCTAATGGTCTTACCTCCTTTGAGTTTTATCAATACTACTTGATTGATACTCTCATCCAATACTTTTACTGCCATATCAACAGACATCTATTTCACTTATTGGCATTGATATCGGGGGATTATATTAAAATTTCATTGGTGAAACTTTGAACTATGCTCAGTAAGGCAAGTTTGACACTTTTTTCCTAAATTCTCTACAATTTCAGAAAATATTTTTTTTCCAACATTCTTGGTTGCCTTTCTTGGATCGCCCCATATTCCATTTTTTGTGACTGTAGGAAATGATTTTGATGCAATTTTTCCAAGATTGTTTATCTCTTTTTTACTCATTCCTTCAGTTATGAGCCCTTTTTTAGCTAAACTCATTTTCACATCATTTGAGATGGCCAGCATTAGTGATGTCTCTACAAATCCTGCATGATCAAATTCTTCTTTCATAAAATGCCAATATGAAAAGGTAAACACCATAAGCTTATTTTTTGAAATTTTTCTCAAATTTCTATCGATATTTTTTATTGCATTGAGGTTTCCATGATGTCCATTAATGATAAAAATTGTTTTAATATTATTTTCAAAAAGAGATAAACACAAATCTGAAAGGATTCTTTGGAGTGTTGTTTTTTTTAAGCTTAAATTAAAAAATGGAGAATGCTCATATGAAACTCCATAATTAATTGTTGGGAGCATCAGGAAGTTATTTTTTTGACATAAACTCAATGTAATTTTGGTTACAATATCAGAATCCGTAGATATCGGAAGATGTGGACCATGTTGTTCTATAGAACCCACAGGGATAACTGCAACCTGTTTTTTACTACTAATGATCTTTCTTAGATTAGGGTCTAGTTGTGATTTGATTTCTACCATCTGATTCACTTGGATTTAATGTGAACCTTCCTCCAACGAACTTCCAGCTTGTTTTCTAAGTGCAACTTTATTGCATTAAGCAAGGTGTTAGCCTCTAACTTTTGACCCTTTGATTTTATCTCTTCTAATGTGTCGTTGGGATTAACATCAAAAGAATCTTGGAAAATTATTGGTCCCTGATCCAAGTTTTCAGTTACGTAATGAGAAGTAACACCTATGATCTTAGTTCCTCTCTCATAAGCTTGAGTATATGCCAAGGGTCCTGGAAATGCGGGAAGTAGCGATGGATGGATATTGATAATTCTATTTGGATATCTCCAAACAAAATTTGGCGTAAGAATTCTCATGTATCTGGCAAGAGCAATTAGATCAATATTATATTTTTTACAAACCTCAATAATTTGTGCTTCAGCTTTTTCTTGATTTTTCTCTTCAATTGCAATAAATGGAACTTTTATCTTTTTTGCAATGGGTTGGAGAGTTTTTTCTGTTCCCACAATAACGGAAATATTTCCTTTCAAAGATTTCTTTTTTGCAGCAGATAGAATTGTTTCAAGACAGAGTGGTTCTTTTGTTACAAATATTGCAATATTTTTTTGACTATTTGTTTCGTGATGAGTGTTTACATCCATTTTTTCTTTTTTTGCAAGCTTTTGAATTTCTGAATCAAAATTCCTTACATCAAAGTTTTTTGCAAAGGATGCTTCTAGATACATACCAAAAAGACCTTTGATTACATTTTGGTTTACATTCTCAATGTTACCACTCTTTGAGAATACAAAATTGGTAAACGTTGCAACTATTCCTTCTCTATCCTCTCCAACTACTGTAATTCCAACTACTATTTTTTTCAAGACTTTTTTGCTGGAGATTTTCTCATTATTAATCATTCACAGCAAAATAAGATTTGGAGTGCGGGAGGTGGGATTCGAACCCACGAACTCCTAAGAGATAGGGTCCTAAGCCCTACGCCTTTGGCCAGGCTGGGCGACTCCCGCATTGGATTTTCCACTAGACACAAATTTATCTATTATTGAACAAAGGTATGGCAAAATTTTTTGGAACGAATGGAATTCGTGGAGTCTTCAAAAAAGATTTTACTTTAGAATTTATTCATGACATGACATTATCCATTGCAACATATTTCAAAGAAGGACCCATTCTTGTTGGTTACGATGGAAGAGATTCAAGTCCAATTATTGCAAAGACAGTTTGTTCTGCACTAAACTATTGTGGAATAGATTGTAAAAACGCTGGACTTGTCCCCACTCCATGTCTTGAATATGCTGTAAAAAAATTAGGTTACAATGGAGGTATAATGATTACAGCATCACACAATCCTCCCCAATACAATGGGATAAAACCAGCAGCAAAGGATGGAGTAGAGATATCTCGAGAAGATGAGTTAATAATTGAAGATATCTATCTTAAAAAAAATTGGATAAGAAATCCTCTTAGATGGGGAATTACAGGAACAGAAGAAGAGACAGTTGAAGTTTACATTCAAGGTATTTTTTCCCATATTGATTCTGAAAAGATCAAATCTAAAAATTTTAAGGTTGTACTAGACTTAGGAAATGGCGCACAAGCTATTACCGCACCGATCTTTTGTGAAAGGCTGGGATGTGAAATATTTTTGGTTAATGAAAAAATTGATGGTTCTTTTCCAGGAAGAGGCTCAGAGCCAACTCCTCAAAACCTTCAAGAGCTTTCTAAAGCCGTGCTGAACAATAATGCAGATCTTGGAATTGCATTTGATGGAGACGGTGACAGAAGTATTTTTTGCGATGACAAAGGAGAGATACTAACTGGTGATAAATCTGCATTAGTTTTGGTAAAACACATCTTGAGCAAAATTCCTGATTCACTAGTGGTCACCTGTTTGAATTCTAGCTCTTCCATTGAAAATATTGCTAGTGAATTCAACTCCAAAGTTATTCGAACCAAAGTTGGGAGTGTTGAGGTATCTCGAAAGATGGTATCAACTAATGCTTTAATCGGATTTGAGGAAAATGGTGGATTCATGTATGGACCTCACAATCAAGTAAGAGATGGATGTATGACCCTTGCTTTGATGTTGGACCTTTTGGCCTCATCCGAAGATTCACTCTCTCATAAATTTAATGATCTTCCTCCATCCTATACCACCAAAGACAAAATCTCTTGCTCTTCAGAAGACGCTAAAAAACTAATTCAATCCCTAAAAGAAGAATTTCCAAGTTCTGATACTACAGATGGAATAAAAATTTCAAATAATCCTAAAAGCTGGGTAATGATTCGACCAAGCGGAACGGAATCAATAATTAGAATATATGGAGAAGCTGAAACTCAAGAAAAACTTGACTCACTAATGTTAGAATACCTCCAAAAATCTAAATCAATCATTTCCAGATAACACTTTTAAAACCAATCACTCGCATGATGGGAATGGAGAATGATTCCTAAGGGTGATAACGTATGGGTAAACCTTATTATGTAAAATTTGATACTCCGGAAGACCTAGTCAATCCTATTCTAGAGGCCGTAAGAGTTGCATCAACCAGTGGTAAAGTTAAAAGAGGAACCAATGAGGCCACCAAAGCCATTGAACGCGGGACCAGTAAACTAATTGTTATAGCCGAAGATGTAGAACCACCTGAGGTAGTAGCACACCTTCCAATCCTATGTGAAGAACAAGGTGCGGCATATGCATATGTTCCAAACAAACAAGAATTAGGAAAATCTTTGGGCATTGACATCACAGCTGCTGCTGCAGCAATTCTGGATGCTGGTGATGCACAACATATAGTTGACCAAGTTGTATCAACAATTGCTAAAATTAAAGGTGGTAATTCCGATAAATGAGTGCTACAACTGACGAAATTACACAGTCTGAAATTATTCAAATTGTTGGAAGAACCGGAATTGCTGGCGAAGTCATTCAAGTTAGAGTAAAAGTTCTAGATGGTAAAGACCGGGGAAGAATTCTTACAAGAAATGTTAAAGGTTCTGTTAGATTAGGAGAAATTCTAATGCTAAGAGAAACGGAACGAGAAGCAAAGAAGATCAAATAGGTGGAATAAATGAGTCTTTTAGTTAAACCATGTAACTTCTGCGATAGGACAGTTGCAAAAGGATCAGGTACAATGTTTGCAAAAAATGATGGAACAGTTTTATGGTTCTGTTCTGCAAAATGTAAAAAAAATGCACTTGTACTAAAACGTGATCCAAGAAAACTAAAGTGGACTAAAAAATACGTCAAAGGCGGAATTAAACACAAGAAACGTTGACCGAACAATCCCTTTTCATTGTAAAACCTGACGCAGTAGCTAGAAACCTAACTGGGGAAATAATTGCAAGATTTGAACGAAAAGGATTCAAACTAGTCAAACTAAAATTATTTACATTTACAAAAGAGCAGGCAGAAAACTTCTATGTGGTCCACAAAGATAAACCATTTTTTGGAGAACTAACCTCATTTATCACATCAGGTCCTGTTGTAGTTGCAATTATTGAGGCAAATAATGCAATTGCAACAACAAGAATTATGATTGGTACAACAAAATCATTTGAAGCAATCCCTGGTACAATTCGTGGTGATCTTGGACTGGGACTTACCGATAATATTATTCACGCATCTGACTCCAAAGAAAGTTTTGATCATGAATCGAGGGTAACATTTGAGTGATCTGATTTGCAGATTCGTCAGCCCATTGTGGCAGTTTTAGGTCATGTAGACTCTGGTAAAACTTCTCTCTTAGATAGAATTAGGGGAACTGGTGTACAGGGTAGAGAGGCTGGGGGCATTACTCAGCACATTGGGGCTAGTTTTCTTCCCACTGAAACCATAAAGAGAATCTGTGGGCCACTATACAAGAAATTAGAAAAATCAGAAATTCAAGTTCCAGGAATTTTAGTTATTGACACTCCTGGCCACGAGATATTTACGAACCTTAGAGCAAGGGGAGGATCAGCAGCTGATATTGCAATTTTGGTAGTTGATGTAAATCGAGGTTTCCAACCACAAACAAATGAAAGCCTAAAAATTTTACAAAGCAGAAAAGTTCCTTTCCTTGTTGCGCTAAACAAATGTGATCAAATTTCTGGATGGAGAAAATCTGAAACAGAATTTATCACAAAGGCAATTAAAGAACAGGATCAATCAATTCAAAATGATCTTGATCAAAAGATCTATGATGTGGTAGGGACACTATCTATTTTGGGATATCAATCTGAAGCCTTCTTTAGGATAAAGGACTTTAAATCAGAGATAGCAATTGTTCCCATCTCTGCAAGGACTGGGGTTGGAATACCAGAACTCCTTGCAGTCTTGATTGGATTAACACAACAATACCTGAAGAAAAGACTAGACCAAGAGGAAAAAGAACCACGAGGAATTGTTCTTGAGGTAATTGAAGAAGTAGGTTTAGGACAAACCGCGAATATAATTCTGATCGATGGAAGCATTAAGAAAGGCGACAGTATTGTTGTGGCAAAACGGGATTCAGTAGTTGTAATAAAACCAAAGACCATACTCTTACCAAAACCACTTGATGAGATGCGAGATCCACGAGATAAATTCAAACCTGTAGAAAAAGTGGATGCGGCAGCTGGACTAAAAATAGCATCCCCTGATTGTGAGGGCGTACTACCAGGAAGTACATTGTATGTGGCATCAACTGAGGAGGATGTAAAAAAATATACTAAATTAATCGAGTCAGAGATGAAATCAGTATTTGTTGATACTGAAACTAACGGAATTAATCTAAAATGTGATACAATAGGTTCCCTTGAGGCAATAATGGAGATGCTCAGACGTTCTCAGGTACCGGTGGCAAAGGCCGATATTGGACCTGTCAATCGCCGAGATGTCGTGGAATCTAAGGCCATAAAGGAAAATGATAGGCATCTTGGGGTAATTCTGGCATTTAATGTAAAGATACTCCCAGATGCAAAAGAAGAAGCTGAGAACAACCATATTCGTATCTTTGAGGATAAGGTGATTTACCGTCTTATTGATAATTACAATGCATGGGTTGAGGAAGATACTGCACACGAAGAGGATGCGATTTTTGCAGAATTTACCCCAATTTCCAAATTTAAATTTTTAAAGGGATATGTTTTTCGAAATAATAATCCTGCCGTGTTTGGAATTCGAGTTGATGTGGGTGAACTTCGACACAAAATTCCCTTTATGAATAAAGATGGAAAAAATATTGGCAAAGTCCACCAACTACAACACGAGGGAAAGACTATAACTTCTGCAAAAACTGGACAAGAAGTTGCATGCTCCGTCCAGAATGTTACAATTGGAAGACAAATATTTGAAGAAGACATCTTTTACTCTTTTCCACCATCTCATGAGGCAAAACAACTCCTTGGTAAATTTGCACACAAGCTTAGTCCTGAGGAAACCGAAGTACTAAATGAAATAGTAAAGATTCAAAGAAAAAACAATTCAATGTATGCATACTAGGTTTGAAATTATTTTTAGGGAAGGATGAGAATAAATCCCATATTGATACGATAATATCTTATACCAATGAAGTAGGAAGGAAATTGAAGTGATTTGAAATGGAGATGAAGGGCATAAACCATTTTCATATCAGCGTTTCAGACCTAGAACAATCCAAGAAGTTTTACTGCGAAGTTTTTGGTATGGAAGAAGCGTTTAGAATTCCACAGTTCATTTTTCTCAGATGTGGTAAAGACTTGATGACTTTGAAAGAAGGAGAGGATGACCAAATAAACACGGAAGGTTTTCACTTTGGTTTTGATGTCAATAGCCACGATGAAATGAATAAATGGAAAGATTGGCTGAAGAAGAAAAATGTATCAATAGATGAGGAAAGAGGAGATAAAAATGGTGCGGGAATTTATTTTCATGATCCAGATGGGCATACAATAGAAATTTATTTTTATAAAGAATCTCGTTAACACTTCAAAATAAATGAAGAATTTGACCAATTACTAGTGTTAGTTTTACATATTATTTAGAATACTTTTTGCAAATCATATGAATACCAGGCGCTCCAACGGCACCCATCATTTTATCAACGATTTCACCTGATTTGAACATGATAAAGATAGGAATTGACTGTACACCGAATCTCATCGCAATATTTTGGTTTAGATCAACATTTACCCTTGCAAATTTTATCCCTAGATATTTCTTAGATAGAGTCTCAAATACCGGATGCATCGTCTTACATGGACCACACCACTCAGCCCAAAAATCAACTAGAGTAGGATTTTCAGCAGAGATTATTTGGTCAAAATTAGATCCATCAAGATCTACAATCCCTGGTTGGATCTGTGGCTGATTTTGTTGTCGAAGCATTTCTTCGAGTTTTCTTTGTTTTATCTTTTCAATTTCAGGATCTTCAGACAATACAATAATCAAACAAATTCCACTAAAAAATCTATGTTACTAAAATTATGTCAAATCACAAAGATATGCACTTCTAGCGTCTTCCAAGGTCTGCTGGAAGTTCTTCATATCTTTTAGAATTACAATTGGGACATTCATCAATAAATTTTTCAAAGCTAACAGATGTGTAAACAATTCCACACTCTCCACAAATTCTGAGATTCCTTGCTAGTTTTCCCATGATTTTATTCCTCAGTGTTTTGGAATTAAAACCTAACTAGCCCTGTTTTTTTAATGCCATACAACACCATTGCAGGTGCAATAAAGTACATTCCAATATTTAGCATAATTATTGCAATACCATAACCTAGCATCCCTTGTTCTGAATCCACATCAACTACAGAAAGTAAAGAAAGAGACGATAACATTGGAGTTAAACTAATTTTTACAGCTTCCTTGAACAATGGATTCTCCCTCTCATAGTCTGCAATGACTGGTGAGAATGAATAATAGATTTGGTTAAATCCTGTCATAAATGAAGCACCTACTTCAGTGCTCATTACCTTATTGTCACGAATCTCTCTCAGTAATTGCACTTGAGGTGCCATCTCAGAGCCATATGCTGCAGTTGCAATAAGGCATCCTCCACCATTTGGTTGGGCTACAACAGTGCAAATACCATCAATTAACTTTGTTCCCTCACCACATACTCCTATCTTTGGAGGCACAACTACTGGCTCTTCTAATCCAACGGCTTCAAAAATTGAATCGTATTCAGGGAAGTTTGAATCAAACCACTCTTTGTATTTTGGTTCGTTGTCGTATCTGTCTACATAGTATTGTGGTTCTTGATTTGGATCAACAAATGGCGCTATTCCCTTTGACTCTTTTAATCCAACTGCTTGGTAAATTGAATCATATTCAGAATAATTATCATCAAACCATTTTTTGTAACTTGGCTCATTGTTGTATCTGTCAACATAACTTTGAGGATCTTTTGATTGGTCAACAAATGATGCAATACCTAATTCTTTAGGTTCTCTGGGTTCCTCCTTGGGCTCTTCTATAGGTGGTTCGGTTTTGGTATCTGGAATATCATTTACAGTAATTGTAACTGATTCTCTATCTTCTAAAGAACTTGTTTTTGCTATTATATCAAACGTATAAGTTCCACTCTGTGTTTGTTTTGGGGTCCAAGTAAACGATCCTGAACTTGAACTAATAGAAGCTCCACTTGGAGCATTGCTTGCCAAACTAAACCTTACATCATCCAAAGAAGTATCAGTTATTCCAACAATGAATGCTAGTCTATTTCCCTCATCAATTGATAATCTACCAAGTGGTTTTATCTCTAATTCTTCAGGAGCTTCAGTAGGTGTACCGGAACTTTCATTTGATGAACTACCTGGTCCAAGTCCATTAATTGCAGAAACTTTGTACGTGTAATCTGAATTTGGTGTTAGATTCTTATGGGAATATGTTCTTGTTGTGTCTTTAGTATTTTCAACTAGAATTGAATACGAGCCCAAATTTTCCTTTACTTCAATTTTATATCCAGTAATAGGGGCACCACCATCTGATGGTTTGCTCCACGATAAATTAATCTGGGTTTCAGAAATTACATTTGCAGTAAGATTTGGTGAGGAAGGTGGGGAAATCGATGAAGATGCTGGTTCAGTAGAATCCTCATTGGGAGTGGCTGAGGCTGTGTTTGATCTAGGACTTCCTGCTCCTAAAGATAATTTGGCTTTTACAACATAGGTGTACGTCTTGTCTGTCTGCAAATTACTTACCACATAGGTAGTTGTTCCACTTCCAACAGTTTCTATCTCATCCCAAACGCTGACTCCGTATTCTCTCTCCACTATATATCCACTAATGGACTGACCGAAAGTCGATGTGGGAGGAAACCAAGACAGCTTGATCTTAGTTGGAGATATTGCAGTTGCAGTAAAGGCCGCAGGTGCTAAAGAATCTTCAGGCTTTTCAGATGCAGTTGATGAAACGCTACTTGTGCCTTTGGCATTTATTGCATATATTCGGTAACTGTAGGTATTACTATCACTTAGTCCTCCATGCACAAATGAATTTGCATTACTTCCAGTATTTGAGGCCAATATGGAATATTTTTCAGAACCCTCTTTGAATTCAATTTTGTATCCTGTTACATCTTCATCTGAATCTGCAACGTCCCATGTAAGAAAAATTGAGGTTGTAGAAATGGGATATGCTTCTAGATGGGTTGGTCTACTGGGAGCATTCTC
>JADFOW010000075.1 GCA_022562615.1 Nitrososphaerota archaeon
GCATCAGTGGTACATCTGGTAGTGTCATCAGGTGAAACAACATTTTGATGGGGTTCCCTGTGGTGTTGGCCCAGCTGGGATGCATCTGGAGTGTCATTAGCTAACAGTGACAGACGATATGTGGGATGTTGTAATGCATCTCAGGCGACCTTTCCGGATAAAAGATATTTTTTCATTGCAATACAGTGTTCTGTCATGAATCGATCAAGATCCGCTAATTTTCCTTGCCATTGCTCAATCGTCATATCAACACATGTTTGTACTACATCATCTTCAGAAACTAATTCCATCGCTTGTTTAGTATTATCCATGACAGACAAGACAAATTCTTTGTCTGTTTTGATATGCTCTTTTGTACCCAATATCTGCTCATGTCCTGACACCAATACATCAAAATCAAAATCTTCAACCAATGTATCGTGAGCTTTGAGGTGCTCATCAAGATTTATTGTAACACCAAAAGCCCTGTAGGGCGCTGCTCCCGGATGGAAAAGATCCACAACCATAGCAATCTTGTGCTTTGGAGAATAAATCACAATATCACCCTCAGAATGAAATGGTCCAATGTAATAGAGTTCTAACAACTGATCTCCTACTGACAGAATATACATATCATCAAAGGTTATTGTAGGAATTGGTCTATTTGGATCATTTTCTGAAAAAAGTATATCAGCAGTATCCTGATGTGCAATGTATTCAATATCATCTGGAAATATCTGACCTGCAAAACCTGTATGGTCTACATGTGAATGAGAATATATCATATGAGTTATTGGCTCATCAGTTACATCTGCTATAGCTTCAAGATATTTTTCTCCTAGAGGTTGAGGTGCATCAGTTACTATTACTCCTTCACCTGTAGTGAAAAACATTACTTGATAACCACCTCCAATTAACCAGTAAACTCCATCTGCAATCTCATCTACAAAATATCCTTTATCTTGATCAATTACTGGAGATTGTTTTGTGTAAATCAGAGCTTCTGAAAAAACACCTCCATAACCTTGTACAGTTCTATCTACAATATTTTTTTCTAAACATTCTCCCTGATATTTTAATTTCATGTGTTCTACATTTAGTGAACACATGTTTCCATATGTTTTTTCATCCATTCCACAAACAGGTGCATATTCTAATGTACATGCAATAGATGGTTTAGTTGTCTGCCATCCACGATGTTTTATTTTTTCAACTGTATCAGAATTTACACATGCCGGTGTTGCGTCATGTGATTTGAAAACAATTTCTTTTCCTTCTGCACAAATAATATTTTCAGCAGAAATTCCAGCATATCCTTGTTGGATTGGTCGTAGATATGGTTGGACTTTACCATCTACAATGCAAACTTTTCCAGAATATACTCCTGGTCCACAGTGATCATTAAGCACACAAATCTTTTCCAATGCAACAAATCCAGGTGCGCAAATTCCTTGATGTGGTATATGGTGTTGGCTCATTTTGTCATTCTTTACTTGGTCATTGGAGTTGATATCTGATGCAAAAGCAAATCCATAGTTTTCATAAACCACAAAAATTGTTAAAAAAATTATTATGTTGCAAAGTAGAATTATATTCAAAGATTTCCCCATGTGTATTGAAAATAGTTTTAATTGCTTTTGAATTTTGGGTATTATTCCTATGACAGACAGAATCTAAATTAATTGCAAAATCTCTTCAAGTTCTTCAAATACATTATAAAGGATATAAGACTTGAAAATCCGGTGTCTGTCAAAAATATTACAGTTTTGGGATCAGGAATAATGGGACATGGGATTGCACAAGTCTCTGCAACTGCAGGATACAATGTTGTTCTTCGAGATATCGAACAGAAGTTTCTAGATACAGCGATGGAGAAAATAAAATGGAGTTTAGATAAAATGGTAACAAAGAAAAAATTAACACAGACCGAAGCTGAAGGAATCTATTCAAGAATAAAACCTGTTGTAGACTTGAAAGAAGCTGTAAAAGATGCCGAGATGGTAATTGAAGTAGTACCAGAAATTATGGAATTAAAGAAAAAGGTTTATGCAGAATTAGATCAAGTTGCTGCCAAAGATGTAATCTTTGCATCAAACACAAGCACATTACCAATTACTGAAATTGCAACCACGACATCACGTCCAGATAAATTTATCGGAATTCATTTTTTCAATCCTCCACAATTAATGAAACTAGTTGAAATAATTCCAGGAGAAAAAACATCACAAGAAGTTATCGATGTAATTCAGGAGTTTGTAAAATCAGTAAACAAAACTGCAGTCTTGTGCCGAAAAGATGTTCCTGGATTTATCATCAATAGACTCTTCATTCCAATGGTTCATGAAGCATGTTATGTAAGGGATAGGACGGGCGCAACGCTTGAGGAAATTGATTCTGCAGTTAAATTCAAGCTAGGTTTTCCAATGGGAATTTTTGAGTTAGCTGACTTTACGGGAATGGATGTAATTCACAAAGCAACAACTGAGATGCACCTACGGGACAAAAAGGTCATTTTGCCACATCCGACAATTGAAAAATTGTTTGATGAGAAAAAGCTAGGGCAAAAATCAGGAGAGGGTTTTTACAAATATTCAGGTGACAAATACGAACGTATTGCATTATCTGAAGAGTTGGCTGAAAAATTCAATCCAATACAACTAGTTGCAAATATCATAAACAACGCAACATGGCTAGTTTCAAACGGAGCAAGTGACATTGAAGAGATTGAGAAAGCTGCACAACTAGGACTCGGGCTCAAAAAACCGCTCTTTGAGACAGCCAAAAAAATTGGCATTGCAAATATTGTCAAGGAACTAAATCAGCTTGCCGAAAAGAATGGAGAGTTTTACAAGCCAGATCCATTACTGACATCTATGCAGTAATTAATTCTAAAATTTTATCAACTGCTTCTTTTGGAGTATCAACTCCAATGATTTTGATGTTTTCTCTGTGATCCAAGTAATTGTCAATATACTGCGCAGTCACTCCCCCCATATTTCGAAGGGCAACCATTGGTTTTTTGTTCATGTAAGCAGCACAAATCTCAGACAAGGTTCCTGAACCACCGCCAATTATTATTACTCCATCAGCCGATAAGGCGTTTATGAAATCTCTTGTAAGACCCATTCCAGTGGGAATTACAATATCGCAGAATTCATTTGCCTTAGATGCATCATCTTGTGGAATAATTCCCACAGTCAAACCATTAGAGTCATGTGCACCATGGGATGCAGCCTGCATTACACCACCAAGACCGCCAGTAACCAAAACATGTCCACTCTTTGCAACCTCAGAGCCTGTCTCGTAGGCAACTTTTGAATGCTCATCTGTGCACCCGTTGGTGTTGTGTCCGATAATTAAAATCTGAATTTTTTTTACCATTAGTTATTTGAATGATTTGTATATCAAATATGTTTCCAAACGCAAATTATATTAAATAAAGAACCTAAAGCATTTCATGGAAAAGCGCTCAATGCCAGTTTGTTTTACAAAAGAACAACACAAAATAATCGAAGAATTTGCCAAGAGAAACGGAATGTTAAACACAAGCCAAGCCCTTGAGAAAATCTTATCTGAATAATCTGTGTTTTTACTTTTATTTTTAAGGTAAATATATGCTAAAACAATTTTAAAATGTACAATGGGTCTTTTTAGCAGAAAACCAGTATACTGTACAATATGCAAAATACAGATCACACACAAGCACAAGCCCAAAAGGGAATGGAACGTTAAGGGTCCTCTTTGTGGTAACTGTCATGTAGATAAGACAAAAGAGTTCTACGAGGCAACAATAAGACAACCTTGTGTAATGTGTAGAACTACAAAAAAAATCTCAGACTTGTGGGAGCCACGATGGCAGTGGGATATGGATGGTCTGCTTTGCAAGGATTGCTTTGATAAAAAAGAAGAAGACCACGCAAAAAAGAAAAACTACTGCGCTTTATGTGGTGCAAAGATGGGGTTATTCCGATTAAATGCAAAACCAAAATGGAAAGTGGATGGCCAGCTTTGCAGAAAATGCTGGGATGTAAAAAAAGCAGAATTTGGATAAACTATGAGATTCTTTAAAAAATTTCAATGTGATATTTGTCCTAGCAAGTTTTCAAAACAAGAAGAACTAATGCAACACCAGCAAGTGGTTCACTTCAAAGATCTCCCATATGATTGCAAGGAGTGTAACAAAAACTTTTCAAACATGGAGGACATGAGAACCCATTTACAACGAGAGCACAGTTACAAAAAAGACAGATGACTAGATAGCCTTTATAGTTTTTACTATTGGAGGCCTTACCTTAGTAAATACCCTAAATCCACAAATACATTTGATTTCAGGTAATCTTGATAGTTCGGTGTTTGAGACATTTGTGCCACATCTTAAACAAGAATATGTTACATCAAAGGTCTCCTGAAGAGTCTCTTCTGCATCATCAGTGTTTTCGTCGACCATGTTTACCATCAAAATTTCCATAATTTAAGGTAATGCCAAATTATGTTAAGGACAATTCAATGTAGACATCATCAGGAATTTTGAGTCTCATTAGTTGCCGTATTGCTTTATCATCAGCATTAATGTTGATTATTCTTCTGTGCATTCTCATCTCCCACTTTTCATAAGTTTCAGTACCGCTTCCACATGGTGATTTTCTTGTTGCAATGTGTAGTTTCTTTACAGGAAGTGGGGTCGGTCCTTTAATTTTAACACCAGTCTTCTTTCCGATGCCCATGATTTCACGACAAACCTCATCTAATTTTGAAAGGTTAGTCGAGGTGAGTTTAACACGGGCAGCTTGCGTCATCTAATTCGCCCTATGGAGTATATGTTTCAGTAATTTCCTTGACGATTCCTGCTGCGATAGTTGCACCCATGTCTCTTAGTGCAAATCTACCCATCTCAGGGAATTCTTGGAAAGTTTCAATACAAGTTGGTCTTACCGGCCTAATTTTGACAATTGCAGAATCACCTACTTTGAGAAATTTTGGATTCTCTTCGTCAACTGCACCAGTTGCTGGATTTATTTTTTGGAGAAACTCTGTAACAGTTGCTGCAACTTGAGCAGTGTGGCAGTGCATAACTGGAGTATAACCAGGTGCAATTGCTGTTGGATGGTGAATTACTATAATTTGTGCTTTGAATTCTTTTGCAACAGTTGGTGGTGCGTCTGGAGTTCCTAGAACATCACCTCTTTTGATATCTTTCTTTTCAATACCTCTAAGATTGAAACCAATGTTATCACCAGCCTCAGCTGAGGGCATTTCTGTGTGGTGCGTCTCAATTGATTTGATCTCGCCTAAAGCACCAGAAGGCATTACAATTATCTTTTGTCCTGCCTTCATTGTTCCGGTCTCAACTCTACCCACAGGTACAGTTCCTACACCAGTAATTGTATAGACGTCTTGAATTGGTACACGTAGTGGTTTACCAACTGGTTTTTCAGATATAGTAAAGTCATCAAATGCCTCTAGTAGTGTCTTTCCAGTGTACCATGGCATGTTCTCAGATTTTTTAACCAAGTTGTCGCCTTTCCAGCCAGAAATTGGGATAAATGGAACATTTTCTAATTTATACCCCACAGATTTTATCAATTTTTCACCTTTTTCTTTGGCAGACTTGAATGCCTCCTCTGAATAGTTGTTAGCATCCATCTTGTTGATGGCAACAATTAGTTGGCTTACTCCCAAGGTCTTTAGCAAAAATGCGTGCTCTCTTGCCTGACCGCCAGGAGCAATTGCTGTATCAGTTTCGCCCTCTTTTGCTGAAAGAACCAAGATTGCTGCGTCTGCCTCAGAGGCGCCAGTAATCATGTTTTTTATGAAATCTCTGTGTCCTGGTGCATCAATTAAGGTAAAGAAATACTTTGCGGATTCAAATTTTTGGAAAGCAAGGTCGATTGTAATACCTCTTTCTCGTTCATCTTTAATGTTATCTAAAACCCATGCATACTTGAAAGTGTCACCTTTCCCAGTCTTTTCGGATTCTTCTGCATGTGCTGCAATAGTTCTCTCATCTACAACTCCAAGATCCATCAAGAAATGAC
>JADFOW010000076.1 GCA_022562615.1 Nitrososphaerota archaeon
GCAATCGGTGCAGCTGTAGGACTTGGTTCTATTGCATTTAGTACCTTTCTGATAGTTGGATTTGCATTACATAATACAACTGAGGGCATAGCCATTGCAGCACCAATGTCCAGAGGAAAAGCATTGATAGGAAAAGCATTGATAGGAAAGCTTGCAGGATTGGGATTAATTGCAGGTACTCCTGCTATTTTTGGTGCATGGGTAGGAGGATTTGTTTACTCTCCATTTACTTCAGTGATTTTTCTTGCAGTAGGAGCAGGCGCAATATTCCAAGTAATAATCACCATATTGAGATGGATACGAGAAGAAGGTGACAAAAATCTTTCAAGTGCTGCAGTGGTATCTGGTTTTGCAGCAGGAATGCTGATCATGTATCTAACTAGCATTTTGGTCTAAATTTTCAAATCGGTTCTGGATGAATGGTAATTACAGCATTTTTGATTTCGGCTCGGATTAAATGATTAATTTCTGAGGTTAAATCATGGACTTTTTCAATTGATAGATCCTTATCAAATGAACAATCAATATCGATTTTAAGAATATTTTCAAATTTCAGAGACACAATACGACCTATCTTTTTTATCTCAGCATATTTTTTCAAAACATCTCTGATTTTTTTCTCAGTAATCTTGTCTTCCAAGCTAAAATTTTCTGGAATCGCCAGAAATGGTTCTAAATGAATTGTTACATGTTCAATTTCAGGAAGGCTTTCTTGAAGTGTTTCCTCTACAATCTCTGAAATTTTATGAGCCGAATAAAGATCCATTTTTTTATCAACCATCACATGAAGATTTGAGTAGGTTTTTCCTTTGGATTTATGAGTACTTACATTATGTACTCCTTTCACACCATCTATGTTTTTTGCAATATCAAAAATTTTGGAATCTAATGGGACATTCTTCCAGGTTGGTTCAAAATGAATTGTAATTGCAGAGTTTGAAATTTCATTTTTAATATTTTTTTCAACTCTAACACTTATTTCATGGGCTTTGTCAAAACTGGTATCCCCTCGTAATGATATTGTTACATCTGCAAATATTGTATCCCCAGACTTTCTCATCATGATTGTTCCTGCATCTGTGACGTCTTCAGTACTTGTAATTATCTCTCTTACCTTCTTTACAAGTTCTGGAGAAATAATATCAGTTAATTCCTGGGCAGTTTTGTAAATTAATTTTAGACTAAGGACCATTAAAAGACCTCCTAAAATTAGAGCCGCAATAAAGTCACCGTTATAGAAACCATATGTAACTAAAACAATTCCTAAAATTGCAACAGTGGTAGATCCTAAATCCATAACGGCATGGTAAAAATCTGCTTTGAGTGTTGTTCCTCCAATTTTCTTAATTGAGCGTCTAAGAAGAATTATTCTAAAAATGTCAATACCTATTGTATATAGTCCACCAATTATTGCAAAAGTTCCAGGCAAGACGCTTGGAGGCGGACTCTGTAATCTGTGGATCGATTCGTAAATGAAAAAGATTGCAATTAAGAATATGGCAATTCCCCCAATTAAGCCTCCTAAGGATTCAATTTTTCCATGACCGTAAGTATGCTCTTCATCAGGAGGTTTTATTGCCATCCTAGCGGCTAAAAGAAGGATGAGCGTTACTACGCTATCTAACAAAGCGTGGATACTATCTGTAATTAGAGCCAAACTATTGGAAACAAGTCCAAAAATTAATTCAACCAAAAAAGCTGAAAATATAGCAAGAAGCGATATCTGAAGAACTCTTGTCCTAAGACCAAATATTTCCATTTATTTCAACTGTCAGTTCCATCTATTACATGTATTCTAAAAAGAGGAATAATGCGACAAGATTATTTGCCATAACCATTCATCTCCTTTACCATGCGTGAAAAATCTATTCTTCTTTTGACTTTTTCAATCCTATTGCTTATACCAATCTCTCAAGCAGAGGCAACAAATAATCCAAATCTTTGGGTCTCTGCTGAAAATTCGAAATTCAACAATTATTTTTCAGGCTCGATGGTTATCGAGGTTGTAATCCGTGATTCAGATATTCACGATACAGATGAGGGAAAAGGGGAGCCTGATGTTACTCTTAACGGAAAAATTCTTAGAATGGTTCAAGCTACTGATGGTAATTGGTATGCATACTTTGCAAATGTCGATAAAGCAAAGATAGCTGATTCAACAGTTGGTCTTGCAGGAGAAGGGTTAGACTTTGGAGTCTTTTGTGGTAGGAATACTACTGTTCTGGGAATTGATCTATCTGACACTGATGGTGTGGCAATTCCCAGTTCAACTGGTTTGATTGGTTTTACAAATGGAAAGGTTTCATTTAGTTCTTGTACTGGTGCTCTTTCAGACTTTGACAATCTAAACAATGTTGTGCGAAAAGCAAAATCCATAAACACAAACTCAAATATCCCCACAGGGCAAATAGGACTTGATCCTTTTGCTTGGCCTCTTATTCAACTCTTTTCTTTTAATGATGTGACCATAAAATACAATCCAGGAGGAGGTGTGCAACAAGTGGATCTAAAGTATGATGAAATTCCAAATATCTCCTTAGAGATTGATCGAGATAACTATCCCCAAAATTCTGAGGTGTTTATAACAATTAATGATATTCAATTAAATCAAGATCCAACGGATGAAGATTCTTGGACATTCAATATTGGTTCCCCAATTTCCATATTTTATCAAGCATATGACAATTCTGGCAGAGATGCTGCAAATGGTGGTGCTGGCTTGGTGGATTTGAACCCACGTTTATCTGAATTGGGATTTGAAGATAATGGAATACTATCAATAGACTTGGGAAATATTATGGAATTAAAAACCAATGACGAACAACCAGATGAATCCGTAACAAACGGTGCGGGTAAAACGTTTTCAAATATTGTCACCTTGGTTGAAGAGGGGCCATACTCTGGATTATTTGATAATGGTGATGACGGCGACCAATCTACAATTGGAATTCTGAGTGATGCCCCAAGAGGACAAACTGGAATAATAGAATATAATGATCGACCTATCTCGGTGTTGACGGGATTCACAACGGCCTCAGTTTCTTTAGACGAACCCACTCTGACTATTGGAGATGGCATTAACTTATTACGTCCAGGTACAGAAGTTCCGATAATTCTAGTTGATCCTGATCAAAATTTCAATTCCGCAGCAGAAGAAGATTTAGACGTATTCAGAGATTCTTCAATTATCCCTACCTTGGAGATTGGAAACCCTGTAACCCTTGAAAATTCCTTTAATGTACAGTTTTTCTCTAATTCTAGAGATGATCTAGATACTGGTGATAGCGCTAGTTCTTCTGTTCTTGACAGAAATTCTAAGAGGCTGTTCATTGACACATCAACTGTTACGATTGAAGAATTTGAAAAAATTTCTCTAAATCTTGGAATATCCGCATCTGAATTAAATGATATTTTAATTGATACTTCTATCTCTAACACTTTTGGAACAAACTGGTTAAATTATGACCTGCGGTCCTTTGAAAATGATTTAGAAATAAGTGATTTCTCAAAAACCTCGATTACACTCTCTTTTGGAAGTCTAGGGAAGGATTCTATTAGAATAGTGGATCCAGGAGAAATGTCATCAAATGGATTTAATCGACTTGATGATTCAGATGTAAAAGAAATATCGTCGAAAAGTGGATCAGTGTTTGTTGTAATTAATTTTGGTGTAAATGCTAACGGAAGAATTTCTGATGAAAATAACAAGCAACCCATAGTTTTAGATTTCTTTTCTTTTGGACTAGTCGATATCAATAATAAAGACATCAATAATTCAATTTACAGATTTGAATTAGAGGAAACAAGTGATAATTCATCTGTTTTTGAAGGCACTTTGGAATATGCAGTTACTAATCAACTCAATATTTTAGATCCAGATTTTATTCAAACAATTAAGACTATCGATGACGAAATAAAATTCATTGTTACTAATAGACTAGTTGATGAAGAAGGTATCTCAATTAATTATTCAGATTTAGATAAAGTTGGAGTAGTAACTACAACTTCGGCAAAATCTGATATTAACACAAATTCAGGTATTGTATCTTTAGATTCGGTATCGTATAGATTTGGTCAACCAGTCACTTTCACACTAAGGGATTCTGATCTTAATTTGAAAAGTGATACAATTGAAATTTATCATGTAATCAATGATCCTAATTCTCCAAATGTTGATACTGTTGGAAAAGATGGAATTATTTTGTTAGAGATTTTAATCAAAGATATCCGATACAAGCGTTGTACCATAAATGGCGCAGAAATTGGAGGGTTAGCCTCCACTGGATTTAGCCTAATTGAAACTGGTCCTAGAACAGGTGTTTTTGAAGGAGTTTTCAAGATGCCTTCCCAAATATGTGATAAATCAGGAACAAGATTAATTTCCACTGCAGGAGGAAGCCTAGATGCAAAATATCATGATGCTAGAGATGATTTTGGCGAATCTAGTATTTTCAGTCTTTCAAGTAGTAAACAACCAAATCAATATTCAACCTTCCCTGAATTAAATAAAAATGAAATAATTCTACCCTTGAACGACAACATTGAGGATTTAGTACTATCAGGGAACATGCCTAATTTTAGGGTAGGAATTCCTCTAACCGTGATTTTAGTCCATCCAGATGGAGTTACCCAAAATTTCTCTGCTTCGTTAACAAATAATGGCGACTATCGAGCCATTTTCTCAATTAATGAAAATTCTTTAACAGGGCTCTATAAAATTCGTCTATCTCATAATGCCATAGATGTGGGTGTTGTTTCTTTTACGGTGCTCCATCCAAGTGTTCCCGACTGGGTTAAAAATAACGCAAAGTGGTGGTCAATAGATGCAATTCCAGATTCTGAGTTTGTTGATGGTTTGGAAGATCTAATCGAAAAAGGAATTATTAAAATTCCCTCCACTGCATCTTCTTTATCTGAAACAAATATTCCTGGATGGATAAAAATAACTGCACAATGGTGGTCCAATAATGATATTTCTGATGACGATTTTCTATTTGCAATTGAATACTTAATCAAGATGGGTGTAATTCGAATATGATCTGTCAATTTTTCTGTCATTTAATACATAAATACCCTCAACCCTGATTCAAAATGAAAATGAGACTGGCTGGTTTTCTTATGTTCACAATCCTATCTGTATCAATTTTATCATATGGATTTAGTAGTTCTGTATTTGCAGAGTCTCATAACATTCCACCAATATCAGCTAGAACAGAATTGCCAACATATGAAAATGGAAATAGAGTTTTGGTAGATGGGTCGATTCGTGATTTTGATCCCGATATTCATTCTAATACTGCATTAACCTATCGTGTTACTGACACCACTGGAAATATTGTAACCATTGGTCAGATATTACCAAATTCTGATGGTACCTTTGATTTTAATTTTGTTGCAGGAGGAAGTCTCTTCAAGTTAAGTGGGGATTATACCATTCAATTATTCTTTGGTGCAATCAAAGGTGAAATAACAATGATATTCACTGGCGGAGAATTTCAAGCGGCATTACCATCTGGCCCTAGCCCAGAACCTGGCCCTAGCCCTGAACCAGAGCCTGAACCAGAGCCTGAACCAGAGCCTGAACCAGAGCCTGAACCAGAACCTGAACCAGAGCCAACTTGTGGTCCCGGAACTGAGATGGTGAACGGCATATGTCAAGTCATAAAAAGTGATGAACCATCCGGAGGTGGATGTCTAATTGCAACTGCAGCATTCGGCTCAGAACTTGCACCACAGGTCCAGTTCTTAAGAGAAATTAGAGACAACACTGTAATGAGCACAGAATCTGGTATAGCATTCATGACAGGATTTAACCAATTATACTATTCCTTCTCACCAACAATGTCTGATATGTAAAGAGAAAATCAT
>JADFOW010000077.1 GCA_022562615.1 Nitrososphaerota archaeon
TTCTCCACAGCCTATCCAAGGAAAAATTAGAACTTTATCTCCTTTAGATATTCCAGAAACACCATCACCCATTTCTTCAACAATACCAGCAATCTCATGGCCTGGAGTTACAGGATATTTTACACCTCTATCTGTAACTTTCATAAATTGTCCGTCTCCAAGGTCATAACCGCCTTCCCATAAGTGTAAATCACTATGACAAACACCTACAGATTTTACTCTAATTAGAACCTGATTTCCTTGAGGCTTTGGAGTCTCAGATTCATATACTGTAAGAGGCTCATTAGGGCCTGTAATTCTAGCAGATTTCATAGGTTGATTTTTTGTCATAACAATATAAGAGTTGACTGGAAATGAAAAAAAAATAGAGCGTTTAGATATTATGGAATAAAAAGACAGTTCATTTGTGAACGAGGAAGAGATGCCAAATAGCATATCACAGGAACCAGTTAACATTCTTTTTAACCCCAATTCAGTTGTTAAAAGGGATGTTTGGGACATAGACATCATCAAAATTCTTAATTTACTAATCAGAATTCTAGAAAAAACAGAAAAAAAAGACTTCAGAATTGCTGGAATGGCAGCATTATCTTCATCATTAATTTACAGAATGAAAGTGGAGAGTATTTTTGCGTTACAACGAGCTGCTATGGAAAAGAAGCCTATCCGGCAAAGGACAGATGTGGACATTGAATTAATTGATATTCCCTACCGACATGAATCCACGTATCCAGTGTCTTTAGATGATCTTTTAGGTTTGTTGCAAAACCTAATTGGTTCCATTGCAAATCCTCAATCAAGAAGAAACAAGCAACTTAACATAGAACCCATTGAAGTCCCGGATTTTCAAGAATATTTTATTTCACTTGAAAGCATTATTGAAAAATATGAAGACCTAATAATTAAAAAGATTTCCAAGATAGGATTTGGAATGCTTCAAAACATTATTTCAGATTTGGATACGATTGATTCTATACGATGTTTCTTTGCAATTTTGTTTTTGGCAAGAGATGAAAAAATTGAAATTGAACAAATTGAAGATGATATCAAAATCACCATGATAAAATAAGATTGAACAAGATGATCAAAAATGAAGAATAAATTTCTTAAAGTAGATAAGATGATGGAGATAAGGTAATTGGTCAAAGTCGAAGATGAGAATGAAGCCACAGCACGAGTAGAAGCCGCCCTGTACTCAGCAGGCAGGCCTCTGAAGATTGAAGAGTTAATCAGGGCCTCTGGAACAGAATCTCGAGCCAAAACATACAATATTCTCGATAATATCATGAAAAAATCAAAATCAGCCTTCAAGGCAATTGAAATAGCCACACTTCCTGATGGATCCTATGTATTTCAGTTAAAGCCAGAATATAGTTCTACTATCAAAAAATATGCCTCAAAGCCAGTTCTTCCAAAAGCCACACTAAAGACACTATCATACCTTGCATATATGCAACCCATATCATCAAAGCAATTACTGGAGACCAGGGGCTCAGGAGTTTATTCTCATCTTAAAGAATTGAGACAGTTAGATTTTATCTGTCACCAGAATGTTGGAAGACTAAGAATTTTCACGACAACTGAAAAATTCCAAAAATATTTTGGAATACAAGGAGATGTTGAAAATCTTAAAGAGAGACTGTTTTCAAAAATTAGAAAAACTGCAACCCAAACAAAATCTAATTCCGAATCTCAAGTTATTCCAAAGATTAATTAGCAGATTTTGTTCTAAGGCTAAATTATTACGTTTTGTATAAATTAGAGTGATATGAAGATTTTCCGTGAGAAAGTCAGTAGAAAACCTTGCCACAAGTAAAATTACTGGTGGAAGAAGACATCCATTAAGAACCAGAAGAAAATATGAAATAGATAGATTTCCTAACGAACCAATTAACGGTGCACAAATAACAGTAACAAGAAATGTTCGTGGTAAAAACACAAAGACAGCTTTGAAAGCAATTGATTTTGTTAATTTAGCTACAGGAGATGCAAAAGTAAAGAAAACAAAAATTCTCAAAGTTCTAGAAAACGCAACAAATAATGATTATCAAAGAAGAGGTATCATTACAAAAGGTGCCATCTTAGAAATACAAGAAGGAAAGTGCAGAGTTGTTTCAAGACCTGGACAAGCTGGAACAGTTAACGCAGTTTTAATAAAGTGATAAAATGAAAGATTACGAACATGTCGTAATCTGGTTGGATTATTTCAACAAGACGTTGCCAAAAGCTAAAGGAAGAAGACTAGAAAAAGAAAAATGTGTTTTTGATCCTTCATTAAAAGAATTAACAGAAGCTGCACAATCTGCCGGTTTTGAAATTACAGAGACAGAAGAAAAAGTAAGATATCCAAGAAGACCGTTTGTAAGGTCAGGATACATTGTTTTACCAAAAGGATCCTCCAAAACAAATATTCTTAACAAAATTTCGCAAAAATTAGTTTTGAAAAGAACCAAACAAACCAAATAAGATCAATTATAGCTCTTAGCTAAAGTATTGTTGACAGAAGTCTATGAAAACCATACTATGATTATTGTTTCTAATTGCAGGAGGTAGGCGAAATAATGCACCTTGCCGGAAGTGGTAGAGTGATCATTCAACTATCAGATGAATTGTCTGAAGGAGTGATTCTTTGTGACGAGAAAGGAACAAAGGTTGCAAAAGTAATGGAATTGATTGGTCCAGTAAAAAGACCCTTTGCATCAGCTACTCCATTGACAAACAACATCAAAAAATATATCGGCAAAGCTGTTTTCGCAACTGAGTTTTCTCCTGCTAAAAAAGAAAAATTTAGGAGAAGAAAAAAATGAACATACTAGAACAACAAAGCTGTCCTGAATGTAAATCATCATTAATAGATGACGTTCAGAATGGTGAAATAATTTGCTCGGGATGCGGCGTAGTTGTTGCAGACCAAATAGCAGATTTTGGTCCAGAAACAAAAAGTTCGAATTTTGAGGACAAGATGAAGCTTGCAAGAGCAACGGGACAAACAACTTATTCTCAACATGATTTGGGAATCGCAACTGAGATTTCAATTAGTGCAAGGGACTTTAGTGGAAAAACAATAAACCGCGAAGTTGCCAGTCAAATGCACAATCTTAGAAAATGGCAACAAAGAGTACGTGTTTCCTCACCAAGAGAAAGAAGGTTAGCAAATGTCTTGGCTAAGATGGGTGAAACATGCAATGGTTTGTCTCTTTCAAAAAATGTTTTGGAAACTGCCTCAATGATATACAGAAACTTGGACGGACATATTGATGTGAAAGGAAAATCAGTAGCTAGTATTACGGCAGCTACTGTATACATGGCATGTAAACAATGTTATGTTGTAAGATCACTTGACGAAATTGTTCGAAAAATATGTGTACCCAAAGATGTCAAATCAAAAACAAAACTTGCAGCAAGATATTACAGGACTATGGTAATGGAAATGGGGCAAGTTACAGCCCCGATAGTCACCATGGACAAATACATCTCAAAGATTGCAAATATGACGCAAACAGAGGTTAGAGTTGAAAGACTAGCCTTGGAAATTGCTGAAAAAACCAAAGATAGTAGCATTACTGATGGAAAAGCGCCAAATGGAATAGCAGCAGCATATCTGTATGTTGCCTCAGTCTTACTTGGTCAAAGCATCTTACAAAGGGATGTTTCAAGTATTGCCGGTGTAACTGAAGTTACTATAAGAAATAGGTGTAAAGAGATTCTAACAAGTTACAAACTCAAAATTGCTTTGAGACCATCTCTGGCCAAAAACTAATCCCCCCCCCTTTTCATTTTATTAGAAAATAAAAAATCCGTTAGGATCAGCTAAAATTCGTCGGCATTATATATAGAAACAAAACATTTTGCTTCATGGCAGTACTGGAGATAAAAGACCTTCATGTAACAATAGAAGGAAAAGAAATTCTTAAAGGAGTAAATTTGAAGACGGGTCCTGGAGAAGTACATGCCATCATGGGACCAAACGGTTCTGGAAAAAGTACATTAGCTTTAACTTTGCTTGGGCATCCAAAATATCAAGTCACACAAGGGGATATTCTTTTGGATGGTGAAAGTATTTTGAAATTAAAAGCAGATCAAAGGGCAAAAAAAGGATTGTTTCTTGGATTTCAATATCCAACAGAAGTTTCAGGTGTAGGGTTTTCTCACTTCCTTAGAACAGCTTACAATTCACTGAGCAAGGCCTTGCAAGGAGAAGACAGAGAAGTTTTCATCACAGTTAGAGAATTCCAAAAATATCTCAAAGATAATTTAAAAAAAGTTGGATTAAAAGAAGAATTTCTGTCAAGATATCTTAATGAGGGATTTTCTGGAGGGGAGAAAAAACGTGCTGAAGTGTTACAAATGGCAGTACTAAGACCAAAAATTTCAATTTTAGATGAACCTGATTCTGGTTTAGATATTGATGCAGTTCAATCAGTTGCAAAAGCAATTAGCGAAGTGGCAGGAAAAGATGCAACAATCATCATCATTACTCACTATGCAAGAATCTTAAAATTCTTAAAGAAACTTGATTTTGTTCACGTCTTTGCAGATGGAAAGGTCATTAAAACTGGCGATGCGTCCCTTGCAGATAAATTAGAAGCGGAAGGTTATGAGGGGACCCTAAAGCAATACGCTTGAGTAGAAATCCTCAATTACCCAAATAAGTTTAAGCAGAATAATTTTTCATAAAAATATTGATTTACAAAATTCAAGTAGAATTTTCTAAAGAATTTCTAGAAATTCAAGAGAACCAAATTAATATTGGAATAAAATCAAAACCTGTCAAAGGCAAAGCTAATAAAGAAATAATCAAGAAACTGGCAAAACATTTTGGAGTGTCAACTGCACTTGTGCATATAAAATCAGGTCACAGATCTCGACAGAAAATTATAGAGATTATAGAATAAAAAATATAATTTTTTGTTTAAATAGGGTTTCAAGATTGGAAAAACCGTGTCCGAAGATAATGATCAATACTATTTTAATTTCTCATTTTTCAAAGTAGATCCTAAATGGAGATGGATGGCAGACTTGGCAAAAGAAGAATCTGCAAAAGAAGTTGATATTATTATCAAAAATTCAGGAATAATGTATAGATCATATTCAAATCTAGGATTAAGAGATGATGCTGACTTTTTATTTTGGTTTGCTGCAAAGACAGTTGACGAAATTCAAGTGGTTATTGAGAAGTTATACAAAACAGTATTTGGAAAATACATCATACCTTCAAGAACATATCTTTCATGCACAAGACCGTCAATTTATGTGAAAGATGGCAAATCACAGGGATTTGTTACAGGGACTGAACAAAAAAAATACGTGATAATTTATCCATTTACAAAGACAAGGGAGTGGTATCTGTTATCAAAAGAAAAACGCCAAGAAATAATGGATGAACACATACAAGTAAGCAAGAAATATCCACAAGTTGTACTTAACACTACATACTCTTTTGGAATTCACGATGAGGATTTCATGTTAGCATTTGAGGTAGATGATATTAGAGATTTTCAAGATCTTATCATGGATTTGAGAGAGACCAAAGTATCCACATATGTCAAAAATGATATTCCGATGATTGTATGTATCAAAAAAGACATTGTGCCTCTAATATTGAGTATGGGCTAGATTTATCATACAAATATCTCAATACACATCAAAACTATTAGAAATAATTTCCTCTTAAAACCCGAATATCACGTTTGCAAATCTTGGATAAACATAAATGATGAAATTTCAAAGGGGAAAACAGTTTTGAGTGGTAAAGCGGTAAAATCAAAACAAAAGGAGATAAAAAATTGAATTACAATAAACTAGGGAAAACAGACATCA
>JADFOW010000078.1 GCA_022562615.1 Nitrososphaerota archaeon
ATGAAGACAAAAGTAAGAAATCATCTTAATTAACAAAACATATGTTTACATGTCAAAAATGTTGAAAAGAGTATAAAGACAAACACAATTCAAGGAAATATTTTCTTAAAAATCATGAGGCATAGTAGGTACTAAGAAATTTTGTGAGTTTTACAATTAATTGTGAAAATGATATCAGAGTGACAATTGTGTAAAAATTCAACAATGAAAAATTCAGATCTAATGTAAATAGCAAAACATCATGTGACCTATAAAATACGTATATGATAAATCAACATCTGCTAAAAATTGCTTTAATTTAGTAGATATATGGGATGGTTTTCCACCTTTTCTATATTTTTATAGAAAAGGGAATAAAATGAAAACCAAATATACTAAGTAGAATCTTTACTTAAAATTATGTCATAAAAAAAAATGACGCTAGATTGACTCAAATTAATTTTTAAATTAACTACAATATTTTCAAAAATATAATTTCAAAACTATCATTAATTATTATACTGTGTATCATTCCATTGATTTTGATAATGTTTTTCCTTATACAAATACAGATTATTCTGGAAATGCAATATGTCTGAAAAGTAAAATTTCGCTGAATTTTAGGATAAAATATGGATGTTAAGAACAGTGCCTGAGAACTAGTTTGTAATTATTATGACAAACTAGTTGATAAATTCCCAAAAGTGGAAATTGTCATATGAATATCCTACAGGCAAGACAAAGAAGAGCTCTAGCCACAATTGTTACATCTGCCATTATGATGTCTAGTGTTGCACTAATGGGAAGTGCAGGTGTTGTATGGAGCCAATCATCATTAACTGCAAAGCAAGTAGACATGACAAATACTGCTGTAAATTACATGAATAAACTCAATGAATCCCTAGTCTTTGAATACGTGTATTGTGCCACAGACTCTTGTGAACAAATTAACGTAGTACTAACTAATGTTGGTCATGTTGGATTAGAAGTATCAAAAGTAACCATCTCTGATAAAATATCCGGATTTAGCAAGATTCATCCTGTATTAAACGGTCAAATAATGCCAGATCACAGTATATTAATTCCAATAAGCGATGCTGGATTTTCATCATACAATATCTTAGATGTGATGGTAGAAACACACAGAGGCAACATTATTCAGACTCAAACCAACACATAATGTTTTTTTGACCCCAAAACATCTTTCTTTCAAGGAATAAAACATGAAGTACAGACGAGGACTCAGCAGCATTATTGGGATGATATTTCTTGTAGTGATTCTCAGTTCTGCAATAGGTTATTTCACATATGCAATAAATCTTGTTGAAGAAGTAAATGATCAACTGATCATGAAAGGAATTGAAAGCTTTGATAAATTTAAAGAAAATTTTGAGGTTACAAATATCAGAATTGATGATGGTAAATTTAATCTTACAATTCAAAACACAGGACAACTTCCAATAAACTTTACAAGATTATGGGTTAACAATGTGACAGATAACTCGTGGCCCTTACAAAACTTTACAGTAAATAAAGTATCTTCACCAGGTCAAGTGTTAAATAATGTAGGTCAAAATCTAAACCTTTACGCATTAGAGTCACAGTCGTACACATTAAGGTTGGTAACAGAAAGAGGTAATACATTCAACGTTCAAATATCATCCCCACAAGACAAAGCACTTGAGATGAATTTATTTTCAACTCCACGCTCTGTTCTTACTGGACATGATGTAACAATATGGTATGGTGTTACTAACAATCTTACAGATGGCAGTATACTACAATTAATCACTCCACAGATAAAAGACCCCCCAGACACTACTGGAGTCGCAAGTGCAACATATATCGAAGGCCCTATCCCAGCAACAAAGGAAAGTTTAACGAATGGTGATACTGCTTTCTTCAAATGGATCTACAAAGTTAATGGAAATGAAGGAGACACAATAGCATTTAATGTAACTATCAATAATGCAATGCAAGGAAATTATGTTATAGAACCAGTTGAGTTTGTTAGTCTTCTGGGTACTGTGCTAGCACAAAATGCGGGTCTACTCCAAGTTGACTATAAATCTCTGGAATGGGCACAAGATGATGGTGATTGGTCAACTGGATGGAGTTTAAACAACGGTGATGATACGATATGGAGAATAAATATCACAAACAATAATCTTACTGACACATTCTATATTGGTGATGATACAGCATTAGTATTGACACGTGTAGCAAGTGCCTCAACTAGTGTGTTTTACATTGGTGACAGTGCTACCACTAATCCACCTACTATTAACGCGTACACTGATCTTAGCCAGAATATAGCTCCCGGTCAAGAACTCCGTGTTTATTTCGGCGCAACACAGTCCGGCGGTACTAATGAAGAGAGTACCCCTGCTCAAAAAGGAATTAACCAATCTCCAATTCTAATTTTCGGAAAGATGTGCTCTGGTGGGGGTTGCCCTGGATCTGGTACGGAATATGGTCAAACCATTCCATTTCTTGGAATATTATTAGAATAAGATCAAAACTTTGATTCCACTCAACCACAATTTACAATCAAACCCAAATAATGACTGTGATGCACTACAAAATGGATCAGTGCCGGAGGCGTGATTTGAACACGCGACAGCCCGGTCTTCAGCCGAGTGCTCTCCCAGGCTGAGCTACCCCGGCACTTAGAAAAATGAATTCAGTTGAGGAATTAAAGTTTGTCTTAATATCTAACCTACATTACGATCAAAATCTAAATTAAATCATGCTACATAGAAATGATTCCAGCAAAAAAACAGACCTCGTTTGTAAACACTTCCAACTCTATTATACCGTAGATGAGAATCAAGATCTGAAAAATTTTCTGAAACAAATTCATATGGTGGGTAAATTGCCCATGAACCTAAATATTCTTCTCCGTCAAGCCAAGGATCACATAAAATTTTAGTTTTTGATTCATCTGTTCTATCTTCAATCATAATTGATGCAGAGTTTAACTGTGTGATTCTCAATCAATGACACTCATTTCCTAGGTATTAAAAATGATTAATTGTAATTTTTACTCTAATTTCTAGAATAAGAGAAAACGGGTAGAGAATAGTGACAATAATTTATCTGTTCAAATCTTCCAGGGAATGTCATCTATGCCTTTTCTTTTATTGATTAAACGGCCCATTACAAAAAACAAATCAGACAGTCTATTAAGATATTTGATGCAATTTGAATTGATTTCATCTTTTTCACTTAATTGAACCACTTGGGTTTCAGCTCTTCTTACAACAGTTCTTACATAGTGCAATTGTGCAGCAGCAATATTTCCTCCTGGTAAAATAAAATTTGTCAATGGATGTAGTTCTGATTCAAATTTGTCAATATGTTTCTCCAATCTTTCAACCATATCTAATGAAACTCTATTTTTTGTATCATGTAGATTTGGATTTGAAAGATCTGCCCCAACCAAAAATAGATCATTTTGAATGTCTGTTAAAATTTTTGAAATATCTTCATCCAATGAATTTGTAAGAACCATTCCTAGCGCGGCATTTGCTTCATCTACTGTTCCATATGATATAATTCTGGGATGAGACTTTGATATTCGAAAATTTCCTTGCAGACCAGTGTTTCCGCCATCCCCAGTCTTGGTATAAATCTTCATCAATGTACCATACCAAAATTAACTATTATGTTGTTCGAAAATTCACAATATGAAAATTCATTAGTAGAAAATATCCATAATATAACATGATACTAGATTTTTTAAAAACTGCTGCAAATCTCAAAAAAATCTCTAGACAAGGATGGATAGACAAACTGTCACTAAATAATCCTGAATCAGTTGCAGACCATTCCTATTCAATGGCAGTAATGAGCATGGTAATATCTGATTTAGAAAATTATAATTCTGAAAAAATTCTCAAAATGGTTTTACTACATGATTTGGCTGAATCAAAAATTGGTGACTATACACCTGAACAATTAAGCAATGAAAAAAAGACCAAGCTTGAAAATAATGCATTTGATGAAATTATAAAAAATTTACCAGACTTGATCAAAACACAGTATTTACAAATTTGGCAAGAATACCAAGAAAACACTTCTCCTGAATCAAAAATTGTACATCAAATTGATAAATTAGAGATGGTTCTTCAAGCTAAAATATATCAAAAAGATGGCCAGTCTCAAGAAAAACTTGAGTCCTTTTTTGAATCTGCAAAGGCAGACATTACTGATCCTAAATTAAAAGAATTATTTACAAAGATCATCAAAGATAGAGTAGAATAATGTCTGAAAAAAGCAAAGATGAGTTAATTGATGCGCAAAAACAGATCATAGGAATTTTGTTTGAGGTAATTAAAAGACTTCAGGCAAACAATGATCTGGATGGTGAATATTTTCAGATAATTGCAAAAGATAACAAAGATGAAACCCGTCTCAAAAAAATTCTTGATGAGAGAACAGAAAATGCAAAAATTGTTGGGCGATTACTAGAAAAACTAGAGACTTAGTCCTCACAACCACACTCATCATCAGAAATAACTCTTAGATGAGCAGTTTGTTGGTATTTGTCTTGAATGTAATTTGAAAGATTGGTAATTCTGAGTCGAGATTTCTTACTTTTCCAACTTCCCTCATTTTCAAACCAGAATTCAATTTCATCAACATTATATCTCTCACCACTCTCAACAATAGTTTTGAAGATAGATTTGATCTCATCAACTTCTGATTCTGATATGTTTGACTTGTCTTCAACTAGGGTAGTCATTTCATTTAGTTTGATTATCACATTGTTTGTTAGAGGCACAAGTTCATAACATCTGAGATTCTATAACAATCTTCTGTAAAGAAACTGTTTTTATAACAACTCGATAAATTGGGAGGCATGCAATATTTCCAGGCCTTAAAACTTGGTCAAAAAAGAGTTGCTGAGGCAAGAGAATACCTTAACAAATTGACTAACGGAAAAGCAATGCCTGCACTAGCCTTAATTGACAACAAATCTAATGTCTGGGAGCCTGTAGGCGAAGAGAATCTTTATGCATTTGTTGATGAATCAGTAGGTTTTGTTTTAACTGACAATAGCGGTTATATTCTGGCACTAGTTGACAAAACTGGTTCTTCAAAGACAATAGTTCAAGGTGTGACAAAGCAACAAAAAGAAAACTTGGAAAAAGCATTTGAAAATGATAATGTTCCAAAATTTGAAGGTAAGGTTATTCTTCCAGTTTAGTTTTTAGCCTTAAAACGTAAACTTTTAGTTATCTAGGGTAGAGAATAGTAAAATGAGCAAGTTTTCTCAAGAGATCGAAGTTCGCGGTCACATAATTGACTCTTTGATTTTAACTAAGATCTTTGATAGAATAATGGACCTTAAAGGAGAATTTCAAGTACAAGAAATTGATATTGGGAAGAGAAAAAAAGATCAATCCTATGCACGGTTACTTGTTAAAGGAAAAAATCAAAAACATCTGGATAATATTTTAGAAACAATTTATCGAGAAGGGGCAGTATCAAAGATTCAAAAAGAAATCATATTAAAAAAATCTCCAAAAAACTATGTAATGCCTGATAAGTTTTACAGTACAACAAACAACCACACACAAGTTTTCTATAAAGGGAAATGGATTCAAGTTGAAAATATGATGATGGATAAATGCATTGTTGTAAAAGGAAACAGAGCATTCTGTGTACCAGTAAGAGATATTAAAAAAGGAGACAAAATAATTGTTGGAGAAAAAGGAATTAAGATTACACCACCTGAACGTCCAAGAGAAGGAGTCAACATTTTTGAGTTTATGGGA
>JADFOW010000023.1 GCA_022562615.1 Nitrososphaerota archaeon
TCTAATACTGTTCAGCCTACTCAAGAAACCAACTGTGATCCTTCATATCCAGATGTGTGCATTGCTTCGTATCCTCCAGACTTGGATTGTGGTGAGATTGGATTTTCAAACTTCAAAGTAGTACAACCAGATCCTCATAGGTTTGATGGAGACAAAGATGGAATTGGTTGTGAATCATAATCCTTCCCAAAAAATAATTTCAAAAATAAAAGTCAAAAGGGATGATCGGCAAAACATACAAAAACCCCTCCCCCATTTCATTTATGTGCAGACAAAGTATATTTTTGTGACTGGGGGCGTAATGTCTGGTCTCGGTAAAGGAGTCACAACTTCTTCTATTGCTAAACTATTACAATTAGCAAACCAAAAAGTTTCTTGTGTCAAAATAGATCCCTACTTGAATTATGATGCTGGAACCATGAATCCGATAGCTCACGGGGAAGTTTTTGTCACTGAAGATGGGGGCGAGTGTGATATGGATATAGGAAATTATGAACGTTTTTTGAATCAAAATATTCCTAAAAACCACAACATTACCACAGCTCAGGTTTATTCTACAGTAATCGAAGCAGAAAGAAAAGGAGCGTATTTGGGAGCCTGTGTGCAAATTATACCTCACATTACCGATGAGATTAAAAATAGAATTAGAAAGATTGCAAAAGACGAAGAATTAGATTTTTTGATTGTGGAGTGTGGAGGGACTGTAGGAGATATTGAATCATTGCCCTTTTTGGAGGCATTAAGACAAATTCGAGTGGAGGATGGGTTAAAAAATGTGATTTTTGTTCATGTTACCTTAGCTCCATCTCTTGATGTAGTGGGAGAACAAAAAACAAAGCCCACACAGCACAGCGTACAAGAATTACGAAGAATTGGTATTCAACCCGACTTTTTAGCAGTTAGATGTACTCACCCCTTAGAGGAAAAGACCAAGAAAAAAATTGCGTTGTTTACAAATGTTGCTTTTGATGATGTTCTTTCTTGTCACGATACAAAATCAATTTTTGAAGTTCCACAAATTTTGTATGATCAGGGAATCTTAGACTCTATTTTTACAAAATTTGGCAAGGTTGGCATGGTAAATGCCTCTGCAAATTGGGACGAGTGGAATAAGATTGCAAAATCTATGATTAACCACAAGGACCAAAAAGTCAAGATTGCAATGGTTGGAAAATATGTCACTCTAGCAGATAGCTATGTTAGCGTTAACCATGCATTAAAACATGCAGGTGGAAAATTAGCAAAGTCAGTTGATATTGATTGGATTGATTCTGAATCAATTACCGATTTTAACAAGTTTTCAAATTATGACGGAATACTTGTTCCAGGAGGATTTGGTACCAGAGGATCTGAGGGAATAATTAAAACTGCAAATTACGCAAGAGAGAAAAATATTCCTTATCTTGGAATTTGTTTTGGTTTTCAACTAGCTGCTATTTCCTTTGGAAGAAATGTTTTAAATTTAGAGGACGTAAATTCCACTGAAATTAAACCAGATGCAAAAAATCCAGTAGTAGATTTACTTCCTGAACAAAAGGATGTATCAAATATGGGCGGATCATTAAGATTAGGAAATCATGAAATCACGATAAAACCAGAAACAATGGCTCAAAAAATTTATGGTTCTAATTTAATTAGGAAAAGACATAGACATCGCTATGAAATTAACACGATTTACATTCCTGAATTTGAAAAACATGGAATGATTTTTTCTGCAGAAAGTGATAAAGGGAAGAGAATGGAGATACTTGAAATTCCTGACCATAAATTCTATCTAGGTGTACAATTTCACCCAGAATTTAATAGCAGACCTGGTTTTTCGGAAGAAGCTTTTGTTTCGTTTGTAAAAGCAGCCGCCAGCTAAATCACTCTATTTTTGAAATCTCGTAGATTTTTTGCCTCGCATCTCTGACTGATACTTTCTTTTTGACATATCTTTTCTCAAGAAGATGACTTAAAGCTAATCTAACGGTTCTTTCTGGCAATAGAGTCTTGTTTGCTAGGTCCTTTTGAGTCAGAGCTCCTTCGTACTCTAAGGTTTTTAGAATGAGTTTTGAGCTTGGTGGCATACTAAGTAACTCTTCAGCTAGGTGAGCCTTTTTGGCTAATGCCGAAATTGCAGTTGAGTCTTTTTTGAGACGAATAATTTTGGCTGATGGTATAAATTGTGTGCATTCAACAATTTTGTTTACTTTGTATCGATCCAATCCGTCAAGAACTGCTTCACAGTGTAATCTTGCAGAAATGTCATTGATCTCAATAGAGCTGTCGTTTGTTACTATTATTGGTCTTCTATTTACATTCAAAGAATTTACAGAAATTATCTCAAACACTGGTGAATCTTGAAAAATTACTGGGCCGCCAGCAGACATTGAATATGCCGAAGACCCAATGGGCGTTGAAACAATTATTCCGTCACTACTATCATGCCACACTTCTTCTCCATTTACGCTAAGTGTATGTTCCATGAGCATTGCACTTTTAGAGGGAAATACTGCAACGTCATTTAAAACCGGAAAAACGCTTTTCCCGTCAATTTTTACTCCCAATCTTGGGACCTCTTCAATTGAGTAATTTTGTGTCTTTAGCCTATTAACATATGATGAAAATTCTTTGAGATCGATTTGAGCTAAAAATCCCCCAGATTCTCCTTCATTTATTCCTAAAACTGCAGATGTAGAATCAAATGTTCTATGAAAGTAATTTCTAATTCCTTTATCACCTCCTAGAACAATCACACAGTCAAATTGCTTTGTTTTAGATTTTGGAGTAATGGTATAGGACTTGATTTCGTTTTCTTCAAGTATTTTTTTTATTATTTTTGAGGATGTTGAGGTAGTACCTGAACCATAAATTCCTATTTGCACAAAAGATTTCAAATGACCGTGAAATAAAAGGATGAGCTAAATTGAACGGTATTTTATTAGATTATAAAAATAGGATGCATTGGTTTCAATGGACCCTTTTTTTGGTATTTTCAATAGTCCAACATCTTTTGAATCAAGAGCTGCCTGAGCGGCGCCGCCTGCAAAGCACAAAGCCCAAAGAAAGTCTTTCTCTTTTAACATGGTACAACAGAAGGCAGCACAAAAAATATCACCAATTCCAGTTATATCATGGATTAATTTGTTCGGTAATGTTATAGAATAAATTCTATCTTTTACCAACATTGACACTTCAGTTTTATTTGTAAGGATTACGTGTTCTACTCCTTTTTTTTGTAATAAACGAAGGGCCTCATTATCAGAAGATCCTGTCAAATGAAGAGCCTCGTCAGGATTGACCTTGATTGTATTTACCTTAGATAAATCAACATCAGTGTTTTCTAAGAAAATTTTTTTTTCAGAATTAGTTCTTCTCAAAAACCCCTGTGGATCTAAAAGTAAAAAATTAGAGTCATTTTTTATTTTTTCAAAAGTTTCTGGCGAAATTTCATGAAAAATAGGACTGACCAGAAAACCATCGGCATTGATTTTTGTGTATTCGATTGGTTCACATTGATTTTCTAGCGTTAAGGTTCTCTCTGAATCTACTATGTCTATTGAAAACTTGGTGGTATCTTTTTCACTTAATGCATTTTCAAAATTTATTTTGTTATCCGAAAGATACTGCTTGTGAGGAAAGTCAGAGCCAAATTTTGTAACAAGTTCTACATCAAATTTAAATTGCTTGGCAGTGATTCCCCCATAACAAGCTGCACCGCCAATCTGCTCATATTTGGAATCGTTTATAGTAATAGTATCAATTGCACAATGAGAAAATAATGCGATCTTCATTTAATTGAATCCAATGATTTGATGATTTAGTTTTTTGCATTCTTTCTTTCAAAACAAGACTTGCAGATAATTTCCTTTTTGGATATTACCAGCTCTAAATTGGACCCATAACAACTATGACATAACCCACGCATATGTCTACAAACTGTAAGGATAGGATCAAGAATTAAAACATAATGAAAAATTTGTTAAGAAATAGGCATAAAATTAAAAAATTTCGTCAATTATACGCAAGAATATAAAGAGGCGTCAGATATTATCGACATGCCACTCAAGCGTGCAAGTAGAGGACGTACAAAAGGAGGAAAAGGCTCATCCGGAACTGTTCAATGTACTAATTGTGGACAAACTGTACCCAAAGACAAGGCAAAAAAAATTACCACTAGACTTAATCTGGTTGAACATACTTTGGCAAAAGAGCTTCGTGCCCAAGGAGCGTACATTGCATCACCAACTGTTCTAAAACATTATTGCATTTCATGTGCAATTCATTTCAAAATTCTAAAAATTCGATCAGCTGAAACTAGAAGAAACCGAGGAAAACTTCGATAAATTTATTCCTGTATGTTTTTAGCAGTCACTATCATTCTTTGAATTAAGGTAATTGCAGCAATAATCACCACAATAAGAACGGCAATTCCCATGAATCCAATAATGCCAATAACTGCAATCACCAAAAGACGTTCTGCTCTCTCCCCAATTCCTACACCTTGAAGTTTTACATTCAATGAATCAGATTTTGCTCTTGCATAACTAACAAGTAATGATAGTGTAATGGCAAGTAATACAAGATAAGGTTCCACATAACCGCCAATTAAAATTCCTAGGAAAATTGCAATTTCAGCAATTTTATCAAACATTGAATCAAGATATCCACCTTTTTTTGATGTCATGCCCTTTACTCGGGCAACTTGGCCATCGACTAAATCAAAAAATCCGGAAACAAGTAGCAACACACCACCTATGATTAATCCGTACTCAATTCCCAATCCATAAGCCAAAGCAGATGTTAAGGCAAATACTAACCCTAATGCAGTCCAAAAGTTTGGGGACAGTCCTGTAGATGCAAATCCTTTCCCCATTTTTTCAAGAGCAGGGCGCAAAATATCTCTGAGATTATTTAACACGTGATTCTCCCAAAATTCAAGTATATAAAAAATCAGAAAGTTTTTTGTCCATCGATTGATAAATTTTTAAAATTTGCAGCATTTTAGGTGTGAATTATAGACCGTTATCCATAATTACACAATTTGTATGAATAGGAACATTAACAAAATGATGACAATTTGAAAACTTGAATTGGGTGGGTTGATCACATATCAGGTATGTTGTTAGTACATCCAAGAGTTCACCACATTCCTTGCAGGAATCAAATCGGGTAAAATCTGACATGAAATTCCGCCAAAAAAAAGAGATAAAATTTAATCAAAATAATTTGTTGTAGATAATGCTCAATCTAGTTTTACTAATTTTGAGCTAAATTCAAAGCAATTAGTGTAGACATGATCTTTGCAGCTAGAGAAGAAGTAGAACCGTTGTCATAGGTCGGATTTAATTCAACAATATCAACGCCAGTGACTTTTATGTTCTCAAATGAGTAAATCATATCAAATAAATCTCTAGAGGTAATTCCAACAGCTTCTGGATTACCAACTCCTGGAGCAAAAGCTGGGTCCAACACGTCAAGATCAAAACTGGTGTAGAGTTTATCAAAAGTAGAAATGTAATCTTTTAAAATTTGAGGAGCTTTACCTTGCCGTATTTCTTTATCTGAAATGGTTTTTATTTTTTTTTCCTTCAAAAATTCTAATTCTTCTTTGACAAATGCTCTTGCGCCTACATGTAAAATATTGTCTGCCCCTTTCTCTTCAATAATTCTTCGAAGATACGAAGCATGACTTAGTTTCGTGTCAGCATATTCATCTCGTAAATCGTAATGAGCATCAAATACAACGTATCCCGTTTCTTTTGGAAAACTCGTATACGTTCCATATGTGATAAGATGTTCGCCTCCAAGGATAAACAGCTGTCTATTTTTTTCAACAAGTTCTCTGGTTATTTTTCTAGCCATATCTAACATTTTAGAGGCAACTACAGTATGTTTGGCGTTTCCTAAATCTTCAATGTTTGCAGTTTCAAGGTCAACTTGTAACTCTGGATGAAATATTTCGATATTGTTAAAGGCGTCACGGATTACATCAGGACCAAACCTGCAACCAGGCTTGTAGGAATGAGTTGAGTCAAAAGGTATTCCAAATACTGTAGCGTCTGGCTCTCCCTCACTTGGGGAGGTAATGAGGGGGTTGTTGTTCATATAAAATTCTAAAAAACTCATTTTCTACACCATCAATTGTGGTCTCCTAGATAGTAGCCTTGGCATGTTTAATCCTGTTTGTGGTTTGCCAGTGGTTTGTTCTTCAAATTCTTTTATGAAATCATCAAAAGACAATTCTCTAACGTTTCCTGCTTGTCGATCTCTAATACTGAGATTGTCTGAATTTGCTTCTTTTTCACCAATTACTATAATATATCGAATCCATTCTTTTTCGGCATCTCTGATTCGTTTTCCAATGCTTTCATTTCTATCATCAATGTCGACTCTGATATTATGTGAAGAAATCTTGTTTGCTAGAGAATTGCAGATGTCAAAGAACTCATCTTTTAGAGGAACTATCCTTACTTGTGTTGGTGAAAGCCACAAGGGAAATTGTGGTTTACGACCTTGTTTTATATCAAATGCTGCCTTTTCTAAAAGAACGAATATAATTCTCTCAATTGCCCCGCTTGGAGAGTTGTGTAAAATTATGGGATTCTTTTTTACATTATTCTCATCTACAAACTCAATACCATAACGACTTCCATTTTCAACGTCTATTTGATCAGTAGAAAGAGCAGATGCTTTTCCAAGATTATCTATAAAGTTAAATTCCCATTTTAAAACAAAATAGAAAAACCTCTCCTTCCACATTTCAATTAGTACAGGTTTTCCAAGTTTTTTTACAAGTTCTTGAATTGGTTTTTTATTTTCATTGTAGAACTCTTCAGTAAATCTAATGGCCATTTCATAATCTGATTCTTCTATTCCTAGGTCTTTTAGTACGCTTTGAGATAGATCAAATCTAATTTTAATTTCTTCAATTGATTGCTCTAAATCTTTGCAAAATGCGTGACAATCAGGCATGGTAAATGCACGAAGTCGTCTTAGTCCTACCAATTCTCCTGATTGTTCACGCCTGAAACTATATCGAGTAAGTTCGTATAATCTATATGGTAAATTCTTGTAGGAAAGTTGGAAATCATTTGCCATCAAAAATTGGCCAAAACATGCAGCAAATCTCAAAAATAGTTTTTTTCCTTCAGAATCAATATTGTACTGTCTGGCCGGAAATCTGTTAAAGTAACTGACCATACTTGGATGATGTGAGTCATACATAATTGGAGTCTCGACTTCATAACCTCCATATTCTTTGACCCTGGATGTAACGTATTGTTCAATAAGCGATTTAATCAAACGCCCATTAGGGAAAAATCGCATGTTTCCAGCATCAGATGCAGGTTCATAATCGGCAATAGCCATTTTTTTCATCAAGGCAACATGAGGCGGAGGTTCATCTACACTTCTCTTTTTTGCAGATTCATATTTTGATAATATCTCTAATTTCTCATGATTTGAAAAATTAAATTCAGACATTGGGGTCATTGTTCCATCAGTAGACATAATATACCAAAAAGATTTGATTTTAGATTCTGATTTTAATGCCTCAGAAGTTAATTCCTCATCTGTCGATTCTGTTTCATCGGAAGGAATGTTTTCTTTTTTTGTAATTACCTTAGAACTTTCCGCTAAAGGGTGTCCCTTTACGTGAACTTTGTAGGATTTTGTCCATCCAAAAGGAGAATGTGAGACATCTAGTCCACTAGCCAAAGACTCCATCTCTTTTAGCAAAGACATTGCCAGGGAAGGAGGTGCAAGATTTGAGCTGAGATGAGCGTAAGGATATAACAATAATTTTTTGCAACCAATCTTTTCCATAGAATTTTTAATTTGAGATATTGCATCTTGCGCAATAGATGAATCATCATCTTTTTCCACTGCCACAAATGCTACAACCAATTCTTCTAATCTTGTAGTTTCAGTAGAAACATTTTCTTCGGCACTTTTAATCTCCTTTTTTTTGGGAGTGTATTCTATGCTATCACAATGAAGTTGTAAAATACGCACGATAAGTCATGTTAATTGTGTCATAAATATACGATTCTTTCAGAAAGGCAAAACCAAAAACTATCTAATTATGAATTTTTTATTGATTTTTCAATCAAGTCTCGTAATTCCCGTCTATGTGTTTCAATAATTCCCCTTATTTCGAAGGTGTCCACATATCCGCCAGCAGAAGCTCTTGAGGCTTTCAAGAGATAATGAAGTGATCCTTCTTCTAATTTACCCACATAGTAACCATACAAAAAGTCTAATTCATTCTCACATTTCCAAATTTGAGTTGTTTTCAAAAAAGTTTCTTTGATGTCCATTGGAATTTCTTTTAATCTATGTTTTACATAATTATCCAACGATTTTCGAATCGATGAGTCGTTTAGCATGATAAATTAGATTAGTTATAGTTCATAAACACTTTACCATTAAGATGAACCGCAAATTTCTAACCGGCGAGATTTAACCTGAAATTTTGCTTTGCAGTGTAATTATTGAACGTAGAATTAATGCAGACAGACCTAGGTTTGAAATTAAAAATTTTACAGCCCGGTTAAGAGAATCATCTCCACGATAACCCTCATCGTAAATCATTTCAACTGTGCCCTTGTCTGTTTGGACAAAAGAAGTAATCAAAGAAAATGGCCCAAGTTTCTTATCAATATGTTCAACATACAAACGCAACTCCACATGTTTTACCAAAAAGCCTTGCTCTTCAAAATTACCGGAATTAAAAAGAACTTCAGTTTGGTCAGGCTCACGATTTACCCGTTTAGGATTGTGGAGATCAATTATGTTCATATCACAATTAAGATAATCTACCTCACATAAGAAATCTTTGAGGATATTAAACAAAAACAGCAATAATTGATAAAAGATTCCTAGAGATAATAAAAATAATCTGGTGAAAATTTAATTTTAAAAGAATTTTGAGACAAATCACAAGTATTAATTTACAGCTTGATTTAACTTTGAAAAGTGGACCCACACAAATTTCATGGAAAAGACATTCCGCACATAAAACTAGACCCAAAAATGACAATTGAGGATCTTGTCGAAGTTTTTTCAAGGTCAGGATTTAATGGAAGAAAACTTGGAGAGGCATCAAAACTCTACGCAAAAATGATAAAAGAAGATGCAACCATCTGCCTTACCCTGTCTGGGGCCATGACCCCAGTTGGATTTGGTGGGATAATCAAGTCCTTGATTGAACGTGGTTTTATCGACTGGATTATAACTACCGGTGCAAATGTTTACCACGAAGATCATTTTGCATGGGGACTCCCCATCAAACAAGGACACTCCGAGGTTGACGATATGAAATTATTTAAAAATGAAATAGTGCGAATTAGAGATGTTTACATAAAATTTTATGAAACTCTGGAAGCAGAAGATCAAATAATTCAAAAAATGGTTGGAAAAAATTTTTTAGATAAGCCCTTTACGACTGCTGAATTTTGTAATTTGATGGGTAGGATAACTAAAGAAAAATCAAAATACCCCGAAAAAAGTTTCATTTCAACGGCATATGATTATGATGTTCCAGTATACATTTCAACGATAAAAGATTCTTCTCTTGCTCTAAACTTGGCAGTACAAAGATTACAGGGAAAAATATACAATTTGGATTTTGTAAGAGAAATTATTGAACAAGCCTCTATTCTTTTTAATTCTAAAAAGTCAGGTATTGTTGAAATTGGAGGGGGTGTTCCAAAAAATACAGCTCAGCAAACAGGGCCTCTGCTTGATCAAATACTACGTAGAAACAATGGCGGACAAGACTATATTATTCAGATAACAGATGCAAGACCAGATACGGGTGGACTTTCAGGTGCAACTCTTCAAGAAGGAAAAAGCTGGGGAAAAGTTCAAGATGCTCATAATGGAATGGTAACAGTTTATGCAGACGCAACAATTGCGTTTCCAATTTTAGCATTGTATGTTATGAGTAATCAGAAAACAAGAAAGCCAAAAAGATTGTATAAAAAATTAGACCAGTTTTATCAAAACCTAAGCAATGATTATTTTAAAAAGCCCCTTAAATCTAAAAAACAAAAAAGCACGAAAAGAAAGTAAACTAAAATTTGTCAAAACGAGCACGCTCAAGGTCTCGATCCTCTTTTGATTCCTTTTTGTACTCTTTGTAATGTTCTTTGCATAAAACACTCTTTTTCCCTACAGAAGTTACTCTTAGGTTGGCATTTTCGACTTTTGTGGTGTTTATTGAACGGGCACCGTCCTTATCACAGCCATCAACATTACACTTGGCACCTTTTGAAATAACGCCCATAAAATACATTAAGATAGATGTTATTTATATTTGAAAAAAATTTAATTTTGAAATTCTTATCTTTGTTTAAAATTAATGTAAATGTTGTGACTTGAATACATCGTTTATAAGAGGAATATTTTTTTCAAAAAATATGGCTGGAACAAAAAAGATTAGTCCTTACAAAGATTCAAAGAAGGGTAAAAAAGGCAAGGGAGGAAGCGGTTCAAAAAAGGCAGAAATTACTGTTACCATAAATGAGCAAGAGGCCACAAAAATTGTTCAGCACTCCAAAGTCATTACAGTTCATGAACTTGCAAGACAGACAGGGGTCAAAGTTTCAGCAGCAAATGTATTTCTAAAAGAGTCCCTAAAAAAAGGAATCATAAAACGCGTAGGTGGATTCAGTGGCCATTATATTTATCAACCAATATCCTCATAAAGTGAAAAAACATCACCAGGTTTTAGATCCGTTAGTGCATCAACATTTTCTGCCAGTTTACCAATTGGCGTCATTGTTTTATCAGGTACGGAGTCGGCCATAAAAAAACAAATGCTACCAGAAGATGAGGCAAATGCTACATCCCCTTTTTTGAATTCTTTTCGTGGTCTTTCAATCCCAGAATCAATTGATGTTTCAAAATAGGCGATGTTCTTGCCCATTAAATGAGCATAGCCTTCAAGTGGGAGTGATCTCATAATTGTACCAACAGTTCTAGGAGATAAGTGACGTTTTAGATTACATGGGATTTTTGCTTTACCTTTAATCTCTAATACAAGTTGTTTTTTGGAGACTGAAATAGAACTCAATTTTTAGTTTAATTTTATCGTAATATAAAATGCTTAACCCTTTGTTTTATTTGCCACAAGTTTAATTATGTATTCAGAAAATATACAAAAACATTTTGATAAATTTATCAGTTATTGAATTTTAACAAAAAAACAGTATCCCTCCTTTTCATGCCTAACATTTGCGCAATGACTGTCGTTATGACAAAAGTGGGAGTTGTTGGAGATTTGTTATAATCGTAAATTATCAAAAGGTAACTTGGTTTTTATTTAAACAAGTTTTTCTGTAATCTCAAAATTTACAAGGTCTGGAGCCTTTTCTTGAATCGAATCTATTCCAAATTCTGATAATTCTTTAAGCTGACTCTCATTGAATTGCATCTTGCTGATAACTATCACTTTTTTTAGCTCAGATGGCCTCCGATTTTTTAAATCATGAAGAAACTGCATTCCACTGTATTTTGGCATACAAATGTCAAGTAGGATTAAATCATAATCGTTTTTTGCTACAAGCTCTAAACCCTCTCTTCCGTCATTGACACTTCTAATAGAGTGATTCCGTGAGCCAAAAAGGTCTGAATATAATTCACACATTACCGGTGAATCGTCAATATGTAAGATTTCCATTAATTTCATATGGAAAAAAAGAGAATAACGACATGTGTGTTCATCTTGAACAAAAAGAGCTGGAATAGCCTCTAACTGACAAGAAACTAAATAATTTAATTTTGTCGTTAAATTATCAGCTAATTTACTGAATGCTCAAACCGTGTGAAAGATCGTTTAATTGTTATATATAATTAATAATAAATTTTTTTTATATTGCTATGAAATTGCTATTTTTTTGATTTGTCTTTGATTAAGGCCATGTTTTTCATAAACAGAATGATGTCTTGATATTCATCAACATTGCTACATTTTGGTTCAGCAGTATACATGATAATTCAAATGCAGCATAGCATTACTTAAGGCAGATCTTCTGTAACATTGTTTTTTTACGCATAATTGAAAATTCATGTGTAATATTTTTTCATGTAAAATAATTCTGTTACAACTTAGAGAAATTGTTAGAGCCTAGTGTAGTTTTAAAAATATTCGAGCAAAAAACAAATCATAGTTATAGGTAAGATTATGAAATCTATCAATTCTCATCCATCCCAAAAAATGATTTCATAAAACTTTTCTTCTAATTGTCAAAAATCAATACCTGATGTGGAAATCAAAGTTCGACATTGGAATATATTACGCTTTGAAAGAATTTCGGTGCTTGTCCAGTGCTGAAGATCCTGAAGTTGTTGACCACTCTGAGCCTCAAGAATCCAAAAATAGTGATGAGGTCGAAGAATCTGACTTTGAGGTAAATGCGGGTTTAGGAAAGGCCTTGGCGACCTATCGAAAGTTAACCGAAGGTGGTAAAGATGCAGAACCACTTTCAGAAAAACAAGAGGAAGATCTGGTTAGTCGATTGGCTGAGATAGAAAATAGAGAAATAATTGAATCGGTTGTAGAACACACGCCAGTAGAGATTCCATGTAAGAAAGGTAAAATCACAATTGGGCCTCCGACACTTACAAGATTTGAAAAAGCAAGAATTATGGGTGCACGAGCACTGCAACTATCGCTTGGAGCACCACCATTCATTCCAATTCCAAAAACTGCAAGAATTTCTCTAGATATTTCAATGGCGGAGTTGGAGCAGAGAGTGATCCCCATTACCATTAGAAGGGTACTTCCAAATGGGGATTACCAAAATATTCCAATTGATTATTTTGATTAAGTGGACCAATCGTCGATAAAACTTAAAAGAACTTAAAATTTCTGAAAGGTTGAACAGTGCTCATGGAGGAGATAAAGGAAGGAAAGGGTCAAGAGCAGACCAAAACATCGATTGATTCGGTGTTTGATATTCATAATGACCCAATTATGGAATCGGCATTAGACATATTATCGATTTTAGGAAAGCATAAGGAGATTACAATTAGGGCAAAGGGCAATTCGATTCCAAATGCAGTTGCCGTTGCAAACATAATAACCGAGAACATGTTGAAGGGAAATTCAAAAATTTACAAGATAACCGTTGATAGTGAACCCATTCAAGAGTTGGGGCGTGCGCTATCCAATATTAAAATAATTTTAAAAAAGAATTAGTAGATGATTCCAGGACCCTTTAAAAGCATATTTTCACATTCCTTGCAGATCTTTTCATCAATATTAGATTCCAAGTTGTGGTGTATTTCACAAATTAACAAACTTGATTTAATATAATTACAAAGACCAATGAATTTTGAGAGAATTGCAGGAGTGTAGGCCATATCTGAAGATAAGTTTTCTGTTAACTCCTCAATTAAATTTGCAACTTGTGGTTCTGATAAAAGTTTGGCAATAAGGGCAGGATTACCACGTGTTCCACGGATATAATTGCTAACTGCAGCTTGAGTTACACCCAACATTTTTGAGATCTCTTCTTCTCTAACATTATGATCTTCTGCTAATTTTTTGGCTAGAATTGCTCGCAAGGCAGGAATCAAGGTTTTTGATTCAATCTCTGCTGGAAGTAACATGAATACAAAAGTATCATTTATGGGATTTAAAGCTTGCAATCCAAAAGGCTTCATCTTCAGTAATGTTTTCTAAAAATCCTTATGCTATCCTCTTATAGGCTCCAAACAGTGTCCATTTGTTGGAAAATATTTCCAAAATGTTGTTTGACAAATTAAAAGAAGCGTGTGAATCCTGTGAGGCAGACACGATTTCACTTTCTGGAGGGTTGGATAGTACAATTCTAGCATATTATCTAAAAGAAAAAAAACCAAAGTCAATTGCAATAATCGCCAAAGATTTTGTAGCAAATGATCTTGCATATTGCCAATTGGCCTCCAAGGAATTTGATTTGCCGCTAACAATAATCACCGTAGATACTTTAGAAATTCTAGAGGCCATTAAAGGTACAATATCAATTTTGAAAAACTTTAACGATATTGAAATCAGAAATAATATAGTGATGTATCTTGCCATAAAATGGGTAAGAGATCATGGATCTAATGGAATCATAACAGGAGATGGAGCTGATGAGCTGTTTGCTGGGTATGGTTTTCTTCTAAACAAGACTGAAGATGAGCTTGAAAAAGAAATTCGAAGGATTTGCTCAGTAATGCATTTTCCAACCCAAAAAATTGGGAAAGCCTTTGGGGTTGTAGTAGAGTCGCCATACCTAGATGAAAAAATTATAGAGTTTGCAAAAAACATTCCTGTCAATTTAAAGGTAAAAATCGAAGGAAACACAAAACATGGAAAATGGATATTGAGGAAAACCTTTGAGAGAAAAATCCCAATTCAAATTGCATGGAGAGAAAAATCACCAATGCAAGAGGGAGCAGGAACAAGTGGATTGGTAAAATTATTTGATGTTTTAAGTAACGATAAGGTTTTTTTGGAAAAAAAGAAAAAGATAGAGCAAGAGTCAGGAATTACAATCAGATCTAAAGAGTCCATGTATTATTTTGAAATTTATAAAAATCTGCACGGTCTGCCAAGAAAAGTTCAAGATGTAGCGGTTTCTTGCCCATATTGCCATGCTAACACAGAAAATTCTAAATTTTGTCGAATGTGTGGAGCATTTCCTATCTAATATTTTTTTTATATTTTTTTGGTTTTTTTAAGAAAATTTTTCTGCATCCATCACAGCAGAAAAAAATTTTTTGTCCCTTATATTCATCTGAAACAGCAAGACTTTCTTCAAGTTCGATTCCACAGACAGGATCTATTGGCATAAATTTTCCACCAATAATTTCTATTTATAGCTAGGTCATATGAAAATTTAGTCTGTTAATGAACGAGGAATTAAAGTGGCTAAAGCTCCTTGTTTAGTCAGCTGATCCCCAGTCGAGTTTTTTATATCTGTCATAGATTAAAATAAAAATCCGAGACAAGAATTCTAAGCGATTTGTATTACTTGGAAGGTTGACTAAATCTCTTACTTTCCAAAAAATAATGTAAAAATTTAAATTTTAAAATTTTTTCATGCAAACTTTTTGGAAGTCATTTTTTTGATTTGGCTGGATTCTTAAAGGATTGAAAACGCTCAATAGGAATTTTTGCTTTTGGTAAATCAAAAAAGAAGGTTGTACCTTGATTTACTGTGCTGTCTACCCACATTTTTCCTCCTAGGGCTTTAACTATTCCTTCACAAATAGAAAGTCCCAATCCACTTCCTTCTTTTTTTCTCTTTGAAGAGGTATCAACTTGATAAAATTTTTTAAAAATATTTTTTTGCTGGTCTTCTGAGATGCCAACGCCATTATCACGTACAAAGAAAGTCACATAATCAGAATTGTCTTGTGTTCCAATCTCTATAAGACCATCTTTTTCCGGTATAAACGATAAAGCATTCGAAATTAAGTTTGAAAACACTTGAGCAATTCTATCAGGATCAGAATATACCATTTCAGTTGTCTTTAAGGACATAACCAATTTTGCGCCCTTGTTCTCACAAATTGGATTAAATGCCTTGTAGGAATTCTCAACCAACGTCTTTGATTCTACAATATTTTTTTCAACAGATAGTTTTCCAAGATCAATTTTCTGTGCAGTTAACACATCTTGGATTAATTTTTGTAATATTTCAGTAGAAATTGAAATCTCGTTTATCGCATCCAGTTGCTTTTCGTTCAATTCACCCATCAACTCTTGTTTTTTTAACAATTGAAGGTAGCCCATAATAGGCATGAGTGGTGTTTTTAACTCATGGGAAATCATTGACATGAATTCCGTTTTTCTAGTGTCTATCTCGTGCAACTTTAGATTAAGTTGTTTTTCTTTTTCCAGTGCGCCTCCCACTATATTTGCCATATCTTCAAAATTTTTATGAAGGGATTGTAGTTCTTGAATGCCCTTATCGTCAACAGAAATTTTTTTAATATAGTTATTCTTGGAGAATTCATTCATTCGTTGAGCAAGCGATTCAATGGGCTTTGTGATATTTTTTGAAATGTACAACCCGGCAAACAAGGTACCAAAAGCGACTATGGATGAAAAGATCAAAAAGATTAATCCCATTCCCTTGTCCTGAGTGGTTAGGTAATTTAATAATCCAATATAAAACATAATAAAACTAGTAATACCAAATACCAGAAAAAGTGCTTGCTTTATTTTTATCATGGATGTTCAAAAAAGTTTAGCCAGTAACACTTGTAATCTTTGAGAGTAGTTGGTCAATATCCACGGGTTTTTGCAAACACGAAGAAACACCTAATTCCTTAAATTTTTTCACAGTCTCAAGTGGAACACTTGAGGCAGTCAGAATTATTATTTTTGATATCTGTGAGGGGTCTTCTTTTTTTAGGGTATCAAGAATTTCATATCCGTCAAATTCTGGCATTGCAAGGTCCAGTACTATAGAGTCATACTGTTTTGTTTTTATTAGTTCTAATCCATCCTTGCCATCATTTACAATCGTACAGTCATGATTGCTCAAATCAAGGAAAGAGGAAATCATTTTGGTTATCTGCTCGTTATCATCGATTATCAAAACATTTAGTCTTGATTCAGATTGATTTTTTGCCTGGGAAGTTGTGTTACTCATTTTTTCCTACCTTTTTTACCATCACATTTTGTTGCAAGTAATCTAAAATGACCTTCTCTTGCTCTATCTCTCGTAGTCGGTGTTCATAGTCTTCGCTCATATTGTTGGTGAATTTGTTTGCTTTTTCTAAAACAAAGGCAGACTTTCTCCAAATTAATTTGAACAGAGACTTTAAGGTTGATACAAAGGATTTAGAATCAGTCCATATTGCCATCAATTCTGAACTTCCACTATTGATGAAAAATACTACTTCTGCGTCATCTTTGATAATAAATGAAAAATTGTGCTTGTTGCTTTCATCTAATTTTTTGATATTATTTAGAGGCAATCCATCCAAGGCAAATTTGCCTTTTTTAGAATAAGTTGTGAGTACCTGAAGTTCGGCTTTGGTCTTTCTTAGTAAATTGACAAATTCGGTATGATAGAATTTAATAAAATTATTCTCAGAGCCGAGCACCAATACCTGGTTTTCTGAAGTTTTTACCATACGATCCATTTTTACCAATATTGAATTCCGTCCTTGAAGAATTTGGAATTTATTTCCATCCGCATTGTCAGATTGTTCAACATGTTTTGGTACTGTTTCCCAAAGAGTTAGAATTTTTTCTTTTTTCAGCTCTAGATCTGAAATTCGCTTTTTTTCATTGTCGATTATTATGGTCAAGGCCTCATCGATTGATACTGAATTAAATTTAGTGGGTTTTCCAAAAATTGAGAAAATAATTCCCTTTTGTTCTAGTGAATTTAGCAAGTGATATGATTCAGTTCTTGGTATATTGAGATTTTTTGAAATTGCAGAGGCGGTTTTCTCTCCAGTCTTTGTAAGATAAAGGTAAACTTTTGATTGATTGGGGGTAAGGCCGTATTGAACTAAATTTTCATTAATTTTTTTCATAGATTCTTTATGATCATTGCCTAGGACCAGGTTTTCTATCAAGGCTTCTTCCATTGTCATGTTTTTTTAATACAGTGTTTGGAACTTAAGGTGATGTCTGTCATACGATATTACAGATAATCTTTAAATCGAGGCTAATTTTTAAAAAATAAACTTTGAAACGTGAGAAATAAACTGCTCTGGTTAGTTGATAAAATATAGTAACAGAAAAAAATTCACAAATGCCGAATTTTAAGAATGGGCAATTTTTAAGACTTTCGTAGCGAGTGCAGCATAATCAGTGTCTGGTTCTGATACGACATACAAGATATCCTCACCTAAGGGAAAGCTCATGGCAATAGCTCGTTCTCGTGATGCCATGGCAAAATTAACCGTGCCCAGTTGTTTATCAAATTCTTTTCTCATTTTTACTCGTAGTGCTAGCTCCATGAAGATCATCTCATCGTCTTTTTTGCTTTCCAGTGGTTCAACGTTTTCTTTCATTCCTCCAGCCACAAGTCTACCTCGCTCATTAATGACTCCGGCAAACCTAATTTTAGGATCTACTGTCATTATGGATGTACAAATTTTTGTATAATCAAATATTTTGCTTGACAAACTAATCTAGCTATCTTTCTTGGTGCCCTCTTATTAGCCTTCTAAAGTTTGTGTAAAATAAAAATAAAATTTTTCAGGGGGAACTATGAAGTGAGTTTTTTGACAAGTGAAATAAATTCATCTTCGTTTATTGGAGGGATTTTCATTATCTCTAAATTTTCTGAAACATGTTCTGGTGATTTTTGTCCCACCAAAGGGGCCAAGACACCAGGAGCAGACCGAATAAACTGTAACGCTCGAAGTGATGGTTTCAGGTCATTAAATTCAGGAGTAGCTCCCTTTGCTAAAAGACGTCCCTGCATAAAGGGAACACTGGTAAAAACACCAATACCTAATTTTGATGCTGCCTCCAAAATTGATACAGGGGAGCCATCAAACAATTGAGTTTTCTTTAGCAAAGCCTGGTCATAGTGCAAATTAAATGGTAATTGGATAAATCTAAATCCGTGGTCCTTGCCTCCAACCTCCTTTGCAATGCTGACAGTATCTTGTAGTGACAGATATTGAGGATCCTCACTTGTTACCCTAAAGCACTCCCATGTTGCCATCCCATAAAATTTAATTTTCCCCTCGTTTCTTTTTTGTTCGTACAATTCAAAGACGAGTCTTAGGTTCTTCAAAAATTGGTCTTTTGAAATGTCCTTAATTTGTCCCTCAACTGCGTTATGCAAGTATAACAAATCAATGCAATCTACACCTAGATTCTTCAGGCTGCGCTCAAGCTGATCAGTAAGATAGGGAATGGTCATGCAATGATATCCAGATGAGACGTCCCCCTCTGCGATTATTCCTTTTTGGGTATATTCATTTTTTACATATTCCCAAAATTCTTGTTTTACATCAGCGTCATTTGTAAGGTAGCCGTTTTTTGTGCAAAGAAAAATTTTATCGCGTGTAATTTTTCCCTCTTTAATTAATTCAGATAACGCTCGCCCCACTGAGCGCTCGGCCTTTTGAGCTCTATAGTTAATTGCAGTATCAATAACATTAATCCCAGA
>JADFOW010000079.1 GCA_022562615.1 Nitrososphaerota archaeon
TCTTCACAAATTTGTTTGGCAGTTTCAAGTTCCTCCTGAGGTAAAGTTTTGTAATCAGCAGTTACAGCAATTGCAGAGGTACCTAATTTTTGATATGCAGCATAAGCTACCAATGCACTATCAACTCCGCCAGATAGAGCTATTATAACACCACCTTTATTTTCAAACCAATTTATCAGGTCATTAAGTTTGGTCATTTTAAACATCCTCCTTGATTATCTCATTTCTAATCAATGATTCTGTTTCTTTAATGGATTTGTTAAGAAAATTTGAGATTTTTTTCAAATCATCAAATTCAATTTTGAAGTTAGATTTTCCTTTAAACACTGAAACTTTGTATTTCACAGTGTATATTTTGCCATCAAAATTTAATTTTACTTCATGAATAGTCCTTGGAACAATGAGTCTGTTTGCTGTAGTCACACGTATTCCCAAAGTTCCAGTCTCTGTAATCAGAGTATCAGTTATTTTATCATATGTGCTATTATCACAAATTATTGATACAAGATTTGTTGGTCTTCCTTTTTTTGTAATCCCGTGATAAATGGAAGCATCCTTGGCACCATCTTGCATGATTTTTTCAATTAGATTGCCTAATATTTCCCCTGAAACATCATCAACATTTGTTTCAAGTATAATAACTGAGTCAGTACCAAAATTATCTTTTTTAGACCCTTTGACAATTTTTAATACGTTTGCGAAATCGTCAAAATCCTTTTTACCTGCACCGTATCCTATGGAATCTATTTTCATAAAAGGATAATATTCAATTGGGGTATTTGTAAGATTTACGAGAATACATGCCCCAGTTGGAGTAGTTAATTCATTTTTTATGTTGCCTCCATAGATTGTCAAGTTGGAATTTTTAAAAATTTCAAGAACAGCACTTGCAGGATTAGTCATAACTCCGTGGGAGAAGGTAACCGTTCCCCCCCCAACACAAATAGGCATGGAAACAATCTCTTCATCAAGAATAGCCAAATTTTCTACTGCAATTGCTACTCCTATAATATCCACTAGAGTGTCTATACTTGAAGCTTCATGAAAATGAACGGATTCTGCTGGAATACCGTGTACTCTGGATTCAGCTGAAATTAGGGTGTCGATACAAGATTCTGCAAAGTTTTTTGCTTTTTCAGATAGATTAATCTCATTTAGAGAATTTTTTAATGCATGTTTTATCTCAGAACTTTTTCTTTCATGACTTTCTTCATCAATATCTAAAATTAACGTAGTAGATTCTATCCCGTGCTTTCTAACTTTAATAAAATCAATCTTTTTTATTACTGAATTTGGCAGAAATTTTTCAGCTGATTTTACCCCCTCAATAATTTTATTTTTATCTGCTCCAAGATCGATTAAGGAACATAAAATCATATCACCTGATAAACCAGCTAAAAATGGATCTATTATGGTAACCATAAATAACAAATCCCAAAAATGCATATAAATTCTGTCTAATTAAATTAAGAATTACATTAGATTTAATTATTGAAAATTAACACCGCTGGTCATGATTACTATTATAGGTTCAGGAAAAGTGGGTGGAGAAGTGGCCTTATTTTCTGCATTAAAACGATTAGACGATCAAATTTTACTTCTTGATGTTGTTGATGGACTTCCCCAAGGTGAAGCTATGGATCTTAACCATATGCTATCCGAGCAGGGGATTGATGTTGAAGTAAAAGGCTCAAATAATTTTGCAGATATGAAAGATTCCAAAATAGTTGTTGTTGTAGCCGGTTCTGGAAGAAAGCCGGGAATGACTCGAATGGATCTTTTAAAAATTAATGCAAATGTTGTGAAAAGTGTAGTTGAAAATATCAAAAAATATACGAATGAATCCATGATTATTCCAGTTACAAATCCGCTTGATCCTATGGCCTATGTTACATACAAAGTATCAGGATTTGATAGAAGCAGAGTATTTGGAATGGGTGGAATGCTTGATTTATCAAGGTTCAAACAATTCATCCACGAAGCAACCGGATATTCACGGGATTCCATTAGAGCACTTGTGATAGGAGAGCATGGTGAAAACATGTTACCATTAACAAGATTTTCATCAGTTTCTGGAATTCCCCTTTCTTCATTTTTATCTAAAGAAAAATTAGATGAGCTAGTTCAAAACACAAAACAAGTTGCAGCCAAAGTGATTGAATTAAAGGGTGCTACAGTTCATGCTCCAGGTAATGCAATTTCCGCAATGGTTGAATCGGTTGTAAAAGACAGGAAACAAATAATTCCTGTTGCAACATATCTTGATGGGGAATATGGCCATTCAGATGTCACCATTGGGGTACCAGCAATAATTGGAAAGAATGGAGTCGAAAAGATAATAGAATTAGAACTTGATGATGAAGAAAAGAATGTATTTGATGAAGGAGTAAAAAGTGTAAAAGATGCAATTTCAGGAATAGAAATCTAAGCATTTTTTTATTCAAATAAAAAAGTAATAATTATTGGAAATTCAAGAGATTTTAGAATCATTGGAAAAAGGAAAAATTTCGTCAAGTACTGCAAAAAAACTATTATCAATTTATTCAATTGAAAAGATTGAAGATTTTGCCAAAATTGACATTAACAGAAGAAAAAGAAGAGGAATACCTGAGGTAATTTTTGCAGAAACTAAACAGCTAGAAGAAATAAAAAAAATTCTCAAAATAACTTTGAAAAAAACAAATTCAGTGGTAATATCAAAGATAAAAAAAGAGGATTACTTGAAAATTATTTCTTTTAGTAAACGATTGAAAATTAAAGTAAAAACAGGTAAAAATTCATCGTCTCTGTTATTATTTAAAAAACCAATTAAATTCCACGGAGGAAAAATAGGAATCTTGACAGCTGGAACCTCAGATATTGGAGTGGCAGAAGAAGCTAAATTGATGTGTGAGGCAATGAATTGCAAATGTATCACAAGTTATGATGTAGGTGTAGCTGGGATTCACAGAATGTTTCCAATACTAAAAGAGATGATAAATGAAGAGGTTGACTGCATCGTAGTAGCAGCCGGAATGGAGGGTGCGTTGGCAACAATTGTTTCTTCTTTGGTGGATATTCCTATAATTGGATTACCCACCTCGGTTGGTTATGGTTATGGAGAGAAAGGTATAGCGGCTCTTGCTTCAATGTTACAAAGCTGTTCATTGGGTTTATCAGTAGTTAACATAGATGGTGGAATTGCAGCTGGTGCCATTGCAGCAAATATTGCGAATAGAACAATTATGAAAAGTCAGAAAAAGAGATAAAACCGATCTTAGAAAATAATTGAATTTTTGTTGCTGCCAGAAGGAATAAATCTCGTAAATCATATATAAGATACCAAATCGAAACTTGGTAATATTGTCTGGTAAAAGAATTGTTCTTACTGCTGATCGAAGTTTAATGACAAATTATCGAGGAAATTTTCTTTATGGATTCATTGCATGTGGTCCTTATGAAGTTCTTCCGGAATGGGTTTTTGACAAGGTTTTTTGTCCTCCTGTTGAAACGGACCCAAAAACTGGAGAATCAAAGGTTGCTCAAGTGGGGTTAAGAAGAGTGGAGAGTTCTCTTCTTAAGGAATACAAAAGAGATGAAGTTTTTATTGCAAATCCAAATATGTTAGAAAAATCAATCGGACCTGATACAAAAGTTGTTGGAATCAATGTCATGGATCCACTTGGAATGGCCCCAGTTACAACAACTATGTCGCCTGAAAAATTATCTTACGTTGCAATGAAATTCAAAAAGATGTGTGCTAGTATAATTCACCTTAAAAAGAAATATGATTTTAAAGTTGTAGTCGGAGGAAACGGCGCTTGGGAATTAGCAAAAACAGATAGGATGAAAATTCATGGAATAGACACGGTAGTAGTTGGGGAAGCTGATGAATTAGCGTTGGATCTGTTTCATGACTTAGAAAAAGGAGATGCCCCAGAGTTAATGCATTGTTTTGTAAGAAATATACAAAACATTCCAGTTATTGAAGGACCTACAATTAATTCCTTAATTGAAGCTATGAGAGGTTGTGGCCGAGGTTGTGATTTTTGTGATGTAAATAAAAGATCCAAAAAAGATCTTCCTTTAGATAGATTGCAGTATGAAGCAAAAATAAATCTAGATTATGGATTTGATTCAATATGGTTGCATTCTGATGAAATGTTACTTTATGGATGTGATAATAGAGATTTTATTCCAAACCGAGAGGCGATAACAGATTTATGGAAAGGGCTAAAAGGAATAGGAGCAAATTTCATAGGAACGACACACATGACCTTTTCAGGAGTTGCAGCAGATGAACAATTAATACAACAAATCTCAAGAATTAATGAACAGGATAAAACAGGGAGATGGCTTGCAACTAACTTAGGAATTGAAACTGTTTCACCTAATTTAGTAAAAAAACATCTAGGTGTAAAAACTAAACCATTTTCAAATGATGAATGGGGAAGTGTAGTGAGAGAAGGAGCTAGAATACTAAACGAAAATCATTGGTTCCCTGCTGCTACAATAATTATTGGGTGGCCAGACGAAATACCTGATGATAATCAATACACCATCGAAATGATTAGTGATTTCAGGGAAATGGGATTTAGAGGGTTAGTTGCACCGTTACTCTATCAAGACTTTAGTGAAAAGAATTCAATGCATTTTGGAAACTTGAATGAAGCTCAATTTACTTTGTTCTGGAGATGTTGGGAAAACAATCTCCGCGTAATTAATGACATCATCCCAATCATTCTTAGAAACAAAACCTATGGTCCACCAATGAAGATTTTCATGTATGGAATTCTCAAAGCTGGTACATGGGCAATCATGAGGTATCTAAGAGGATTATGTAAAGATCTGTTTAATGGAAGAACCCCTGAGGAAATTATGGATAAATATGCTCGCTCTAGGTCAGTTTCTGCGCCAAAAATTCAAACAAAGAAATTATAATTTTTCAATTGCTGAGTCAGCTATTGTATTTTTTTTTGGAGTCAAAGATATAAAATAATTTTTATCAGCTCTTTCAATAGAATTCACTTTTTTGAAAGATTTTGAAGAAAGTTCAAATTCATAGATACCAGGGTCGAGAGTACCTCGGGCATAAATCATTAGATAAGTATCACCATTTGACGAGCTTAGAGGAATAAATGACATGACATAGCCCTTGTAAGAATTAACAGGCATTGTATTTTTCATTGGAGGGGCAGCAGATGCCATATACATAAAGACATCTTCAATGGTATCAAATTCTTCGTACTCAATTTGCATTATTTTTACTAAATTCTTTCATTATAATAACTTAAAGTAAAAATTCTTAAAAATTTTGATTATATAGAAATTTTTTTGAAAATCAAAGAGTGAGTTTTTCCCAATTTTTTGTTTTTTATAATTTTTATAATTATACCTACGACAAATATATTACAATAAATGCTAGCACATCTATTTCAATTGTAAATAGAAATAAGGTAGAAAAAATTACAAGAAAGAAAATTATTATAATTAGTTTTAAGAAATTAATTTTTGGACTTTAGCTGTCTATGAATTGTAAATCCAATTGCTGCCGGTGCTGCGATATACATGCCCAAGTT
>JADFOW010000080.1 GCA_022562615.1 Nitrososphaerota archaeon
TATTACTTTGAAATGTTATTTCAAGTTCTGGAGCTGTGGGGAGATGGTTTCTGTTAATGAAAATCTCATTTAATGCTGGAGGAAATTCTTCACCGCCACACGAGGCTATCACTCTAGTTCTTTTATCAAGAAAAATTTTTCCACTCATTATCTGCTTTATTGCTGTATCGACTTGATCAAGAGTTATTTCTGACAGTATTCCTCTAGTTCCACCAACGTTAATTGTTAGTATTGGTGTTTCGTTTTCTAAATTTCTAAATACTCTAAGAGTGGTGCCATCCCCACCCAAAGTAACAACAAGATCTAACTTTTCTTTTTTTAGTTCATTAACTGTCTCAATTTTTTTGCAATTCTGAACTGAAACTGGTGATATGGTAAACACTGTTGCCTTTTTTGCTAGAAATTTTTTTGCAACCTTTACTGCTGCCTCTTTTGCCTCTTTGTTGCCGAATTTACTTACAACGGCAACTCTGTTTAATTTCAACAGGGACTATCCCCAAAATCTACTTAAAAATGATGTTTTTCCATTTCAACTGGGAAAAACAATTAAAAATGAAGTGGAATTAACTGTATTGATTAGAAATGAGTTACGCACATCCAGAAGTCTTGGTTGATACTGAGTGGGTATCAAAAAATCCTCCCAACGAAAATAGAAAAATCGTTGAAGTTGATTATGATCCTGAAAGTGCATATAGAAAGGGTCACATCAATGGCGCTAGCTTAATTTGGTGGAAACGTGACGTAAACGACCCAACTATAAGAGACATCATTGACAAAAAACATTTTGAAGAGTTGATGAGCAAAAATGGAATAAAATCTGACACTGAGGTTATTCTTTATGGAGATTTTAACAATTGGTTTGCAGCATTTGTTTTCTGGATATTCAAGTTTTATGGACACCAAAATCTCAAGATAATGGATGGCGGGAGAAAAAAATGGGAACTCGAAAACAGAGAATACACCACTAATGAACCCCAAATTCAAGCTACAGAATACAAAGCAGCCCCACCTGATGAAGGGCTTAGAGCTTACTTGTTTGATGTGAGACGTGCTATGGATAAGGAAGATTCTGTAATGGTAGATGTACGTTCACCAAAAGAATTTACCGGCGAGATCACCGCACCACCTGAATATCCAACGGAGCATGCACAAAGAGGCGGACACATTCCGGGCGCACACAACATCCCCTGGGCTACTGCTGTTAATGATGCAGATGGTACTTTCAAATCATTTGAAGAATTAAACCAAATTTACCAACCAAAAGGTGTTGTTGCAGACAAGGATGTTATCTGTTATTGTAGAATTGGAGAGAGATCGTCTCATACTTGGTTTGTCTTGAAATATCTTCTTGGATATCCAAAGGTAAGAAATTATGATGGCTCTTGGACAGAATGGGGTAATATGATTGGAAACCCTGTAGAAAAGTAAGTTGGATCAAGATTTACCAATTTTAAAAAAAGGTAGTTTTTATTTCATTAAAGATGGAAAAACCCATTTCATAATGGAAGACAAAACAAAGAGGGGTTTAACCGTAAAAGAAAGATCACTTGATGAAAAACTCAAAGTTGAAGCTGAAAAAGGCATGATTCATGACCTGGATGGAATTGGGCATTGGGTTCCAATAAGGTGGTTTTTTCCTAAAAGCGAATTTGATCTTGATAAAATCCTAGTTCATGCAGAGGCGATGGAAAAGAAGTACAAAGAGCTTAGGGAACTTACCTGCCCTGATGATGACGAGTAGTTAAGCTAAGCTTTTTAAATAATTTCAAATCATTCAGAGCTAATGTCACTTCTTCTAAAGAATCGTGTTTACACCATGGAATCTCCTACTGCAAAAAGAGGAGTTTATCCGCTTCATGGCTACAAACTGGGACTTTATAGATTGCCTATAAAATTAGATGATCCCGCAGAAATCCAATCTGTCCATGATGGTCTGAAAAAGACATTCGATATGGATACCTTTGCAGACCGAATTTATGCAACATACAGATGGATAGAACAAAACATGGATGATCCTGATGCATCAGGTTATGAAGAAGCTAAATTAAGCGTTACAGTTGAAATCGTAACAGGCGAAGTCGTAGACATTATTTATCAGATTTTCCCTATTGAAAAATTCGGTGATCCACAATGGGTAAAAGATTACAGAAAGAAGGCAGATCATTTTGCAAAAATGATTATTGATACAATTTTACGAAATACCATCCTCGCAGAGAAGATGATTGAATCTCTTGCAAAATCAGAGAAATTATCTGAAGCCCAAGCAATGGAAAGACTCGAGGATTTGACACCATTAGCAAAAATTGTTCCAAACGCAAAACCAAAACCAAAGGTTGCCATACCAGAGGGACAACCGGCACCAGAAGCAGCATTAGAGGAAGTTGTTGAAGTCCCAGAAGGAGCTAAACCCGGTCCTATTGATATAGAGTTCAAGACAAAAATGAAATCTTCAGCAGACTATGTTGTACCAGATAATGATAATAAAATCAACACTTGGGGTAGAGTAGGAACCGACAATAAAATTATGGGAGTCTGGGGCGAAATTGTCTCAGTTGACTTTGATATTTGTATTGCAGATGGTGCTTGTATTGACTCTTGTCCAGTGGATGTTTTTGAATTTCGTGATTTTCCTGGAAATCCTGCCTCAACGGCAAAGCCACTACAAATTAGAGAACCTGATTGCATATTTTGTATGGCTTGTGAGGGTGTTTGTCCTCCCGTGGCAATCAAGATTTTTGACAAAAAATAACAATTTTAAGAATCTTTGGATTTTTTTCTTGCAAATATAAATACAGATAATTAATTTTCACATATAGGAAATGGGCGCAAATGCTTTTACTCAATTTGTTTTTGACATCTTTATTATTGCCGCAATTTTGATTACAGCATACACTTGTAATTTTTACTATTTAGCGTATATCGCAACACATCGTAATGAAAAATATAGCATAATTCCAATCCATGAACCATCTATTACCATTCAACTTCCTATCTATAATGAAAAGTATGTGGCAGCCCGTCTTCTAAATGCAGTTTGTGCATTTGATTATCCAAAAGACAAAATGAAAATCATGGTTTTAGATGACTCTGATGATGAAACTGTTGAAATCTTAGAAAATTTGGTGAATGATTACAAACATCAAGGACTTTTGATTGAACACATTAGACGTGGAACGAGAAAAGGGTACAAGGCAGGTGCTCTTAAGCATGCCATGAAAACAACTGATACTGACTTTGTCGCTATATTTGATGCAGATTTCATTCCGCCAAAATGGTTCTTAAAAAGAGCGATTCCACATTTTGTAAAATCTAATATTGGTTTAATTCAATGTAGGTGGGGTCACATTAATGAAAACTATTCTGCCATAACACAAGCTCAGGCGTTGAGTCTGGATTTCCATTTCTTAATTGAACAAAAGGCAAAAAGTAACTCGCACCTTTTCATGAATTTCAATGGAACTGCAGGAATCTGGAGAAGAGAATGCATAGAAGATGCAGGAGGATGGCATACTGCAACACTAGTCGAAGATCTTGATCTAAGTTACAGAGCTCAAATGAAAGGATGGAAATGCCTTTTCCTTCCAGATATTGTTGTTGATGCAGAACTTCCCGTTCAAATGAATGCTGCAAAACGACAACAATTTCGTTGGGCAAAAGGCTCAATCCAGTGTGCAATAAAATTGCTAGGAAACATTGCAGTTAAGAGAACAATTGCAACAGAAGCAAAAATTCAGGCGTTTGTACAACTTACAAGACATATAGTTTATCCATTAATGCTGATTCAGTTTCTTGCGTTGCCAATTCTTTTGGCATCTGACTTTAATCTATATGTGATTAGCTTCATTCCAGCACTTACCATCGCAGCATACTTAGCAATGGGTCCCTGTGCATATCTTTTGGTTATTCATAAAGTGTATAACAAATCTTGGAAGTCAAAAGCTAAGGTTTTACCGTCACTATTAATTTACACTGCCGGCTTGTCAGTTAACAACACAATTGCAGTATTTGATGCATTATTTGGAAATAAAAGTGAGTTTTTACGAACTCCCAAATTTGGAATAATAAAAAATTCTGACGATTGGAGGGATAAAGCCTATAATTTACCCGTCACTCAAACTACACTCCTTGAGATCTTCTTTGGAGTTTATGGTCTTTTTGCTATTCTAATTTCAATTTTTACTAACAATCCAATTTTTGTGCCTATTATAGGAATTCAAACTCTTGGCTTCTTCTACATTTCATACCTAAGTCTATCTCATTCTAGATTTAAAAGAAATAAATCAAATATCCGTAGTGTTTTAACAAAGAAAGAAAAAATGGCAAACTATATTTACAAACTAGCAATGATCGGAATCCTTTCTATAATTTCCCTTGGTGCTTACCTGGCATTTACTGGCTACCAGACTGATGTCTATCCATTAGATTTATCGAGAGGAAACTTGGAAGGAATAGGCGCATCTTCAGATCCACCGACAATTTTGACACATCTTAACGCTATCAAGGAAAATTTACCTGAGGAAGGGAATCCTGTTTGGATATTTCCAACTGAAACAACGAATTTTGCTAGAATGCAATCAGACCTAGATGTAATGATTGAAAGTGTTGAAAAAATTTCGGCCATTCCAAGAGACAGCTCAGCTTTTTACACAGGCATGCTAGATGTTAAAGAAAGAGCTGAAATTATAAAAGAAAACATAGAGGATGCAACCCCATACATGTACGCCAGTATCTCAAACATTGTTTTTAGCTCGATCTGGATTGCAGGGATTTTGGGAATATTCGCGTTGCTTAAGAGAAAGAAGGAACAGCTAAAAGCATACGATGCATCTGAGGATGTTTAAGAAATATTTAGATCTTTTCTAATTTCATCAACAGCTCTTATTCCGAAAATCTCTCTTACTTGTTTGATTCTTATTGATTCCTTTAACAAATCTTGTCCTAGATTATTTGTCAAGATGTTAAAAACATCTGAGAATCTAATCTCCCATTTATCTGCACAATCTAATATTTTACTCACTGCCCATTGTCTGACTTCATGAGGTACTGGAATTTTTTCTTGAGATTCTATTGAAAGTTTATCAAATAGATTAATAATCTGAGTTGTTTGGGATGTCATGTTTTCTAGATCTTGAAGCCCACCATATTTTGATTCAGTATTCATTCTAATGTTAGATTGAAATTCAGATAATTTCAAGAGGGCCATCATTTCTTTAGAGGTATTGCTTGCTGCCTTATTTGTGACATTTTTTATGTTTTGCAATTCCTGAAAAACCTTGTCTGTCTTTATATGAAATTCTGAAGCAGAATTCTCAGATCTTTTTACGAGGTCAGAAATACCTGAAATCTTTTGTTCGATGGTATTAGTTTTATTGAATACATTTTCTTTAAAATCAACAAAATCCGACTGTATGGATTTGAGTCCTTCTCCTAACATTGCAGACGAATCAGTCCGTTTTACCAATTAATTAATTTCAGATTCTATGTTTTCCATTTTACCAGAAAGATTAACAACTGAATCAGCTTTTTTGTATATTTGCTGAAATTGCTGTTGAAGTCCTTC
>JADFOW010000081.1 GCA_022562615.1 Nitrososphaerota archaeon
TTTAACAGTGGAATTCAGCCCGGAATGTTCCGTGAAAGATTTTGGACTATGCGACAGTATTCAGGATTTGGTGATGCTAAACTCACCAATGAGCGATTCAAATTCATGCTTGAAAAAGGTCAGACTGGGCTTAGCATGGCCTTTGATCTTCCAACCCAAATCGGATATGATCCCGATTCCACCCAAGCAGAAGGCGAGGTAGGAAAAGTTGGAGTATCAATTGCATCACTTAAGGATATGATGGTTGCATTTGATGGAATTCCTCTGGGAAAAGTCAGTTCTTCAATGACAATAAACTCTACTGCCTCGACTTTACTTGCATATTATATTGCAGTAGGTGAGGCTCAAGGATTCAAAAGTGAGCAGCTTCGGGGAACAACTCAAAATGATATTCTTAAAGAATACATTGCCAGAAACACCTACATCTACCCCCCACAGCCTTCAATGAGATTAATTGGTGACATGATTAGTTATTGTGCAGATAAAGTACCTCAATGGTATCCTGTTTCAATATCTGGTTATCATATGAGAGAAGCCGGATGTACTGCAACACAAGAAGTTGCCTTTACACTTGCAAATGCAATTGCATATATTCAAACATGCATAGATAGGGGCCTTAAAATTGATGACTTTGCTCCTCGACTTTCTTTCTTCTTTTGTTGCACCATTGAATTCTTTGAAGAAGTTGCAAAGTTTAGGGTTGCAAGAAAAGTTTATGCAAAAATTCTCAAGGAAATGTTTCATGCAAAGAATCCCCGCTCGATACAATTAAAATTCCACACTCAAACAAGCGGTGAATCCTTAACTGCCCAACAACCAAACAACAATATCGTCCGTGTTGCAGTTCAAACAATGGCTGCAGTTATGGGTGGGACTCAATCACTTCACACAAACTCACGAGACGAGGCATTGGCACTTCCTACGCAAGAATCCGCAAAAATTGCCCTTAGGACTCAGCAAATTGTTGCCCATGAAAGTGGTATCACTAAAACTGCCGATCCTATGGCTGGCTCTTACTATCTAGAGGAACTATGTGATCAAATTGAAGACGGAGTTTGGAAATATCTTAAAAAAATTCAAAAGATGGGAGGATCCGTCAAAGGAATTGAGAAAGGATTTTTTCAATCCGAGATAAGACAAAATGCATACCGTCTTAAAAAAGAGGCCGACGATGGTGACAGAATAATAGTTGGGGTGAACAAATATTCTGAAAAAGAGACACAACCTGAACTTTTACGAATCGACGACAAAATTGAGATACAACAAAAGAAAGCACTTAAAAAATTAAGGGCCTCCAGAGACAACAAGAAGCTTGAAAGAGCATTGTCTTCCATGAAAAGCGCAGCAGAAACTGATGAAAACCTCATGCCTTACATTATTACTTCTGTAAAAGCCTATGCTACAACTGGAGAAATTAGTAACACCTTCAGAGAAGTGTTTGGAGAGTATAGACCCAAAGAAGTGTTCTAATTTTTTGATTGGAAATTTAATTGTCTACCTTTCTATGGCATCCATAGTGGAGATGGAGACATGTCTTGCTTGAAATCTTCTAATTTTATTTCACCACTACATTTTTTCATATTCATTTGAGACAAACACTCACCTAACGCCTCACCGAACAAGTTTTCTTGCTTTACCTTAAAGGCAGATTCTTTTTCTAATGCTCTATTTGGGTTTGATCCCATCAAATAATACTTGTACTCTGTTGTTTCAAAATCTAGTAACAGATTGGAAAATAATGCTTTTTTAACAGAAAGCACGTCATTCAAAAACCACTGCTCCTCAAAGCCTCCAACGTTATGGACAATTACAATCATGTCTGCATTTTCAAATTCCTTTATTACCTTAAATTGAATTGACAATACCTTAGTGGATGAACCCCAGTGTGTCATGATAGAATGAATATCCTCAAGATACCCTCCATTATTCACCAATTGTTTCTGACCCTGTATTCTGATTATCTTAATTGGGGCATTTACTGTTTTTTGCGAAGATGTGCCTTCTGGGAAAATATACACTTCAATTCCTGAAGGTGGCAATTTTCCTTTTTTGTTTGGAAGTTCTATTGTCAGATTAACTACTTCTCCAAGTGTTAGAATTTTTTTATTATTATTTCCACCTAGTTTGATTGATTCAGATTGCGAAACCTTTGAGAATCCGTTTGGATAGGCCTTTACAATGTTGATTACCTCCTCATCGTCTATCTGTGTATATGACATGTCGTATCCCATTATTCCTGAGGCTTCCTGCAAGTTTCCGTCCTTAGTATCTGGGTGATTCAAACTCAAGGAATGTCCAATTTCATGTAATGTTATTCTCTTTACCATTTCACTGTCAAGTTGTTTATGTTCCTCATTTTTTACAATATCTTGGAATTTATCAATGGTCATATTTTTCCAAAAACTTTCATCCTTCTCTGACATGTCTAGTAATGTACCTTGATAGTTATCTGTGTAAATTGTTACATTGGCAACAGGAGTTTGGGGATGGCTAAATCCTGCAACACCAGATAATTGAAAAAATGTAGGGTTTGGTGTACCATAAAAATTTACATAACCATCACAAATCGATTCGTCTTGTGGATAAACATGCATTGTCATATCCCACACCTTAGAATTTTGTGTCACATCAACAATTCTGTCATGCCATGTTTTTACCGCATTAACTGCAATGTCATTAAATGCTGGGTTTTGATCATTATCTGTAATGCAAAAGTCTATTTTTGTATCATTGAAAACAAGTAATCTGTTTCCTGTGTATTTCTGAAAATCAATGTATTCATTTTTTCCATTAACGTCTTCATATGCCAAAGCCTGATGATTCCCTACAATTCCAATGGACACAAGAAACAACGTAGCAATGATTGGAATAACTCCAACTCTTAATCTCTTTTTGAAATTCTCAGACTTGATCACAGTAAAAAATTTAGGAAAAAAATGATGTTAAACTAAAGTGTGTCATAGATAGTACAAACAAAATTCGTTTTGTGCAATTTGAACAAAATCGATAAATTTATGCCCAGTATGAACATATGAAAATGATTAACGTTGTAGACATTCAAAGATGTTTTGTAACAATCTAATTATTTAAAACAAAAACAATTAAGAATACGAATTAATTTTTCTAAAAACAGTGTCTCAAAAAATAAAATGTTCTCACATTCTTGTTGCAAAACAAAGTGAGGCCTTGGCAATATTAGATCGTATTAAAAATGGCGAAAAATTTGGAAAACTCGCAAAAGAGCTCTCCACAGATACAGGAAGTGCAAAAAGAGATGGAAATTTAGGGTATTTTACCAAAGGGAAGATGGTAAAGGCATTTGAAGAGGTTGCATTCAAATTACAAGTTGGCCAGGTATCTGAACCTGTGAAATCAGAATTTGGATATCATGTTATAAAGAGACTAGGATAGTTTATGGTTCTAACTGAAAAAACATTAGAGGAAATTCTAAACTATCTCGATAATTCTATTGCTAAATTGGCAAGTGATACTTTGACCACCCCTGAATTTCAAATGGATAATGATGAACTAGAACAATTTCTATCTAGCCAATATGATATCAGACTAGATAATTTACTACAAAGAAAAAATAGCAACATTCATCATTTGGAATCTGGAGTGAAAAACAAAACAATTCAAAGAAAGCATGTATTACTTGATAGAATCTTAAAAGAATCTAGGGTCTAAAGGAAAAAGTCCAGACCTGTTTTTTGTGAATTATTTTTCTGTAAGGTCTGAGTCATCTTTTCTCCCATTGATTTTGAAGCAGTCATTTTCCTTTTACCAATCCAATAATATCTCTCGTCTATGGTATCTTTGGCAATTAGCACTATGAGTTTGCCTGAATCTTTTCTTCCAGTCCTGCCCCTTCTTTGAATGAAACGAATAGAACTGGGAATGTTATCATAAAAAATTACTTGGTTGACCTCTGAAATATCTAGCCCCTCCTCACCTACTCGTGTTGCAATAAGAATATTCAATTCCCCGTCTCTGAACTTTTGGACAATTTCTACCTGTTTTTTTTGCTTTAATCCAGTTTTTCCAGCTTTGCCAATTAATATTCCAGCAGAAAGGTTCATTTCAGTTAACTTGTTAAAAATAACATCGACTGAATCTCTATAGCTAGAAAATATTATGGTCTTGCCCGAAATTGATTGAAAAATTTCTTCTAGTTTTTGAATCTTGGGATGTTCTATTCCTTTTGATTGGATGTCTTTGGCAAGATGTACTGCTCTAGTAAAATTAGGATCAACTTCAAACAGTTCTTTTACTCCTACTCCCTTTTTTGCTCTAGCCCGCTCACAGAATTTTAAAAATGTTGTAACTCCATGTGCCTCAAACATGTTTAGGGCATAATGGATTCGAATGGCAGTAAACAGAGGCTTTGCACATCTTCTGTTTTGAAACAATACAAATTTTCTAAAACGGAGCAGGGCAGACAATGATTGCTGTCCGTTTAATTGAAGCCCATTTTTTTTCAAAATGTCGTATCTTTCATCCAAAGCTAATTTCAAAAGTGTTTGAATTGCCTTCATTTCTGGAGGGAGTTCAACAGTTATCCATTCAGTATTAGTTTCTTGTATGTAGGGTTTGACATCAGAACTATCTTCCGTTCTCTCAGCTACTGCGGAAATTTTTAGTCTAGTGAGAATTTCAGTTGCCTTTTCTTTTTCACTTGGTAAGGTGGCAGTCATCCCAAGTATTCTGACATCAGAATTTGCAATTCGTTCCGCTATCCCTGAATATGCATAATCTCCCACAGTTCGATGGGCCTCATCAAATATTACTACACCAAATTGATTAGGGGAAACAATTTGCCTATCTAGATCATTTTTGGTAATTTCTGGGGTTGCACAAATTACACTGTTCTTCCAAAGTTTTGTCCTTTTTTGGATTGTGTCCTCTCCAGTGATTAAAGCAATGTCCTCAATTGTGAGATTCTTCTTAAGAAATTCAAAGTGTTGGTGAACAAGTACTCTTGTTGGGGCTAAAAAGAGAACGCCCTTTCCCTTTGTGAGGTATTCTGAAATCACTTGTAATGCAATTGTTGTTTTACCCAATCCTGTAGGTAAAACGACAATACAATTCTCCTGAATCGCCTGATTTGCAAGATTTACTTGATACTCTCTTTTTTCGATAGAATTTTTTTTAATGTATTTTTTATCAAGATGTATTAAGGTCAATTTGTACAATTTTGAATCTTGTTTTATTGATTTTATGTTTTCGTGTAGTGGAGGATTGACAAATGTATGATTACAAATTGTTTTTAATGAAAAATTGAGCCTAACTACGCATAAAAAAATAACAAAAATCAAAATTCACTCATATTTTTGCACGCCTGTCCGTTTTCGATATTTTTAATTTCATCAAGTTGGTGGGTAATTTTTTGATATTGGTCCTCTACCCATCAAACTGAAGATTGAGATCTGACAAATTTGTATTCCT
>JADFOW010000082.1 GCA_022562615.1 Nitrososphaerota archaeon
CACGTACTATTCCATTCACAATTTTTGATCTCTTGTTTGATACAAAGTTAATGTCACCTATTGTAGAATTAAGTATTTCAGTTGGCTCCTGATTTGCATCTCTGGCAGCCTGTGTATCAATTGGAACAAAGACAGACTTACCAAAGTCTGCTCCTAGCTTTCCATCATTATCACAATTAAAATTTAGTTTCTTGCCATGAATGTTTATGTTAGTATGAGGTCCACTTGGAAATCCGTTACTCCATGATATTACTCCTTCAGTGCTAGAGCCTGGTTTTTTTGCCTCAACTTCAAAATAGCCGGAATTAAAAGTTACAGCAGAAGATAATAATATTGTAGCAATGAAAATAATTGAAACTCTTTTCCATGTAGATGCTTTTGAGGTCACCGACGTTCCTTTGCTAGTTGCCTTTAAAGAATTACTACTCTTTGATACTAACGATCTTTCTTTTTTGATCACTGGAATTTATTTGAATCAAGTAACTAATATAGCTAAGTGTGTAACATTGGTTTCTGACAATTATGACAAAAATTGTACCGATACAAGAAATTTTGGACTGATATAGTATTCTTAAGATAGTGTAACAAGTAAAATGTTACAGCTAGTCTTCTTCCAAAAAATACCCAGCTCCTGACTCTCAATCTAAGGTCATTTTCTTTTATTAGATTAAATTATAATGCCAAAATGCAACATTGTATATCAATGGAGCATATTCCTGAACAATTTTCAGATGCAAAATACATCAATCTTGAAACTTTAAGAAAAAACGGAACCGAAGTAAAAACGCCGGTTTGGTTTGTTACATATAATGATCTCATTTACGTGATAACAAGGGAACATACAGGAAAGGTAAAACGGCTCAGAAATAATTCAAAGGTAAGAATCTGCCCCTGCTCATTTAAGGGCAAGCCCAAGGGTGAATGGATTTCAGGAAATGCTACCCTTGTGGAGGGAGAAGGGGCTAAAAATGCGATTTCTCTTCGCAAGAAAAAATATGGCATCAAAGCATTGCTAGCCGGTTTCATGACTAAAAACAAAGGCGAAATTGTAGTATATTCTATAAAATTAGATTAAATTCTTCAATTTGATGTATAATTATTTGATAATATTATACAAACAAAAATTCCTTTACCCGAAATTGCCTGCGCACTGTGTTTAATTCCCTTTGGAATGAATATGGTTGAAGGTGACCTCACCTTATAGGACTCATCTCCCAAGTGAATATCATATGTCAAGTTAGAATCTTCTGAGAGTATCAAATTAATTTCGTCATGATTATGTTTGTGTAATTTACTATACTTTGGAAGATTTTTGGAGGCATCAACAAAGTGAACTGCAATATGTGTATTTGATTGAGGAATCAAAGCTTTACTTAACAGTGATAATCGTTTGATTGGAGCCTTGCTATGAAAAGGGACCTTATCAAGTGATTCTATGACTCCTTTTTTGATAAATTTTCGATATTTCTTCACGAATCAATTATTCATTCTATCAATTAATATCAATTGTTCATCCCGTGATCATATAAGTAATAAAGTCCGAATAATATTATTGCAAGTCGATAGAATCTCAGAATGGTTCGTTCCAAAATTTGGCCCTAAAAAATTTCGAATTTCTATAGGAATTTTGTTTTTACCATACACGAGTATTGTGACTTGCTTTGCTGCCTTGGGAGCAATTTCAGGACCAATGCAATTGGAGCGAGTAGCAGCAATTTGTGTGATTTACGTTTTAGCACTTGGAGTTGGTGCTCACCTACTTGATGCGGTAGGAGGTAAAACAAAACCTTGGGGTAATCTGCCAAAAAGAAAGATTTGGGTTACTGCATTAGGTGCCATAGGTATTGCATTTGCTGTTGGCATTTATTTTGCTTTTTTAGATTCTCCTTGGCTTTTTCCAATTGGAATTATTGAAGGCTTTTTTCTATTTGCATATAACCTAGAACTTTTTGGAGGTAAATTTCACAATAATTCATCTACATTACTTTCGTGGGGAGTTCTACCTGTTTTGGCAGGTTCTGTTATCCAAACAAACTCCATAACCATTGAAACCATAGTTATTGTTGCAATTACTACACTAGTTACATATGCCCTGATTACAACATCAAAACAATACAAACTACTAAGGAGAAATAATGGAGACGCTTACCTCATCAAAAAGAAAGAGCGCATTTTGAAATTGATAACCATTGGAGTAATTACTGCAACTGCTATTTTTTTTATTATTAGATACTATAATTTGGTTTGAATAATTAAAAAATCACAAAGCTGTTCTAGCCAGAAGTATACGTATAATCTCTGTAAACAACCTCATTTAGAAGTGCATCAAGAATCTGCTTTTGACCTCCTGCATTGTCAATAGTCACCAATAAAATCCGATCATCAGACAATGGCATTGTCACTCTTCGTAGTTTTTCGTAAACTGCTATTGTGTATAACCCTCTTCCAATCTCATCAACATGTTTCATACGAGATTTCCAAGCAGAAGCTGCATGACGTAAGGTATCTTTGGTGGATTCAGGAGACAAGTAAAGTTCAACACCTTCTTTACTTTTGGACACAATCAGATTACCGTCTAAATCACTTATTGCCACAAATCTAATGTTTTCATCAAGTGCCAATATTTTTTCAACTCGAATTTGATTCTCATCAGACATCTATATCATCATTGGTTAAAATTTCGTAAAATTTAAAGATGTTTCTCGCCTCAAATGGAATCAAGAAATTTAAAATTTATTTCTCAAATCCTTTCAAATATAATTAGATCATAGTCAATAATCATGAAATTAAGCACTTGATTATTGGTTGATAAATTAATTATGATTGTAAATGGGGCAAATTGTTTTATGTGTAAAGTATTTTTAGAAATTATGGGATTATTTTCACGCAAAAAAGAGGTGGTTATATCCAATGTTTGCCCAAAATGCAACATGACTTTTTCAGATCCTCAAAGGACGTTACGTCATATTACCAAAGCCCACAAACCAAAAAGAAAATTTGAATGCAATTCCTGTGGTTCTTGAAATTCGAGGGTATCAAATGGAGTCAAGATTCTACAAGCTTATGCCCATCAGCATGTTACAGATAAAAAAATGTGGAAAAGTTGTTAGGGCTTAGATCAGATTCAAACGTTAAAGACAAAATAAACATATCCTCATTAATTTTTGGTCTAATTTTGGGCCTATTGGCTGTGATGTTTTATCTCATCGGAGATTTTGAAGCTTCCCAAGTCTTGGTATATCCTTTGGGATTGTGTTTTTTAGTTTGGTTTGCAACTAGAAGAAATGGTTGTGGAAGCTGTAATCAAGTTTCAAATTAATGAAGAAAAAAATTACTAGTCTTGATTTTTGTAATAAAGTTTGATGACTTCATCTACTACCCTTTTTGTGTCTGCATCTTTTTCTGCACTTACAAGGAGCAGGTAGTCATCTCCTAGATAAAAGGAAAATCGTTTGACCTTGTCGTATTCGGCCAAGGTGTAAATTGTTTTTCCAAGCCATTGTGCCATTTCCTTGCGTGCCTTCCAATCCATCACAGAAAGATTGACCAATTCTTTTTCTCTGTGCTCTGAAAGAAGGTTGGTTACTCCTTTACGCATACCGCCCCCAACACGAACAGCCCATGAGTCATAAGCAGTTGCAAATCGGATTTTAGGATCAGCTTCTAAAATTTGCAAACAAAAATTTTCATAGTCCATGGATTTTTCACATCCTTTTAATTATTAGAGTTTTATTGGCCTCAAATTTATCTATGCCAACAAAAGGCTTGATGTAAATTAGTGATTATCCTTATTTCTTCCCTGAAATACCCTACAAATTAACCGTTTTTGGTTAATCTTTGTTCAAAATGAACATACAGAGTGTTATGATCCTCACCTGAGAAATAATGTAATGAAGGTTCTACATGTTGATGATTCCCCAGAAATATGTCAGCTATATGCAGATATGCTAGCTTCAGGAAATAATACTGTAAAAAGCGTAAATGATGGAAGGGAAGGATTAGAACTTGTTTTAAAAAATGACTATGATTTGATTTTACTTGACATTTGTATGCCAAGATATAGCGGAATGGATTTTATTCATGACTTGAAGGCTAAAAGACCATCTGAGATGAAAAAAATCATAATTGTAAGCGTGTTAGAATTAAGAGAAAGCCACAAAAAAGAACTTTTGAAACTTGGAATTCATTCAGTAGAAGAAAAACCATCAACCATTCAAAAGCTAGAAACAATAAAGAAAGATTTACAGTTATGTAGATAGTAATTAATTATAAAATAAAATCAAAGATAATTTCTAGAATTTTTTACTTAGTCAATATACTTTTTTTCAGGCTTGTCTAATTTTTCCTCAACTCTTCTTATTACTTTGTATAGTGTAGGAAGGTTAGATAAAATTAAATCAGATGGAAAAAACAAGTCTCCATATCCTTCTCCTTCTCGAACTATCAGTGTATTACTTTCCAAAACTTTGATGTTGTGTTGTATGGTTTTGTAATCTAGTTCTAATTTTTTTGAAAGTTCTAGAGTATTCATTGGTTCTTCTGTAATTGCACAGATAATTTTCATTCTTGTATATCTGCCACTCATTCCAGTAAAAACTGAAGAAAATAATTCCTTCATGTAGGGATCTTCTTGGATATCGTCATAATTTGGAACATCTTTGAAGATTTTATTTTTGCAAAGAGCGTCAAAAGGCATTACATATCATCTATGGTTTCTAAATTTAAAACTAGTTTTAGTTGAAATTTTTTTTATCATAATTACTTTTAAAACAATTTAATCAAAAAAGAAAAAAAGAGTATTTCCCTATTGGAAGGGATCAATAAATGGACAGTTGACAATGTGATCTGAATCCATTGGTCGTGCTATTCCGACAGAAATCAATCCTGCCTTTTGGTAGGCATCAATGTCAGCTTTGGTCTCAAGTATTGATGCATCCTCAGGTGCTTCCCAACCAATCATGAATACTCTCCACATTGGGGAATAGTTTGCATCACCTGGTGCTCCTGCTGCAATTCCGGGTTGGAATCCCAAAGGACCAGTACCCGTAATTCCGTTACGAAATTGGAATAGATCAACTGCTGCAGAATTTGCAATCAAACTAGCTGCTGTTGGTGCATCAACTACTCCCATCATTCCAGCTGGACCGCTTGGAGTAGCATCAGTTACAATGTAATATATGGTTCTGCCGTCAGGTCCCCAACCTCTATGAGCTACGAATGTTACAGTCATTTCTTCTGTATCAATATCCAGAACTTGTCCTCCACCATATGGAGTATCATCTGCCAAAGTCTTGTCTTCCTTTACAATCATCTGACCTTCAGGCCAAACAATTTGTGGCATATTCAAAACTACTGGAAGTTCAGCAAGTGTAACATCACCTGCGTCTGCTGCTGCCATGATCATCTCACCGGAATCAA
>JADFOW010000083.1 GCA_022562615.1 Nitrososphaerota archaeon
ATTGCGTTGGTTCTTTATTATACCCAATGCGTTTTTCAAATCTAATAAAAAAAGGTAGTGTATGCTAGCTTAAGGATGATCTTGTAATACAATAAACGTTACAATTTAAAAAAATTTAGTTTTCATCCTTCCCAAAAAAATAATTCAAAAATTTTCTTTCAAAAGCTTCATTCCCAACTTGTGTGTTAGACGAGATAATTTGTTTGCCAAAATGACCACACCACTATTTTTTGCAGGTTCAATTCCGATAAAACTAGAAAATCCTGCAGTTCCTCCATCATGAAATAGTATCTCACGGTTATTTCGTTTTAAAACCCACCATCCAAGTGCCATCTCATCAAACTCTACACCAAGATAAGGAATCATCATATTCTTCATGAAATAGGATAGTTTAGGTACAAACCTAGTAGAGTGACAGTATTGTAATTCAGGAGATATTCTAGTATCGATCAAACCAAGATTCGCCCCTAGAAATTTTATCAGATTACTTGTTGTTGAATAAAGACCTGCTGCACCCTCAATTGCAGGGGCTACCCAATGATGGATTTTTTTCCCAAAATAAGAATGCCCTGAGGCCATTTGGTTTTTGTGAGATTCAAGCAAGTTAATTCCGGTGTCTTTCATACCTAAAGGACCACAGATTTTGCTTTTAACAAGATCTTCATAACTTGAATTTGTAACCCTCTCAAAGATATGTCCCAATAATCCCACTGTACCATTTGAATAATGCCATTCTGTACCAGGCTCAGTTTTTAATCTTGATTTAGAAAAAAATCTTATCAGATCAGATTTTGTAAATTGTGACAATTCATGATATGCAATACTTGGCCTCAACAAACCCAAAAGATTGAAGATTATCAATTTTGTTGGAAGGTTTGGCAATCCAGAAGTGTGGGTAGCAAGATGATAAAGGGTAATTTTTTTAAGCCCTGGAATCTTTGCAAGTTCTGGAACATATTTTGATATAGAATCATCTTTGTCAAGTAATCTTTCCTTTTGTAATATTGCCAAAAGTATAGAGGTAAATGTTTTTGAAACAGATGCAATTTCATATACAGTATTTTCATTAGGTACAAAGTCAGAGTCTCTTTCCATCACACCATAGTTGAAAAACTCTATGTTTGAATTTTTTATTAATCCAACAGAAATTCCAGGAATCTTTCCAGATCTAACATGGTTTCTGATAATTTCCTTAATTTTCATTTTTAATACCTTTTAGAATTTTTACTTTCCTTTTTTTAATAATATCTTTAATTTTCATTTTCTTTCATTTTTTCCACTGTATTAGCCTCGATTTGAACTAAAATAACGTATGTTAATACACTAAACAATAGAGAAACAAAGAAAATCAAGACAAATAACAAAATACAAGAGAAACAAACACAAGCCAAGAGAAACAAGAACTAAATTCAATTTTCATCCTTCCTAGAAAATAATTTCAAATTTCAGGTTCAAATCTGATTAGCGTCGATTCATTTTAGTTCAAAATTTGGTCCCAAAAAATAATTTCAAATCCGAGGTTCAATTCCTAAGAGGCTCAGCTACTAAATTGGGAACAAAAATCTATCTTCCACGTCTTGTAAATCCTGGCTTGATAATATAATTAGATGAAGAGGAGTTTTGAAACCTTTTTCCTGTTTTTCCCTTATTTTTTGATTTTCTAGTATCACCATCATTTTCAATTTTGAATAATTTTTTTGCATCAGGTTTTACCTTAGGATTAGAAGTGTAAATTATGTTGGTTGGAGAGGTGTTTCTTTTTTTCTTTTTATTTTTTGGTTTGTCAGGATCAACTGGGTTTTTTTGTGTCCATTTGATATTATTAATGCCAGATAAAGATAATTGTTCAATTTTATAATCTGCTAACGAATTACCCATGTCTCTTTAATTTAGCCTGTCAACTTAAGCGTATGGATATAGTTTAGAAGGTACTTTTCATCCTTCCAAAAAAATAATTTCAAATTAACATTTTCAAGTGTTAACGAGTTTATCGACTGTCAGTAAAAAGTCCCCCCTTTTTGTGCGTAAAAAACACAACATAACTAAAGTCATAATGCAATTAGGATTTGTTGGAGAATCTTTAAGATCATAACGAAAGTTATAATGTTGTGAATAATGCTAGGATAATTCTCTTAATAGGATTTTCAATGATTGTAATTATTTCAACCTTAGTTTTTTGGATTTTAGAAAATGAAAAAAGTTCTTTTGAATTGGAAGTTTGTAAGGATGAACCCTATTGCTTTTCTGCAAAGGTAACCGATGTTATTGATGGAGATACAATCTATGTCAAACATCTTACAACAGGAGATCCTATTCGAATACGATTATCATTAGTTGATACCGATGAGATAGATGAGCCACGTTATTTAGAAGGGAAAGAGTTCACCGAAAAATTGTGTCCAGTAGGTTCAATAATAATTGTGGACCAAGATGATGGTCAATTAACTGATTCTGGTGGGCGAATGCTAGCAGTGGTTTATTGTGACGGAATTTCACTAAACAAGAAATTGTTAGAGGAAGGACTCGCCGAAATTAATTATGAATTTTGTGAAGAAAGTGAGTATCAAAACGAGGATTGGTCAGGATGTTAGATTTTCACAAGGACTCAGAGATCAATCAAATCATTACAACGTAAAATTCTCATCCTTCCCAAAAAAATAATTCTAATCCTATCAGACAAAGAATATTTCATATCATGTCCCTGTAACTGAAATCACTCTAGCTAGACATCCTTCTGCAGAACTTAATGTATCGACATAATTTTTGTCTGATACCGTAGACCCAGCAGGAATTTTTGCATAACCTTCAACTCCACCATGCAAATTACCTTGAGAATCACGTCCAAAGGCATGCCATTCCACAATTACTTCCCTGTCATTAGAATTTGATAATCTCACATTGATCTCCATTGTATCACTGAGGACTTTTTGACAATCTACTAATGTCAGGTCTACTGAATCTGTAGATAGGCCTCCACCATATCCACCACCAAACAATCTTCCTCCAATATCTACCGAAACTACTACTGAAAAAATTATTACAATTAAACTTACAATGGCAAGAATTTTTTTGCCTGAAGCCACATTGAATTAATGTTTTGATACTATTTAGGAAAACAGAATTTACAAATCCTTCGTCTCTGATTTTCATCCTTCCCAAAAAATAATTTCAAATTTTGTTGAAACTTTTAACACTAAAAATAAATTATGGTGATGGATCCAAAAATAAATGACTAACTCAGTTCTGTACAATGACAAATATTTACAGATTTTTGATGATAGAATCAAGTTCAAATCTTGGGCTCTTCCTTGGGGGAAAAAAGAAGTAAAGTTTTCCTCAATCAAGAAGATAAATGAAAGAAAATTGGGAACGTTCACGGGAAAACATAGAATATCCGGAACTGGAAATTTCCGAGATTGGTTTCATTTCGATATTGATCGCCCAAAAAAGGAAAAGGCCATCGTCTTAGAAACTAGCTTCAAAATTTACAAAAGAATCTGGATTACTCCAGAAAGACATGCTAGTGTTTTTAATTTATTAAAAAAGTTAGTTCCAAATCAGTAATTTATTCTCAATTCTCATCCTTCCCAAAAAATAATTTCAAAAGGATTAATTGATGAACTGACCCCTAATCATCAGGATCATAAGTTGAGTCAACCTCTAAAATATAATCACAGTCGAACCCCATTTTTTTGTGGTGTTTTACCACATCTTCTTTGGTTGGAGCTTCAAGAAAGCAATAACACCTATCCTCGTCTTCGCTATAAATTAAATTAAGATGAGTGACGCCAAATTCATCTTTGGGAGCGTTTTGTAATTTTTTCAAGGTTTCTGGACTAGTTCCTTTCAAAGGATGGCTGTCTAGGAATTTTGGCATGTCCTTACTATCTCAGGACAAAACTGTAATTTATTCAATTCTCATCCTTCCCAAAAAATAAGTAAGAATTTATCTCAATAGTCATAGGATCAAATATCATGACACATTATCTCATAGAGTTTAGATTTTCAGGCTATGCAAAACAATCAATCAAAGAATTAAAGGCAAATATTACAAAAAATTTTGGCGTAACAAGAAAAAAAATTATTCCACACATTTCACTTGCTGGTCCACTCTACACCAGAGATGAAAAACGACTAGTGAAAGAAGTTGTAAATGTGTGTAAAAAGTATCATCTAGTCAAATTCAAGATTGATGGATTTGATAATTTTGAAAATAGAGTGATCTATGTCAAAATAAAACCATCAGAAGAACTTGAAGCACTACGACAAGAGATTGCAGAAAGACTCTACAATTTTTGTGATTTAAAAGAGCATGACTTAGAGCCTGAATTTACTTTCCATGCCACGCTTGTACTAAAAGACATTCAAAGAAAGTTTAACAGAATTTGGAAATATCTGCAAACATGGAAGATTCCCGAAATGAATCAATACACTTTGAGGGTAACAATAATCAAAGATAGTAAAATACTGGCAGAATATGATCTTATACTGGGTAAGCTGCTAAACCGTTCTGAGGCACTAGACCGAGATATTCGTAAAAAAACGATGAAGAAACTCGAAAAAGAACTTGAAAAAACACGTGACCCATCAAAAAGAAAATTTGAAGAAATACCAAGCCATGAAAAAATTTTTGTTTTCAGTGATACTCATTTTGATCACAAAAATATCATAGAGTACTGTAGCAGACCATTTCACTCAACAAAACAGATGAATGAAAAACTCGTTGAAAACTGGCAAAATGTTGTTAATCATAATGGAAAGGTGTTTTTCTTGGGAGATATGAGCTATAGCAGAAATAGAAGGTCAATAGACTATTGGTTAGGCAAGCTAGCAGGAGAAATATTTTACATTAGAGGTAATCACGATACTGATATTATTACTCGTGCCGAAGTATTACCTAACCGTCATGGAATCAAATATCAAGACTATCAGTTTCTATTAATGCATGACCCTTATCGACCGAAGGGATATGATGGTTGGATTATTCATGGGGATAGGCACAACAATGATCTTGATAATTATCCGTTTATCAATCAAAAAAATAAAACTGTTAATGTTTGTGCAGAGCTTCTAGACTATTCGCCCATAAGTATTGAGAGATTAATTGATCTTATTGATACTGGTCGTAGTTACAAAACAATTAACAGATGAAATATTTTTTATTTTAATTCATCCTTCCCAAAAAATAATTGGAAATTACTTTAAGATTCACTCTGATTCTTCTTGTATAGCTTTCGCTAAGAGAATTAAAAATAATTCATCGTGCAGTCGTGTATTTGCATTCACTTTGTGAATTCA
>JADFOW010000084.1 GCA_022562615.1 Nitrososphaerota archaeon
GATGTCCAGTCAAGGTCACCAGATATGTCGCCATCTTCAGGATCAGTCGCAGTTCCATTAAATTGGATGATTGCGTCACTGGCAAAGGTTGTGCCATCAATTGGTAGGATAATTTCTACTGTCGGAGGATCACCGAAATCTGGTAAAACAGCCAAAGCATCAAGAGGAAGGTCTTGATTTCCACCTGAACCATCTAATTCAAGTAATCGCATATGATAAGGGGAGCCATTAATATCTGCGGCTGAATTTGCTTCAAGTTCTTTTGAAGAACTATCAAATCCCCAATCAGTCCTACTTGCAATGTGTCCACCCCATGCAAAAACAGCACTTTCTGAGGTAGTGGTAAAATTAATTGAAATTGCTTGTGCAGAATTAGACCCTGAAAAATCACCAAATGGTTCTGTGTAATTTATGGCTAAAATTTCGATTGATTCTCCAGTGGGAACAAAAGCCCAAATTAAGACAGATTGATCTCCTTCCTTACTTACAAGATTAGTAAAACTAGTTATGGGTTGAAATGAACCATCTGGAGTTCCATCATTATCATAATCGACTGTGTTAATTTTAGGATTAGGTATCCGATGATTGTCAGAATAAGCCACATTACAAATTATAGCTTCTTGTCCTTGTTGTTTTGCTATACAAGGGTCTGCAAGGGTTTCAGTTCTGTTAAATGAAGTAAGATAATCTATACCATGTTTGTCAGAATGAGTGATATCATAACCAATAACAATATTATGAAATCCAGGAGCAGACAGAGTGTTATTTTCAAGATTAGTCAAATGGAGTCGGTAAACGTTTGACTCTCCCTCTCTCCAATGGGCATTGTTTTGATTAAGATTTCCATTAACCCAAGAATCTGAAATATCACAAGAGTTTTGTTTTTGTGGATCCTCAAGGGGTCCATTAGCACATTGATCAATGTTTGCAGAACTTTCTGCATTGGCTATTTGAGCTAAACCCGTAATTGAAGAAATAGAAATTACAAAAATTAAAAATAAAATTAAGGCTTTGTTATTTTCCACTGCTCTATCCCCATGGGAATTTTTTGGTGTTGGTAGTATTAAGAATATTTATTGTCATAAAATTTTGTTACAATATGTTTTTGTTCTAAACAAAACAATACGCATAAAATATCAAAAAAAGTAAAAGAACAATCTACAAAAAACTAGAAAAAAGGCATAATGACCTTTGCCATGTTATTATAATAATTTTGTATAAATGAAAAAAATACAATTAATGATTCGTCCAATCAGGTCTAATTGTGCCTATTTTTGAGAAATGATAGTAATTTTGGAAAAATTATTTTTTGGACGCATTAACCAATGAAATCACATCACGATCCCTTAGCTGATAATCCACTGGCAATCTCAAATTATATCTCAAATCTTTTGCATAAAGTAGTCCTTTTGTAAGATCAGTGTGAATTTCTCTGGCCAGGTCCTTTACAGTTGCCCCATCTTTTAGCAAAAGTAAATCGGGTAATATTCGTCCTTTCTTATCTGCAAGAGTCTTATCATTGGTCACAGGATAAATCGAGTTCATTTTCAGCAGTTTAAAGACTGCAATGTTTATTGCAAATTGTACACCAGTTCTCATGAATTCGCCCATTATCCCTTTTTTAATAAAATCAAGTGCATCAGTTTGTTTTTTATTTAGTTCGTCTGATTTTAAAATATCAAACTGCTCAGAACCTGGAGAGTATCTAATTAGCCCTTTTTGTTCAGCACGTCGTAAACTAAGTTCACTGTCTCCACTTGCAGGAATAACTATCATGTCATTATAGCGCTCTCTGAGTCTGTCAAAGTTTTTGTCAGCTCCTTTTACATCAATTTTATTTGCAACAATCAATGTGGGCTTTGAGATTCTTCGAAGATATGAGGCTAATTTTTTGCTGTCTGTCATATCATAATCATCAAAGTCTTTTTCACTCAAGCCCGTTGAACGTAAAGCATCCTTAACATGGATTTTGTTTACGCCAATCCCACGATACAAATCAGTAATAGACTCAATTAAATCAGACCCCCGTCTAACTGACTTTGAAATTTTTTCTCTATTTCCTTCTAAAATTTTTAGATACCACATAACAAGTTCTTCTTCAATATCTGCAAAGTCTGAGATTGGGTCGCCTGTCCCAGGTTCACTTATTTGTCCTGTAGAGTCAATACCCCCTGAGGCATCAACTACATGCAATAATGCATCAGATTGTGCTGCAATTGAAAGGAATTGGTTACCAAGACCTTTTCCTTTCCAGGCATCTTTGATAAGCCCAGGTAAGTCAATTAGTTCAATAGGAATGTATCTCCATCCATCAACACATTTTGAATTATTAGGGTTATCTTTTACTTTGAACTCAGGATGAACACATAGGGTTATTGCTTGAGAACTACCCGAGATTGGTTTTTTTGTTGTAAACGGATATGATGAGATTTCTTCAGAAAATAGAGTTGCCGCATTAAAGAAAGTAGTTTTTCCAGTATTTGTTTTTCCTATTAATCCAAGTCTAATTGGCACGGATCCTTTATCGGTTTAGAATATTTATCTCTGCCTAGATTATGATTAAATTTTTTCTTTGATTCTTTCCAAGGTTTGAACAATTTCTTTGATTGCCCATTCAATTTCACCTACGTCTTCTTTTGAAATTTTATCTGTCCATTTTTCTAAAATTGTATTTGCAATTTCAGAACTATTGTAAAGTACATTCCAATATGGATGGTGCTCGGCTGTCGTATAAGCCAATTCGGTTACATCGTTTAAACCATTTTTTGCCCGTGCCAATGCAGTTATTTTTTCTCCAAAAATTTTGATAATATTATTGTCGAGGTCTTGTTCAAGTTTTAAAGGAGTATTGCGTTTTTCATATTTCTCTACTAAGCTTGCCAAATCATTGTAAAAATCCTCAAAGGTAGCCATTCTTAACAAAGCCTCCGATGTTCAGCCAGCATACATCTATTAAACACAACTTTAATTCCTGCCTTTCTTGCTAATTCTTCAGCTTCTTCATTATGGATACCTTCTTGTAACCAAATTACCTTTGGTTTTTTCTTTATAGCTTCTCTGATTATCGGAAGGACTTGGTTAGACGGCCTAAAAACATTAACAACGTTAATTTCACCTTCTACATACGAAATTTCAGCATAGCTTTTTCTTCCTAAAATTTCATCAGCATTAGGGTTGACAGGGGTGATTTCATAGTCATTTTCAGACAAATATTTTGGTACAAAATGGGCGGCTTTTCTTGCATGTTTTGACATTCCCACGACGGTTATTTTTTTTAATGAAAGAATTTCTCTTATTTCATCATCTGTGTATGTGTCTTTCTCCATATAAAATCTAAAACGTTGCGAAATATAATTTTTGAAGAGATCTTGGAAAAATACAAGGAATAACAATTAACAAATAAAACAAAGTCCAAATACGGTAACAAGCGTAATCAAAAATAAAATGACTCGGTCTATTTTAGTTACTGGTGCAACAGGATTCATCGGTTCCAGACTAGTAGAGAAACTAGTTGAAAAAGAACACAATGTCACATCTTTAATTAGAAAAGGAAAACATTCTCATCCAAAATCTAGAAAAATTATCGGTGATTTAACTGATTCAAATTTAGACATATCAATAGAAAAAATTGATTGTGTCTTTCACCTAGCATCACACACTCCACTTGAAAAAAATAAAAAAATACTGGAGAAGGTAAATTTAGGAGGTACAAAGAATTTATTTAATCAAATAAAAGACAAAACAAAATCAATAATTTACATTTCAGGGTTAGGAGTATATGGAGATCCTGGCGAAGGAATAGTTGATGAAAGCTTTCCATACAATCCAACAACAGATTTTGTAAAAATTAGACTTGATGCTCAGAAATTTCTTGAAAAAAATTGCAAAGATGTAGGAATTAATTTTTCGGTTATCCATTTTGGAGATGTTTATGGTACCAGAGGATGGTTCTACGAATTTTTAATAAAACGTCTTTTAAAACATACTTTCAGACTTCCCAAAAATGGAAATTATTACAAAGGATTTGTGCATATAGAAGATGCAGTGGGAAGTATGGTATCAGTTTTAGAAAATAATCTAAAAAACGAGTCATATATTGTAGCAGATTCCTCTCCTGCAAAATTCAGAGAGTTTGTTGATTTTACAGCAGACCAAATAAGAGTAAAGCATCCAGGAAATGTTCCTGTGTTTCTAGCAAAGGCAGTGATAGGAGGAGATTTAATCAAATTACTAATGACATCTATGAAAGTGTCAAACAAAAAAATTAGTCAAATATACCAATTTAAATTTCCGTCATACAGGGATGGAATTCCAAATGTAATTTCTGAATTAAAATCAAAACGATTACTAAAATAGCCACTTTTTAATAAAATAATTGTAAAGTTAATCACTTGTTTATGTAAATTAATTATTGATTTGCATACAAGACTTTTTGATACTCTTTGATTAACTCATCAGTGATTTTAAGCACGTAAATCGATTCGGCATCACTTAAATGATCACGCCCATCCCCTACTGCGTTTTTTATCACAGTATTGATTTTGTTTATCATTGGGGGTTTATTTTCTATGTCCATTATTCTCCATCGCCAAATACTATACAACAGGAAATTACTTAAAGACGATCTTCTGTCATATTGTTTTATTACACCTGAAAAAAAGGATAGTTTTGATTCTCATTTTTCTTAATTTTTTACTAGGGAATTTATTACATTTGTTTCATTTAGAGGAGATTCTAACTAGAACTACACTGTAGAACAAAGGTTCAATCTATTAGAGCAGAATTTTATTTTTCTTTTGTCTCTTCGGATTCATCCACGTCGTAATTTCTTCTAGAGGGTCTGATTGGAACAAAAATGATTGTCATTTAATCTTACTTGAAACTAAAATTTTCCAGTATTTGAATACTATGAACAAATGTTCTGTATTCACAGTTTTACAAAAGGAAAAATTTTTGGGAATGATTAGAAGTAAAAAAGTAGGTTTTGAGCATTTTTCTAACATAAAATTTCATTAGAATTGTATACATTCAGCTAATCGATCCTATGTACCTAAAATGTGTCCCTCCTGGGATGGGTATAGTTAAAGTTTTTTTGGGGAGGATGAAAAATAAAAAAATTCACACTAGTTTTTTAGTGTGAGTGGGTTTGTCCATGACTGGACAATGTTTTTATTCAAATCAGCAAATGCACTTACATTTTCGTTGTATGCTTGGATGTTTTGTACGGCTGTATCAATTGTAGTTTTTACAAATTGATTCTGTACGGTGCTTGCTTGAACAAT
>JADFOW010000085.1 GCA_022562615.1 Nitrososphaerota archaeon
CGACAGCGTTGTTGAAGTCATAACAACATACCAATTCCCAGATACAGATGGTGATGGAATTGAAGATAGATGGGATGCTTGCATTGACGAGCCTGAAAACTTTAACGGTGTATTAGATTGGGACGGTTGTCCCGAAAATTCAGGATTTGAGTCTCTGGGTCTAATTGATTCTGATTACGATTCAATTCCAGATTCAAAAGATAAATGTCCATTTGAGAGAGAAAATTTTAACAAGTTTGAGGATGATGATGGCTGTCCTGATGTCATTGAATATGTAATATCTGGCGATACGGATGGCGATGGAATTCCTAATCAATACGATTTATGTCCTTTCATTAAAGAAACCTACAATAAATTCCAAGACACTGATGGCTGTCCAGACATAGTTGCAGATGATAAATTCACTGTAGACACTGACGGTGATGGAATAAATGATTACTTGGATTTATGTCCCACACAACCTGAAACTTTCAACAATTATCAAGACAAAGATGGATGTCCTGATAAATTTGTTTTAACAAATGATAGTGACGGGGATGGAATTCTTGACCATCTTGATAAGTGTCCACAAGTTCAAGAAACCTACAATCATTTTGAGGACGAGGATGGTTGCCCTGATTCTCTTTTAGTTGAAATATCTACTTTTGAATTTCCAGACGCAGATGGCGATGGAATTGAAGATAGATTAGATCAATGTGTCAATGTACCTGAAAACTTTAACGGCGTTTTAGATTGGGATGGTTGCCCTGAGATTCCAGGATTTGAGTCTCTGGGCCTAATTGATTCTGATTACGATTCAATTCCAGATTCAAAAGATAAATGTCCATTTGAGAGAGAAAATTTTAACAAGTTCCAAGACGACGATGGCTGTCCTGATGTCATTGAATATGTAATATCTGGCGATACGGATGGCGATGGAATTCCTAATCAATACGATTTATGTCCTTACATTAAAGAAACCTACAATAAATTCCAAGACACTGATGGGTGTCCAGACATAGTTGCAGATGATAAATTCACTGCAGACACTGACGGTGATGGAATAAATGATTACTTGGATTTGTGCCCAACCCAACCAGAGACATTTAATGATTATCAGGATAAAGATGGCTGCCCAGATAAATTCATTTCAACACTTGACAGCGACATGGATGGAATTTTTGATGTAATTGATGAGTGTCCACATTTACCTGAAACCTACAATAAATTCCAAGACTCTGATGGCTGTCCCGACAGCGTTGTTGAAGTCATAACAACATACCAATTCCCAGATACAGATGGTGATGGAATTGAAGATAGATGGGATCAATGTATTACCCTACCAGAAACCTATAATGGTTATGCTGACTGGGACGGTTGTCCTGATCGGATTTTAACAGAATCAACTGCATCATCGCCAATTGATTCTGATGGTGATGGATATTATGATGCTATAGACTCCTGCCCTCTCAGTCCTGAGACGTGGAACAAATACAAAGATAACGATGGTTGCCCAGATATTGCTCCTGAACAGCAAAGATATGTTCACGATGATGACTTGGATGGCATCATCAACGATAAAGACTCATGTCCTTTAGAACCTGAAACATACAATGGATTTGAAGATGAGGATGGTTGTCCAGATTAATAAAATTATTTTTGCAAACAATTTTAAATTTTGATTTTGAGTTTTAATACAATAAATATATTCCATAATTAAAAAATACCCATGCTTCCAAAATTCTCCAGTAAAGTTTTTTTGGCTCCAATGGCTGGAGTGAGTGATCCAGCACTTAGATTACAATGCAAAAAATTCGGTGCAGGGTTAGTTGTTACAGAATTTACAAATATTCACAGTATAGTTGCAAAAGAAAAACAACTAAAAGAAAATCAAAAAACAATTAAGGAATTTATTGAATATTCTGAAGATGAGCGGCCATTGTCTGTTCAATTATTTGGCTCTGATCTTAAAGTATTAGAAAAAGCAGCAAAAATTGTAGAACCTTTTTTTGATATAATTGATTATAATATGGGATGCCCAGCTCCTCATGTAACTCAACAAATGGCAGGAGGTGCTCTTTTACAGGAAATAAATCTTACACGACAAATTTTTACCACTTTGGTAAAGGCAGTTAAAAAACCTGTTACACTTAAGATTAGGTTAGGTGTTACAGATGCCAATCGGTATTTATTCAAAGATATAGCCCAAATTGCAGAAGAGGAGGGCATTGAAATGATTACTCTTCATCCTAGGACAGTTAACCAAGGATACTCTGGAGATGCAGATTGGAAGATGATAAAAGAACTAAAGGAAGTTTCAAACATTCCAATTATAGGAAATGGTGATATTACAAATCCAGAAGATGCCAAAAAAATGTTTGATGAGACCAATTGTGATTATGTTATGATTGGGAGAGGTGCAATGGGAAATCCATTTTTATTTGAACAAATTAATGATTATATAAAAACTGGAAGCTATAATCATTATTCATTTAAAGATCGATTGGTTTCTTTTTTTGAATATCTTTATCTTACAAAACAATTTAAAATAAAATTTGTCCATATCAAAGGACAAGCAATGAGATTTACAAAAGGAATGTCTGGTGGTTCTAAACTAAGATCAAAAATCACCTTGGCGAAAAATATTGGTGAACTTGAAAAAATAATCAAAGATGCTAACAACTAGTAATGCTAATTCACATTTAACTAGTCCCATTAAAAATTTAAAAATTCTTCTTTAAATCTAAACATATCTTTAATTGAACCTGAATTTTTTTCATAATCATTTAGTAAAAACAGATTATTACTTATATATATCAAGTTTAAACATTGTTTATGAAACTAGGAGTCAAAAAATAAAAATGGCAACAGGATATGTTCTCATAAACTGTGAACTAGGTTCGGAGGAGGTTGTAATTTCAGAACTGAAGTCTATAGAAGGTGTCAAAGAAGTACATGGTACCTTTGGTGCTTACGACATTTTGGCAAAGGTAGAATCAGACCAAGTTGAAAAACTTCGAGAAACCATTACATGGAAAATTAGAAAAATTCCAAAAATTAGATCCACATTAACACTAATGGGAATTACTGGACAAGAATAAAGGAGTTGTCTATTTGGTAAAAGCTTATGTCTTAATGAATTGTGATTTAGGGTCCGAGAAAAGCATAATCACTTCTTTGAAAGAAATTGAGGATGTAAAAGAAGCACAGGGAACACTTGGTCTTTACGACATAATTGCAAAAATAGAATCCAAATCAGAAGACAAAATTAGAGAAATTGTAACTGGAGTTATTCGAAAAATGCCAAAAATACAATCGACTATGACTTTAACACGATCAGAATCTGAAAAATTATTCCAACCATCTGAGAAGTTAATTAGTGCAATGCTTGGCCAAAATACAGCTCAAGCTTATGTGGTAATTCATTGCGATAAAAGTGAAGAATATAATATTTTAAAAAATCTTAACAAAATTCCAGAAGTAAAGGAGGCAGATGTAGTTTTTGGATATTATGACGTTATTTGCAAGATCGAAGCATCAGAATATAAAATTCTAGAAAACGTAATTACAAAGGCCATCAGATCATTGCCCAATGTAAGAACTAGTATGACTCTAAATGTTATAAAAGAACAAGAATCTTAACTTGCCAATTTATTCCTATTAAAATAACATGCTTCACACAATTCAAAATTTTCAAATATTCTAGTTTTTGTTTTGACACTAACTATTTCATATATTACAACAATTATCACAATAGTGAAGAAACGGTAAATCCTCTTTCAAAAAAGACATTAGAATGAATATTTCTTTTTTGATGGTTACAACCAAAAATATACCTAATTTGCAAAACCATATCCTGATTATCTAATTATCATATATTCAATTATTTTCATAATTTTCAAAAATTTATTTGAATTATTTGCTTATTTTGAACAAATTTATTCTAATTATGGTTGGGATTTAATGTACCTTTGACATTTATTCCCCATGAAATTGGCTCCAATCTTTTCCGAGAATTTGAATTATTTTGTAGGCTAATCGATCAATATTCACACTTGGTTCTGTAGTAATTAAGAGGATTATGTTTTTTAAAGGAAAGCTCATCATTACCAATTTTTCTCGTCTAGAGGCGGAATATTTCACAGCTCCCATAGAAAAATCAAAATTCTTTCTGGTGGAAATTCTTATAGCTAATTCTCTGAAAACTCTCTTTTGGTCCTCATCATTTTCAAATGGCACAACATCCTCACGAAATTGACCTTCTACCAAATCGCCTTGCATATTAACAAATCCTGCAAACCTAATCTCCTTTTCAGAAAGAATTTTATCTAAATTCTGTTTGAATAACCTTTCAGGAATTTCATTATCCATCTTTTATCTTCTAGTTAATTATACATATTATCTCCATAAAAGATCTACCTTTATACTTGGATTGTAAACTATCTTTCTCTAAAAAATCGTGGTGCTATAAAGGATTAGTGATCTGATAAGACATAAAATTGAAGATGTACTGTTATTCAGTAGCTTCTCTGATCAAATCAGAAAGTTGTCTGCCTTTTCCTTGAGGCAATTCTGTTATACCGCCAGTTAAACTTTCAGTTACAACGCCTTTGCCCGCAAGTACTTTCACGGCCATCAACGAAGTATTTCCAGCCATACAAACCAACAACGACTTGCCCTTAGACCCTTGCAGATCTTTTTTTAGCTCTTCTGGAATTTGTTGTGTTGCTAATAGTTGCTCAATGGTTCTTGCCTTTGACACAGAGATTTTCCCTTTATCAATCCCTAGAGATTTCGCAATTAATTCTATTCCTTCTTCGCGTGGAGTATATTGGGTATGAACCCAAATTACTCTATCATAGTCGCCTACATTTGATACAGCTTCCTGCAGTGACACCTGAATACGATTCTGTTTCTTGGACATCTCTTCTAGATTCTTTTTGTACTTTTGTATTCCGTCAGCAACTATTACGACAAACTTTCCACCGCCACCAAAGTTTGCCATCTGTATTACTGTGTAAAGGGCAAGAGCACTACTTTCGCCAATGTCGTGACCTTTGCCAACAAAAAACTTTAGAAGAGGTTTTGCCTGCTCAAAATCTACTTCGTGTTGTCCGGCATATATCTCCGGTTCGTATAACTTCAAGCCAGCTGCCTTGTCTTTT
>JADFOW010000024.1 GCA_022562615.1 Nitrososphaerota archaeon
TGCTATGTAATTTGCACCATATGACAGGGCCTGTGCAATTTTTGCCATTTCAATATCACTTGGAGCAAAAATATGACATGCGAATCCACCTTTTGCAGCATGAGCTGCAGTAGCTGCCGCCAAATTTCCAGTGGATGCACAGCCAACTGCAGATAGTCCAAATTCTTTTGCCTTTGAGATTGCAACTCCTGCAGGTCTGTCTTTGAATGAAAATGTTGGATTTACAGAATCATTTTTGATGTAGAGATTCTTTAGCCCTAATTTTTCACCAAGCTTTTCTGCTTTGATAAGAGGAGTCATTCCAGCGCCAATGCTTACAATGTTTGATTTCTCCTCAATTGGGAGTAATTCAAAATATCGCCAGTATGTATGCTCACGATTAGAGAATGTATCTTTTGAAATGCTAGGAAAATTATACTTTACATCAAGTGGTCCAAAACAATCATCACAGATATACTTGAACGTAGAATCATACTCTTTTTTGCATTCTCTGCATTGCAGGAAAGTTCTAGTCAAGATCTTGTTTTCCCCTCAAACTATACATAAAAAATCCTAATATCAAGTTAAGTAATACTTAATTTAATGGCATTAAAAATTTAGTGATAGTTAAAGGATTTTTTGATGAAAAATCCATAGTCTGATTTTTTTTTTGGAAAAAATTCAGAAAAAAATGGATTTTTGTAAGTATTTCAATTATGAGTAAGGTTTTTAGAGATTTTTTTAAAATCAAATCCATGAATAAAGGTGTCATAATTGGCATACCAATAACAATTATCATAATCATAGGTGTAATTGCAATGACAATGATTTCAAACGGAGATTCCGGGGATATGGAAGTTGAAGATGTTTTAGATAAAGAGATCAGACCAGAGGAAACTCCTAAAGTTAGAGAGAAATTAGATGAGATTGAAAAAATTGTGGATGAAAACACGTATGAAGTATTACCAAGAGAATGGCAAACTTCAGGGCCATTTCAAATTGATCGACATGAATATGCTCTAGGTGAAAAAATATTCATAAGAATTGGCGGATTAGATTTTCAAGAGAAAGGTCAAGTAGCAGTTATGAGACCATTAAATGATACACATTACTCTGTATATCTTACAATTCCATTTGATGGAGCTAAAAAAAATGCATTCAACTATTACTTGGATCCCTCGTTGTCTAAAGTCAGAGGATTATGTTCTGTTGATGACATAATGGGAAAATGGGCTCTAGTTTTTAGAGGAACAAATTATTCAAATTTAAATTTTGAAATAACAGACCGAATACTTCCAGGAACAGATTGGGATCCAGTTTGCTGAATTATTTTTCTAAATTGTTATGAAAGCAAACTCTCTCACCAGTATGACAGGCTGGTCCTGATGGCTCTACAAGATAAATTATTGCGTCAAAGTCACAATCAACTAGAATTTCTTTGACCTTTTGAGTATTACCAGATTCTTCTCCCTTCATCCAAAGTTTATTTCTAGAACGGCTCCAAAACCACGAGTTTCCAGTCTTTTTTGTTAATTCTAGTGATTCTTTGTTAGAGTATGCTAAAGTCAAGACCTCTTTGGTATTTGCGTCTTGAACTATAATTGGTACAAGTCCACCGCTTTTGTCAAAATCTATATCATCAATCGATTTTTGCATGATAAAATTTCTATCCAATGTTTTATAATCTTACGGGGATTTGTTTGTCTTTAAGATGCCTCTTTACACCATTTACGCCATGAGACTGGTAGTGAAATATTGAGGCTGCCAAGGCTGCATCAACATTTGATTCTTTGAATATCTCAACCATATCATCAGGTTTTCCACAACCACCAGATGCAATTACGGGAATTGATGTAGATTTGACAACTTCTCTGGTCAATAAAATATCATAGCCCTCTTTTGTGCCGTCTTTATCAATGCTGGTTAGAAGTATTTCTCCAGCGCCTAGTTTTTGGGCTTTTTTTGCCCATTCTATGGCATCAATTCCTGTTTCTTCCTTTCCACCATAAATGAAGACTTCAAACCAAAATTGTTTGCCATTTTCAGTAAATACATTGGTATTTTCTTTGATTTCATAGTTCCGTTTAGCGTCAATTGCAACTACGATGCATTGCCTCCCAAAAAGGTTCATTAGTTCTGTAAGAATTTCAGGATTTTTTATTGCACCGGTATTAATTCCAACCTTATCAGCACCACTAAGCAAAATGTTACGAGCATCTTCTAATGATTTTACACCACCTCCAACAGTAAATGGAATGTTGATTACAGAAGCTACTTTTCTAACCAAGGTCTTTATTGTTTCACGTTGTTCCTCTGATGCGGTAATATCTAAAAAAACCAACTCGTCTGCTCCCTCGTCACTGTATTGTTTAGCAAGTTCAACTGGATCACCTGCATCTTTAATTGATTCAAAATGAAGTCCCTTTACTACTCGCCCATTTTTGACATCAAGACATGGAATTATTCTTTTTGTTAGGGTCATGCCACTTTTTTTGCCTCCTCAATTGTAATTTTATTTTCATAAAGAGCCTTGCCAAGGATTACTCCAAAGGAATTTTTTTCTTTAACATCTTGTACATCTTTAATATTTGAGATTCCACCACTTGCAATCACATTAGCATTTTCCAGCTGACATGCCTGTTCTAAAAATTTTAATTCAGGACCTTCAAGTGTCCCATCACGATTTACGTTCGTTAGTAAAAATTCAGAAAATCCCATGGCAAGAAAATCTTTTATTGCGTCAATTAGGTTAACTCCTGTTCCTTTTTGCCAACCATGTGTTACAATTTCACCTTCCTTGTGATCAACTGAAATTACAATTTTTTCAGGACCTAAATTTTCTAGTAATTTTTTCAAAATAATTTTATCTTTGAATGCCAGGGTTCCTAATACAACCCTTTTTGAGATTTTTGCTATATCCATAACTATCGATTCATCTCTAAGACCACCCGCAACTTCTACTGGAGTAGAAACATTTGCAATTATTTTTTTTATAATAGAAAGATTCGACCCCATCCCTAATGCAGCGTCAAGATCTACAATGTGAAGCATATCAGCACCATTTTGTTCCCATTTTTTGGCAATCTCAATAGGATTATCACTGTAGATTGTTTTTTGTTTAGGATCACCTTTGTAGAGTCGTACCACCTGTCCACTCATTATATCGATTGCAGGAATAATCTTCATTTTTTACACTCTTCTAGAAAATTTTGAATCATGATGCTACCAATTTTGCCAGATTTTTCTGGATGAAATTGAGTTCCAAAAAAGTTATTCTTCTCCACAACTGCAGGAACTTTAATTCCGTAATCAGATTCGGCAGTGATTATATCATTTGAGGAAGGTTTGACTAGAAAAGAGTGTACAAAATATACCCAAGAGCCATCATCTATTCCTTCAAGAATTTTCCCAGGTTTTTTAATTTCTAAATTATTCCAGCCCATATGGGGTATCTTCATGGATGATGGAAGTTCTATTACTTCTCCATCAATTACGCTTAATCCTTTTTCATGACCTTCTTCACTTTTCTCAAAGAACATCTCCATGCCAAGACAAATTCCCAATACCGGAGTATCGTCTTTTACATAGTCTTTGAATCTAATTTTAGAGTGTTCATGGATGCTTTTGATAGCAGGATCAAAATTGCCTACTCCAGGTAGTAAAAGACCGGAATAGTGGTTAGGGTTATCAAAAGTTGTAATGACATCAACTGTAGCTCCTAGTTTTTCAAGGGAGTTTTTAAGACTGAAAATATTTCCAGCCCCATAATCAAATATGGCTACACTTACCATTACATTGAACCTTTTGTACTTGGAATACCTTTTTGTTTTTTATCGTACGATGATGCATCTCTAAGAGCAACTGCTAGGGATTTGATTGCAGCTTCTACTTTGTGGTGATCATTTTCACCATACTTTACAGTAAGGTGAATGCAGCTGTTTAGGTTTTGAAGTAAAGATTGGAAAAAGTGCTCCAAGTCCTCCTTTGATATGTCTTCAATTTTATTTCGTTTAATTGACAAAATCAATTTCCAATATGGTCTTTTTACTAAATCAATTGATGCCTCAGCTAGTGACTCATCCATTGGAACAGAGGCATAACTAAATCTTGTAATTCCACGTCTGTTACCTAAAGCTTTGTCGATTGCCAAACCAATGGTAATTGCAGTATCCTCAATCAGATGGTGCTCAATTTTATCGTTTGACTTTGCATTTACTTTAAGATCAATCATTGCGTGTTTCCCAAATGATGTAATTAGGTGATCAAGGAAGTTGATGCCTGTCTTTATGATGGTTTTACCTGTTCCATCTAGATTAACTGAAACTGAAATACTAGTTTCCTTTGTTTTGCGGTTAATGGAACTTTTTCTTGTTTTCATATTTATCACAGAAGATTAACTCGACCTTATTCTAAATTTAATACTGTCGGTAGTAAATCTATTGATTCTAATACCAACAAGGCCTCATTTTTCTCAAACAATTCTAATTTTTTCCGAGGATTCTTACTAGTACCAATTATCCCACAAAAAGTGGTTTTGTAGCCTTGTTCTGTTGCTTTTTTAGCCATGATAAGGTCCTCCATAGAATCTCCAACAAAAATACAATGACTGCTCTCCATTCCCTTAATTGATCGAATTAAAGATAACGGATTTGGTTTTGCCAGATTTCTTGACTCGTCTTCTAAAAATATGGAATTATCTAAATCAAATTGATCTAATATTTCTTTTAATGAATATCTTATTGATTCTTTTCCTCTTCCAGTTACAATTGAGATTTTTGAATCAAATTTTGTTTTGAGTTTGGAAATTAAAGATTCATTTACAATTACGATATCGTTTTCAATAAAGCCGGATTCTGAAAACTCTGATTTAATATTGAAAAGTTTTTTGTAAAGCTCTGGTCCATAAAAAAATTGATCAAATATTTTGTATAATGGATTTTCATGATGAGCTCCTGGATAGCATAGTTTATTTTTAATTTCATTAATTTCAGTGAGTTTCTCAATGTATTTCTCTGCAGAAATAATTCCAGATGTATCGCAGTTTTTAATTACTTCGAAAATAAATTCTCTGGGATCTCTTTGAAGCTTTTTTGCAGCAACTAGTGAAATAATTGAAGCATATGTCAGGTCGACTTCATCATTAAATCCCCCAGTTGACTTGAATTCATCTATTATTTTTGATTCAATTTTAATGGAATCATTTATGTTTGAAAGATTTTCTAAAACATACTTTGTTGTTTTAGTTATTGTAAGATCATAAGATTTTGTAATGTCAATCAATACGCCATCACAATCAAAGATTATTCCATCACTTGTTTTTAGAATATCAACTATAGAGTCATTTAGGTACAGTCCTTCCTGTTTTTTTGATAACGTCATTGTAACCAATCACGAATGGCAAGTAAAAATTTTGAGTTCATCTCTTTTGTACCAATAGTTACCCTTAGACATCCCTCATGTTTCTCGATTTTTCCTAATTTTCTAATTGAAATTCCTTGCTCAGATAGGGCAGTGTACACTCTTTGATAAGAGCCATGGGCGTCAAATAAGACAAAATTAGCCTCAGAATCAAATACTTCAAAGGTATTGTATTTTCGAAGAGTCTCAATTACTCTTTTTCTTTCTTTTTTTATTATCCGAACTGCATCTTTCATTTGTTGTGAATTTTCTAATGCCGAAATTCCAGACTCGATTGTAAGTGTGCTTAAGGGATAGGGATATTGTAAAACCTTGTTAAAGGCCTCTGTAAATTGTTTATTTGCAATAAAATATCCTAATCTCAAACCTGCTAGTCCAAAGGATTTGGAGAGAGTTTGAACTACAACTAGGTTGTTTTGAGATTTTACCATGTTTGCTAGTGAATAATTACTAAATTCACCATAGGCCTCGTCAATTATCACTAATCCATCGAAAGATTTTACCAACTTTTGTAATTCATTTTTGGAGAATTGAAATCCTGTGGGATTATTTGGAGAGTCTAGATACAAAATATTGGCTTTTTTAGATTGTTTGGTAAATTCTTTAATATTTAATTTCATATCATTTGAAAAAGGGAGTGCAATCAAAGGAATAGAATATAATTTGCATCTTTCCTCAAAAAATCCAAACGTAGGTTTTGATGTCAAAACTTTTGTTTGCTTTGAGGAAAAATTTGAAAGTATTAAATCCAGTATTTGATCAGAACCATTTCCAACTCCAATCATTGAAGATGGAATTTTGATAAATTTTGAGATTGCTTTAATCAGACGTTCTACTCCGCCAAGTGGATATTCTCTTACATCAGAATTTTTTTTTGCCTCAGAAATTAAGTCACTTTGAAATTGTTTCGAAATTACGTAATTTTCATTTGAATCAAGTTTCAAAAAACCTTGCTGCAGTTCGGGTTTCTCATAACCTCCACGTAACAAAAATTCTTCTACCTTTTTTTCAAACCATCTCTTTTTCATTTCAATCTACACCTAACAGCCTCAAAATGATTTGGGAGACCCTCTGCTTTTGTAAATACATCTAGATATTTTGAAATTTTGGATAAAGATGCTCTAGTTGCAGTAACTTGGGTGTTGATTTTGATAAAGTCTAAAACTGAGAGAGAGCCTCTTGTCTTGCCAAATCCATTTGTTGGTAAGATATGATTTGAGCCTAACATATAGTCACTAGCCGAAGAAGGTGTATTATTTCCCAATAAAGTTAAGCCAGGTGTAGTTATTTTTGATGCCAAAATTTGAGGATTTTTGGTCATTATTTGCAAGTGTTCTGGGGCAAGTTCGTTTGCAAGTTTAATCATATCTGATTTATTTTTACAAATTGCAATGAATCCATTTTGTTTAAGACTTTTTTTTACTAAATCAGAACGTTTTATTTTTTGAATTAAATCCCGGATATTTTGATTGACAGATTTTGCTAGTTTTTCTGAATTTGTAATTAGGTAACAAAAAGTATCGCTGCTGTGCTCTGATTGTGAAATTAAATCCCGGGCAATATAGGTTGGATTTGCTGAACTATCCGCAATTATTCCTAATTCGGTGGGTCCTGCAAGCATATCAATCGCAGTATGATCACTAATCATTGATTTTGCTGCAGTAACAAATGCCCCACCTGGTCCAATAATTTTATCCACTTTAGCTATTGATTTTGTTCCAAAAGCCAAGGCAGCAATTGCTTGTGCACCACCAACTTTGTAAATTTCACTTGCTCCACAAATATGAGCAGCTACTATAGTTAATGGATCAATTTTTCCACTAGAATCAGGAGGAGAAACAACAACGATTCGTTTTACCCCCGCAACTTTAGCAGGGATTACAGACATTATTACTGAACTAGGATATTTTGCAAGACCGCCTGGAATATAACATCCTGTGTTTTGTATGGGTACAAATTTTTTGGAAATTTTTACTCCTTCATTGTTTATGTTTTTATTTTTTAAAACAGATTTGATTATAGATTCAGTTTTTTCTAATCTGCTTTTAGCTATCTTTATTGCAGTAATTTCTTGTTTTGATACTTTTTTGTAGGCATTTTTTATTTCATTTTTAGATACACGTAATGAAGTTAGTTTTGCACCGCTGAATTTTCTTTCATATTTTTTTATGGCTAAATCTCCATCTTTTTGAACTTTTTTTAGTATTGATTCTGTTATTTGCTTGTTTTTTTGAGGTTGTTTTGGAATAATTTGGGATGCAAAACTTTCAACATTAGTGACTTGAATTATTTTCATCAATTCTCTTCATCACGTTTAATCTCCTCAAGTTCCAATATTTGTCTTGGTTCGTGAACCACAAGTCCTTGGGCTAACTTTCTTAACTTGGGAATTAGTTTGTGAAATTCTTCCTTTTTAATCACCGTATTTACTCCATACCATCCATCTTCGCTTAGTGGACTGATTGTTGGTCTTTTTAGAGATGACATTTGTGATAGTAGTTTCTTGAGATTTTTTTCTTCTACATTCAGATAAATGTGCAGGTATTTTCGTCCATGTACTGCTCCCCTCAACAAAGTAACAATATCAAAGATTTTTTCACGTTTTTTTGAATCTTTGAGAGATTTTTTATTTACAATCAAGTGAGCAGTAGAGGTCAAAACCTCATCTACTATTTTTAATTTATTTTGTTTCAAAGTCGTTCCTGTATCAGTAACATCAATTATAGCATCAACATCCTCTGGAGGTTTTGCTTCAGTTGCCCCAAATGATAAATGAATTTGCACATTTTTGTTTGTGCCTAATCTTACCCAAGGAGTTACTATCAATGGTTCTTTTGAACCATAATACTTTTGATAAGATTTACATTGTCTGATAAATTTTGCTGCAGTAGTCAAATACTCTGAAGAAATCCGAAGAGTCTTTTTCTTTTTTGCATAATCTGAAATCATTGAATCAAGATTTTTGTAAGTATACTTTTCGGGCAATGCGACAACTAATCTAATTTTTCCATATTCCAAATCCAAGATTTGTTCAACATCTGCTTTTGTTTCTTCTACCCAATCTTTTCCAGTAATTCCAACATCGTACAATCCTTCAGATACCAATGTTGGAATCTCTTGTGGTCTGAGCATTTTTACGATAATATTTGGATCATCTAAAAATACACGATATGTCCTATTTTTTCTATTAACTTTGGTCCAGGATCTTTCAAGAAGTTTGAAAGTTGCTTCCTCAAGACTGCCTTTTGGTATAGCAAATTTCACCTGAGACATTTTCAGTTTTTTCACCATCTAGCCATATAATAGGATTTTAAATTTCCTTGACCAATTCTTTTGCTTTATCAAGAGAAATTTTATTCTCTTCAATCATTTTTTGTACGATTCTATCAATTTGTTCATTGGTAGCTCCAGCAGCTGCAGCTAAATTTCTAGCATGTAATCTCATGTGTCCTTTTTGGATTCCCTCTGTTGCTAACGCTCTAATTGCACTATAGTTTTGTGCCAATCCAGTAGCAGTCATTATACAGGCAAGTTCTTGAGCAGAAGAAACACCAAGAATTTTTTTACATATCTTTGCAATAGGATGAACGTTGGCAATGCCTCCAACAATTCCAACAGACAGAGGTAATTCCAATGTACCAACTAAATTCCCATTTTCATCTTTAGTCCATTTACTAAGAGAACGATATTTGCCAGAACTTGCAGCATAAGCATTTGCTGCAGCCTCAATTGCACGGCTATCCTGACCAGTGGCGTTAGCCACTGCAATTATTCCATTCATAATTCCTTTATTGTGGGTAACGGCCCTGAAAACATCATTATCTGCAAATTGATACGCCAAAATAATATTATTCACCACATCTTCACCTCCAACTGCCTCCTTTTCAAAAACTGCTTTTACCTTTGCAATTCTTCTAGTAGAGTAATTTGATAAAATACGAAGAAGTGCTCTCCCTCCAGTAATTTTTTCTATATATGGAGATACTGCCTCACACATTGTATTTGTTATATTAGCACCCATTGCATCACCAACGTCAATTAAAAGTTCTATAATGAGCATTTCTCCTGCAGGGGTATGGATTTCTTTACACGATACTTCTTTTGCACCTTTACCCATTTTTGATAATGTACTGCTCTTTGAATTTGCAATCTCCAGTATTTCATCTGTTGATTTTGTAATACTTTCAATGGCCTTGGAAATATTTACATCTAACAATTGAATTTGTCCAATGCTGTATGACTCGTCAGCTTCAACCTCAAATCCGCCTAGAACCCTAGCGATCTTTGCACCTTTTGAGGCTGCAGCAATTACTGATGGTTCTTCAATAACCATTGGGATGAGATAGTCCTTACCATTAATCTTAAAGTTCGTTGCAATTCCAAGAGGTAAAGAAAATGTACCAATAACATTTTCTATCATTTTGTCTGCCTTTTCAAAAGAAATTCCTCCATTGGTATTTTCTAATAATTCTAATTCTTCATCAGATAAACTTGCGAAACTTTTTACAATCTCTAACCTCTCTTTCCTAGGTTTTTCAAAAAATTTTGGAATTGATGAATCTTTCATTTTATTTCAATATCCTCAATAGTTTATCATCAGTCCTATCTGGAAAACCTTTTCCATCTGTATTTGATGTAATGACATAAAGACTGCCATCTGGTCCTTGTACAACGTCTCGAATACGACCCACTCCACTTAGAATACTCTTTTGAGATTTTAGTCCTTCCTCAGGGTCTAATTGGAAAAGATTTGATGCTCGCAAGGAGGCCATAATAAAAGAGTGTTCAAGTTTGATGGTGTCTCCATAGTAAAAGAGAATTCCTCCAGGTTCTATTGCCGGATCATAGCACATTATTGCTCCTTCATATTTTTCATTTCCTAAGCATTCTTGCTCAGGCCAGCCAAAATTTTTCCCTGCTTTAATCAGATTGATTTCATCGTTTTTTTCAGGACCTAGTTCTGCCACGTACATGTTACCCGATTTATCCCAAGCCATGCCTTGGGGATTTCTATGACCAAGTGAGTATACTGGGGAATTTGGATATGGATTGTCTTCAGGAATAGTACCATCATCATTTAGTCTCAAAATTTTACCAGCTAACGAATCGAGATCCTGTGGAAGATGAGAAGAATCAGAGACAGTCCCTGTTCCAACATAGAATTTTCCGTCAGGACCAAATTTTAAAAATCCTCCATTACTAAATACAGAACCTGGAATTTTATCAAAAATAGTTATAGCATCTTTTAGTTTGTTATCTGATTCCGTGATTCTAAGGACTTTATTCCATAAAGTTTGATCCTCCTCATATGTTAAAAAAACATAGAGAAAGTGATTATTTTTAAAATCGGGATGAGTTGTGATTCCAAGTAATCCCCCATCAAAAACCTTTGCAGGGCGCAATGTAGCCAAGGGCTCATCTAATAATTCATTATTGTAAATTACTCTAATTCGACCAGCTTTTTCGGTAACAAAAATTTTTTCATCAACTACCGCAATTGATCTTGGGTTTTCAAGATTTTCTGCCAAAATTTCAACAAAGATATTTTCTGATTTTGCTGATGGGGGTTCTGGAAGTGGAATAGGATCATTTGGTGATGTCAAGACCATAATTGAAAATATTATTGCGCCGACAATACCTGCAATCCTTAGTCTTTTATCCATGAAAAATTGATCTTTTCAAATCATATTAATTACTTTCAAAACTTTGATAACGCGTATATACGGCCCATTTTCATTTACGGATCAGCGGGGTGGGGAAGTCAGACTAATTAGGACTAGGTCATCCCGGCGGGCTCATAACCCACAGATCAGTGGTTCAAATAGAGTTAAAACTCTTGAAAGTCCACCCCCCGCTATTTTTATAATTTAATCAGTAACCAAAAAGGCAATGTTGAGTCCAAAAGAGGCCAGAATAGTTGCACATGTATGCTCAGATGGGTGGATGATCACCTATGTAGAAAAAAACAGTCTTCAAATTGTAAATGGAAGAAAGTATCACAGAGATAGAAAAAGATATGAGGTAGGATATTGTAATACAAACAAGAAGTTACTAGAAGAATTTTCAAAAGACGTACTTAATGTTTATAAAATCAGAGTAAGAAAAAGAAAATCTACAGATTTGGTATTCAAATCAAAGAGAGTATATTCAAGAATAAAGGAACTTGGTGGAGGAAACACTCGCAGTTGGAGTATCGGAAAAGAAATATTGCAATCTAAAAAAAGAGCAAAGAGTTTTTGGTTAATAGCATTCTTTGACGATGAAGGAACAATTGACAAGAAAAAATTTGTTGTAAGAGTAAAAAGTATGAATGAAATAGGACTAATTCAAGCAAGAGGTTTAATGGATACTATTGGCATTCCATCTAGAATAACTGGACCTAACTGCGATGATAGTTGGTATCTTACAGTATCAAGAAGAGATTTGAAAAAATTCAAAAAAGAGATCGGATTTAATCATCCAGAAAAAAAATTATGGCTTGACAAAATTTTGAATAATAGAATCAAATTGAAATAATATGATTAATTTAGTATAATCTACGAATTTTATACTTAATTATCATACACAGAAAACCACAAAACAGAATCATCAAATTTAGATTTTCTATTTATCTTTCCTATTCGAGTTAATGGTCTGCTAAGATGTCTGTGGGCAGAAACATCTGGAATGTATAGTTGTTTTTTTATTTTTCTTGGAATTTCCAAATTAGTTTTGTTTTTCGAGATTTTACCACATTTTACGCATTGATATCCTTGATTCTGTCCTTTAGATTTCATTTTTTTATTGCATTTCCTACACAGTGGATTTGACCTTACAATATTTTTTTTAAGATCAATTATATCTAGAAATTCAAGATTTAAAATCCTTGGATGAGTTTTAGATGCTTTTCTAATTCCCCCACCTACACATATCTTATCACCTTTGATCAAACCTAGAGCAATAGAGGATAATCCAGTTGGCTTGTACATTGCGCATTGTATTTCATCTCCATCGCAATTAATTGAGAAAAATACATGTCCACCTTTCTCTATTTTTGGATCACTTGACACAAATCCAGTTATCATTCCTGAAGCATAAGGCCTCATTGTTATTTTGGTAAAAGTGTTTTTCAGGTGATCACCTGTTCCTTGATTAGATTTGAAGATCATGTGACCTGCTAATTTTTCCTCAGTTTCTAAAATTTTTGTTGCATGCAATAATGAATCAACCTTTTCACCACGTACTCCATAAAATACAGGATCGGGACCATGCGGGGTAATCAAGACTTTGGATTTTTTATTATCAAAACTATTGAAGGTGTGAGGAAAGGTTTTTTGTTGCATAATTTTTACGCTTTGAGAAGAAATTTTCCTTTCTTTACCAAATTGTGAAGGTTTCCTGTAACTTAGTAATTCTAGAGTATGATCATTGAATTGATATCCTATGGCGCCAATTGCTCCTACTAGTCCTTGTCCGTTTCCTTTGTAAAAAATTTCAAGATTGTTTTTGGAAGCAAATTTTTTTGCTTGATTTCTATTAATTAGCTGCCACAAAGCCAATTCACTAAATTCCGTAAAATTAGAAGGAATTATTTCGTTTTCATAAAAAACTAAACCAGGATTTGCTCCATTTTTGGTATCAGAATATTTGGAAACAAAATTTTTAATTTTGTTTTTGATTTTAGATGGGTTTTTAGTTTTTATTTTAAGAGATACTGCGCCATTGCCGCGAGTTTTCCAAGGAATATTGGGATTAAATCTAATTAATCTAGGAAAATCTAGAAATTTTGTCTCTTGTTTTTTTAAATAATCTACAATTTTGTAGGCCAAAAATGTGGTACACATACCTTTTGGAGAATCCGTATCATCAAAACCAATATGAAGTGTACATGGAGTATTCATTGATTCATAATCCAATTGCAGACATTTTTAGTTGTCGAGTTTTACAATTGGTTTAAATTAAAATCACTTCATTCGTAGTTAAATTGATAATAATAGATGAAGAGCGAATCTTTAAAGAAATTCAAACAAAACAACCATCTTCAGTTTCGATAAATGGACCTGATGGAATTTTACCTCAAATTCAACAAACTGCTATGAATATTACAAAGAAATTTGAAATTCCAGCGTATGTTTTAGCGGACACTACTTGGGGAACATGTGATTTGAATTCAAATGCTGGAAAAATTTTAGGTACTGGAATTCAATTTAATGTTGGTCACACTATTAACACTGAATCAATTGAGAAAAATGTAATTTTGATTGATGCATTTGACGATGTTGAGTTTGATAGTGTTGCTAAAAAATGTGCAAAAATTTTATCTGGAAAGACCATTGCCCTTGTAACAGATAGTCAGCATCTTCATCAAATGGAAAAGGTTAAAGAAATTTTAACAAATAATGGGGTTAAGGTAAAAATTGGAAAAGGTGGAGGGCAATTAAATGATGGTCAAGTCTTTGGATGTGAATTTTATCCAGCCACAAAACTCAAGGAAGAAGTAGAGGCATATGTCTTCTTAGGACAGAGTAATTTTCATGCATCTGGAATTGCGTTATCAACTAATATGCCTACATATGTTATGGATCCCTACTTTAATGAAGTAAGAGAAGTAACAGAATTTGCACAGAAATTAAAAAAGAAAGCAACTCTTGCAATTTACAAAGCAGCTGAGGCAAACTCATTTGGAATAATTGTTGGGCTCAAAGAAGGACAATTATCTAAATTGTTTGCATTAAAGTTCAAAAAAGAATTAGAAAAAGAGGGAAAAACAGTTCAATTATTTGCCTTAACTGACATCACAAGTGAAAGATTAAACAATCTAAAGGGAATAGATGCCTTCATTCAAGTGGCATGTCCTAGAATATCAACTGATAATCAATTTGACAAGCCTGTTTTATCCTCCCCTCAAGCCAATGCTCTTTTGAAATTATTAAGAAATGAAAACATTGAGGAATATTTTGAACTCCCTCATTGGTTATAAAATTAGGTTTTGAAATCTTTGATTGTCGTTTAGCTTTTCAAAAAATTTAGACTTTTTTGCTTTGGTTTTATATTGGATTCCTTGAGATATGGAATTTTCTAAACTATCAAGTGCCTCATCTAATTTAGATAACATAACAAGATTACAAGATTTATCAAAGAGAACGTCGCCATTATTCGGATAATCCTTCAAGATTTTGTTACAACAAACAATTGACTCTCCAAATTTTTTCATGGAAAGCAAAATTCTTTCTTTATGATATAAAGCAATATTGTAATTGGGATTTGATTCTAAAATAGAATCACAGTTAGACAGTGCTTCCATTAGATTTCCTTTTTTTCGCAACGAAGATATTCTATTTACTAATACAGGAAGATCGTTGGAATCTAATTTCAATGCAGTATCATAGCACTGTAAAGCAGAATCATAATCCTTCAATTTGCTTAGTGCATATCCTTTGTTATTTAGACATCCTAAATGGTTTGGATTTTCCTCAAGAATTTTGTCATAATAAGAAATTGCTTCCTGAAATTTTCCTAGTAAAAATAATCTATTTGCCTCATCTATAATAGAATTGATTTTGGGATTAGATGACATAATCAAAATAGATTTATGGTTTCATTAAGATTTTTCCAAAAAGACCCTTGCCTCTAAGCATTTTTGTGTGAGCCTCAGAGGCTTGTTCTAAGGAATATACAGAATCAATTATCGATTTGATTTTACCTGTAGACATCCAATACAATCCTTGTTCTAATTCAGCTCGTGTTCCTTGTGTTGAGCCTAAAATGTTAATTCCTTTAAAGAAAATTTGGCGTAGATCTGTTTTTACGTCATATCCCGTGGTAGCGCCTGTTGTTACAATTGTGGCCCCAAATTTTAGCAAAGTCAATTCTTTGTTCCAATGGGAACCTCCAATATGTTCAAAAATTACATCGATTCCAGATATGTCTCCATATGGCTTGGGGATTTTTTTTGAAATTTCACGGACCTCCTTGTGCCAATTATCTTTTCTATGATCTACTGCATAGTCTGCTCCTAACTCTAACAATTTATCCAGTTTATCGGGACTTGCAGTTGCAATTACAGTACAACCAAACAATTTTGCTATTTGGATTCCAAAGCTTCCAACACCTGAACTTCCCCCCATAACTAAAACTAATTGTCCAGGCTGAATTTTTGCTCTGTCTACTAACATATGCCAAGATGTCAAAAGAGTCATGGATGCAGCAGCTGCTTCGTCGTAAGTAATATTTTCAGGAATTTTTACAACATTAACTTCTGGAAGATGAGTGATTTCACAATAGCCTCCCCAAAGAGGACCCGTTTCAAATCCCCAAATCTTTCTATTTCTGCAATTGTATTCTCGTCCCTCAGTACAAGCTTTACATATACGACATGACATATTTCCATGAGATACAATTCTGTCACCTACCTTGATATTTTTTACATCTTCTCCGATCTCAATTACTTCCCCCGCTGCATCTGTTCCAGATATGTGGGGAAGAGGAATGGCAAGGGGTTTTCCTCTCATGCCCCAAATATCATCATAGTTCAAAGCAGCAAATTTTACCCTAAAGATAACTTCATTTGGTCGTGGTTTAGGTTCAGGAATATCTTTGATTTTTAAAATTTTGGAAAAATCATCATCTGTAGTATACTCGTCATATACTAACGCCTTCATGGTTTTTGGAATTGTTTTGTAGTTATATGATTGCCTAATACAAGAACCATAAACAATTATAATCATAAAACTGGAAATCACAACATGTCTGAAACAGCAACATTTCCTGGTGATAAAATTGCATCAATTGAAGAATATGAGGCTGGATACAATACTTTTGATGATGGTGATATGGTACGTGCATCTACAATTGGAGAAAAAATTCTTGACAAAACAACCCGCATAGCACGAATAAACCATCCCAAGATGTTATCCATACCAAAAGTAGGAGATATTGTGATTGGCACTGTGGCTGCAGTAATGTCTTCAATGATTGCAGTATCAATTGATTATATTAATGAAAAACCAACAACATCAAAAGTAGAGTGTGTTTGTTCGACACGAAATATTAGGAGAAAAAATATTGCTCTGGTAAATGATATTGTTACTCTAAAAATTTTAAATCATCTTAATGGAACAATACATGCAACGATTGATGAGCCACCACTAGGAGTATTGTTCACAAAATGTAGAAAATGTGGTGGAAAGGTTGTCCCAATGCGTGATGCCATAAAATGTACTGAATGTTCATGGATTGATGAAAGAAAACTTTCAACAAACTTTGGTAACAGTAATTTTTTTCGTCTGAGAGAATAAAAAATGATAAAGGTAACGTTCCAAGGGGAGCGAGGAGCATATAGTGAAGATGCAGCAAGATCGTTTTTTACCGAGGAGATTGAAACAATACCACTCCCAACATTTACAGAAGTTTTAGAAAACACTATCTCTGGTAATGCGGATTATTCAGTTTTACCAGTGGAAAACTCGTTGGAAGGAAGCGTTGGAGAAAGTTATGATTTGTTATATTCAACATCTCTAAATGCGATGGGTGAAATTTATCATAGAATTGAACATTGTTTAATTGGAAATGGAAAATTAGAAGAGGTCGCTACCGTATATTCTCATCCCCAAGCATTAGGACAGTGTAGAGATTTTATTCAAAAATACCACATGAAAACTGTTCCAACTTATGATACTGCAGGAAGTGTAAGAATAATCAAAGAAATAAACAAAAACAATGTTTCATGTATTGCAAGCAAGACAGCCTCCGAGATTTACCAAATGCCAGTAATATCAGAAAATATTTCCAATAATCTCAATAATTACACTAGATTCCTAGTTTTATCTAAAAAAACTAGTGGAGAAACTGGAAACGACAAGACCTCCATAATATTTTCCATAAAACATGAGCCTGGCGCCCTTTTCAGAATAATTAAAAATTTCCATGATTTCAACATCAATCTAACTAAAATTGAATCAAGACCAAAAAAATTAACAAACTGGGAATACAATTTTTTTGTCGATTTTGAAGGCCATGCAAAAAATCTCCAAATTTTGGAGATGCTTGAGAAAATCCAAAATGAAACATTATTTATGAAAATTCTGGGTTCATACCCTTCTGCGAAATTGAACTAGAATCCTTTTGGTTTTCTTATGGTAAATCCCATACTAAATCCAATTATTATTAACCCTGATATGATAACCAGAAAGTGATAAGTAAACATTATGGGATCCGATGTCACATTAAGAGTTGCCTGTATATGTAATTCAGAAGAACCGGTATTTTGAATTTGTATTCTTGTTACACCATCTTCTAAATGTGCCCAATTTAGTGTAGTTTCCTTTGTAAAGGATGTTAATGGAATTTCTAGATCACCGCCAGGACTGGATAACTTTAGATCAAATTTTTCTCCAGTAATCTTCATTTGTTGTTGAGCGTCTTTATTTGCGGTAATTTGATAAGATGTTGCTTCTCCAATTTCAAAAGTTTCATC
>JADFOW010000086.1 GCA_022562615.1 Nitrososphaerota archaeon
AAAAAATTAACAGTTTTCAGATTTTAATAATTTTTTCAATTGGTATAATTTCTCTTGGAAGTTCTGTTTTGGTTGTTTATGGACAAGAGTTTGAAAATTATAAAGTAGAAACAATTGCTGAAAATTTGGAAATTCCTTGGGAGATTGTATTTGCTCCAGATGGAAGAATTTTTTTCACTGAAAGAGTTGGAGCTTTAAGAGTAATTGAAGATGGTCAACTAAATCCAGAACCAGTAACTAGTATAGATGTGGGAGTTGGGGAGGGAGGATTGTTGGGCCTGGCACTTGATCCAAGTTTTGAGCAAAACCACTATCTTTATCTTTATTACACTTACTTTGAATTTCCTTTTACATACAACAAAGTTGTACGATATATCGAAAATGATAATACACTATCAGATGAATTTATTTTAGTTGATAAAATTCCAGGGTCACTATTTCATGACGGCGGTAGACTACAGTTTGGTCCTGATGAAAAATTATACATTACTACTGGTGAGGCAGGAAATGCAAATTCTGCTCAAGATCTAAATTCACTTGGTGGGAAAATTCTTAGAGTTAATCCAGATGGAACAATTCCATCTGATAACCCATTTACAGATTCACCAGTTTTTTCCTACGGCCACAGGAATCCTCAAGGACTTGATTGGGATCCAGTTACCGGAAAATTAGTCATTACGGAACATGGACCCTCCGGTGAACGAGGATTTGCACATGATGAGATTAACGTTATAGAAGCTGGAAAAAATTATGGATGGCCAAAAGTGATTGGTGGAGAACATAACCCAGATTTTGTAGACCCTATTTTGCATACTGGGGATGACACTTGGGCCCCATCGGGTGCAACGTTTTATGATTCGAATAACATTCCTGAATGGGAAAACAAGTATTTTGTAGCCACATTAAGAGGAAATCAACTTAGAATGCTTGATTTGGATATTGAGAAAAATCAGGTAATCTCAAGTGAGGTGATATTTTCAAACTATGGAAGACTGCGAGATGCAAGTATGGGGCCTGATGGCAATCTCTACATCTTGACTAGCAATCAAGATGGAAGAGGGTCTCCTGCAGAAAATGATGATAGAATTCTAAGAATTGTTCCAATAATTACTGAAGAAAGAAAAACTGGAGATAGTTCCATGTCTCCACTTAAACAAATCCAAGCTGGTATTTTACCAGATGATGTAGCTTGTAGAACAGGATTTGAGTTGATTTTAAAATCTTCAACTGGCAATCCTGCTTGTGTATTGCCATCCACTGCATCAAAATTGGTGTCAGTTGGATGGGGAGTTTGGCCTTGAACAAAATTTTAGTTGCTATTGAGTTATTAGTACCACTTTAGAAACTTGGATATGGAAAAAGTAGCTCTTGTTACTGGTAGCTCAAGCGGTATTGGATTTGAAACTGCACTTGCTTTAGCTCGTGAAAATTATTTTACATTTGCTTCTATGCGAAACACCAACAAAGCAGGTAAAATTTTAGAAATTGCAAAAAAAGAGAATTTGAATTTAGAGGTAATAGAGTTAGATGTTGATAAAGAAGAGTCTATCAAATCTGCAGTAAAAAAAATTCAAGAGCAAAAAGGAAGAATCGATGTTTTGGTAAATAATGCGGGTTATGGTTTGTTTGGTTGTGTTGAAGATATTACAATAGATGAACTAAAAGCTCAATTTGAAACGAATTTCTTTGGAGTGGTTAGATTAATTCAAGAGATTTCTCCAATTATGCGAAAGATGGGTTCTGGAATTATTGTTAATGTAAGTTCGATAGCTGGTAGAATTGGTTTTCCAGGAACTCCAGCGTATATTAGCTCAAAGTTTGCACTAGAGGGACTCAGTGAGTGTATGAGATATGAGATGTCACCTTTTGGGATTAAAACCATAATCATTGAGCCCGGAGTAATCAAGACAAACTTTTTTTCCTCGATGAAGGTAAACAAAGGAAAACCAGACTCGCCTTACAGGGAGACTACCGAGAAGGTGATGAATGCAGTAAAAATGATGGCATCTATGGGAACAGCTCCTGAGGAGGTAGCAAAAACCATTATGAATGCAATCAAAACAGAGGAACCACTTCCTAGATATATCGTAGGAACTGATGCGTCAATGTTCTTAGAAGCAAAAAAGATGAAAACTGATATTGAATTTGAAAATTATATAAAAAAAGAGCTATTCAGTGACTAGTTCTACGTTAAATTGATATTACACCTGAATACAGTTTTTATCAAAGTCCGCAATTTGCAGGAAATGATGATAAAAAATGAAATGGAAAACTCTAAAACATAACGGAATACTTTTTCCGCCACCTTTTGAATCACTTGGAATTGGGATCAAAATTAAAGGAGAAAAAATTTCTCTTGATTTGCTACAAGAGGAGATGGTTTACCAGTGGGCAAAGAAAAAAGATACACCGTATGCTCAAGACAAGGTTTTTCAAAAAAATTTTGTGTCAGACTTTGCTAAAACTCTTCCCGCAAAATTTAAAAAAATTTCTTTGTCAAATATTGATTTTTCAGAGGCAAACAAGATAGTTGACAAAGAAAAAGATGCCAAAGAAACAATGACAAAAGAGCAGAAAAAATCTCAAGTTGTAAAGAGAAAAAAGATTCGAGAAGAGATGAAGGAAAAATATGGTAAAGCGGTAATGGATGGAAAGGAAGTTGAAGTTGCAAACTATATGGCCGAACCTCCAGGGCTGTTTATTGGTCGTGGAGAACATCCAATTAGAGGACGCTGGAAACCAAGAGTTACTAAAAAAGACGTTACTCTTAATCTTGGAGAAAAAGCAAAGGTGCCACCAGGTGATTGGGGAAAAATTATTCACGAACAAGATTTCATGTGGTTAGCAAGTTGGATGGATGTTTTAACGCAAAAAAGAAAATATGTTTGGCTTGCAGACACTGCAGGACTCAAACAGGAAAGAGACCAGGCAAAGTATGACAAGGCAGTAAAGCTTGCCTCTGTAATTGAGAAGATAAAGCAAAAGATGGTAAAGAATCTTAAAAGTAAGGATCCAAAGGTTAGAAGAATAGCTACTGCATGCTACTTGATTTATAGAACTGCAATGAGAGTTGGAGACGAAAAGGATCCTGATGAGGCAGACACCGTTGGTGCAACAACACTTCGAACCGAACACATCAAATTTACAGATAGTGTCATAAAGTTTGATTTTTTGGGAAAAGATAGTGTTAGATGGCAAGAAACTGTTCCTGCAGTTGGCGATGATAAGCAATTCTATGATAATCTAAAGGAGCTAACAAAAAACAAAAAGCCAAAAGACGAGATTTTTCATGGCATTACTTCAAGACACGTAAATTCGTTTTTTTCAGGAATACAAAATGGCTTGACTGCCAAAGTGTTTAGAACATATCTTGCAACAAATGTAGTAAAAGAATATCTAAAAAAACACGACAGTATTAAATCAAAATCAGAAAATGAAAAATTATACCATGCAAAGCTTGCAAATTTGCAGGCAGCAGAAATGTGTAATCATAAAAGAACCATTCCTAAAACTTTTGAAGATGCATTACAAAAAAAGAAAGACATGCTCAAAAAAATTGATGTAACTGCTCCCAAGACTGCAAAACAAAAACAAAAACTAAAGGAGAGAAAAGAAAAGATAAAGCTTACAATTGATTTGGCTGGGAAAACTCGCGATTATAATTTAGGAACCTCACTTCGTAATTATATTGATCCAAGGGTTTTCAAGGCTTGGACTGATGAGGTTAATGCAGATTGGGAAAAACTCTACACTGCAGCTTTACAAAAAAAATTCCTTTGGGTAAAAAATGTAGAAACTGATTGGAAAAAAATTTCCAAGGTTTAGAATCATTTAATTGAATAGAAAATTACGCGTAATTTATGCCGGGGTAGCTCAGCCTGGCCTAGAGTGCCAGTCCATACAAAGGGTAATACTCATAATCTGGAGGTCGTGGGTTCGAAACCCACCCCCGGCATTACAATTTTTTTTTAATTTTTCCAAATCACTTTACATTATGAAACATCGAATCTAGACTAGCTAGTTCACAATTGCTATAACTCTCTAATGAAAAATGAATTTGGTAGAATCAAATGAATGTTCAATATCACCTTAGAAAATATTCTGAAATGATTTTTCTTTATTCTCTTTGAATAGGATGAGCTACCAGCTGCACGCCCGTTTGGTTGTGAAATTCTGGCATACCCATCCTAAAGATCAAAATACTTTTTTGTTCATAGAATGGTGGTTGTTCAAATATTACAAATCAGGCATGTTTTTTCTATTTGACTAAAATAATGTATTTAAAAATCAGTATTCTCAGATTGTTCTGAGTTTGGGATGATTATTCTAGCCGATGTCACTTTGAGCCAAGTTTGCGAGTCTTCTGAATAGATTATTCTTGCTTGCATTTATTCTCAAAATTTTTGTGTTTATGTAAATTATAGTACTTGTGAAACACCTAATCTAGATCCTAAACACTATTTGTATAAGGAACAATAACAAAAAGTTAGAATTATTGGAAAGAAAAATGTTAAAGCTGGTTATGATATTGAATCGTTTTTAACAAAAAATTCTAAACTTTCTATAAGATCATTCCTAAGACTAGCTTATATGAAGAATATTTTCATAAAAAAATCATGCCTTATGGAATAGTTACTGGCTGTGCAGGCTTTATTGGCTCACATCTTGTAGATGATTTATTAAGGAAAAATTGGGAAATATTAGGATTAGATAATTTTCATCCATATTATTCAAGAAAGTTAAAAGAACTTAATTTGAAAAATGCAAAAGGATCAAAAAATTTTCGTTTTATTGAGGGATCGATTCTTTCTAAAGAAGATCTTGCGGGCATTGTAACCACTCTCAAAGTCAGAGAATTTCCCGACTATGTGGTTGGCGAGACCAAGCTGGAAAAAATTTTCGGATTTGCCGATATTC
>JADFOW010000087.1 GCA_022562615.1 Nitrososphaerota archaeon
TATATTCTGGCACTAGTTGACAAAACTGGTTCATCAAAGACAATAGTTCAAGGTGTGACAAAGCAACAAAAAGAAAACTTGGAAAAAGCATTTGAAAATGATAATGTTCCAAAATTTGAAGGTAAGGTTATTCTTCCAGTATAGGTTTTAGCCTTGAAATAAAACGTAAACCTTTAGTTATAATGATATAAAGAATAATAAAATGAGCAAGTTTTCTCAAGAGATTGAAGTTAGTGGTCATTTAATTGACTCTTTGATTTTAACTAAGATCTTTGATAAAATAATGGACCTGCAAGGAGAATTTCAAGTACAGGAAATTGATATTGGAAAGAGGAAAAAAGACAAATCCTATGCTAGATTACTTGTAACGGGTAAAAATCAGAAACATTTGGATAAAATTTTAGAAACAATTTATCGCGAAGGTGCAGTATCTAAGATTTCAAAAAAAATTATATTAAAAAAATCTCCAAAAAACTATGTAATGCCGGATAATTTTTACAGTACAACAAACAATCACACTCAAGTTTTCTATAAAGGAAAGTGGGTTCAAGTTGAAAACATGATGATGGACAAATGCATTGTTGTAAAGGGAAACAGAGCATCTTGTGTACCAGTAAGAGATGTAAAAAAAGGAGACCAAATAGTTGTCGGAGAGGAAGGAATCAAGATCACTCCACCTGAGCGTCCAAGAGAAGGAGTTAATGTTTTTGAGTTTATGGGAAGTTCAAGCTCTAGTGAAAGGCCAACACAACATATTGCAAAAAAAGTTGCAGAAGATATCTACAATACCAAAAAGAAAGGTGGGAAAATAATCATTGTTGGAGGTCCTGCCATAATACATACTGGTGCAGCTAATGCAATATCTGAACTAATCAAATCAGGATATGTTGATGGTTTATTGGCAGGAAATGCCCTTGCAGTTCATGATATTGAATATGCCACACTTGGAACATCATTAGGAATGAATGTTCGTGATGCAACTTTAGCATATCACGGACATAGAAATCACATGGACGCAATCAATGCGGTCTTCAAAGCAGGCTCTATTGAAAATATGGTAAAGACTAAAAAATTGACAAATGGAATTATGTATGAATGTATAAAAAACAAAGTACCATTTGTGTTGGCAGGATCAATCCGCGATGACGGACCATTGCCAGATGTAATTACTGATGTCATTCAAGCACAACGAGAATACAAAAAAATTCTAAAAGATGCAAGTTTGGTGTTTATGATTTCTACTATGCTTCACTCTATTGCAACAGGAAACATGCTTCCAGCAAATGTCAAAGTAATTGTTGTCGATATCAATCAATCCACAGTTACAAAGCTTATGGATAGAGGAACATGGCAAGCATTAGGAATTGTATCAGATGTTGGTGCATTTTTACCAATGGTTGTGCAATATATTAGAAAAAAGAAATAATCATGGCAGCAATCTTGGGTGTACTAAACATAGTCCATCAGAATCAATAGTCATTGGATGGATTTGCTCACTATGCTTTATTCCTCGCATCTTTGTTACTTGAATTGTTCTCTCCATGGTGTCCTCTTTTCTTGTATGACGAAGTTGAATAATTCCCGAAGTAACATACCACTCTAATGGAATTTCATCATCTTCAGAGTACTCGGATAGAATCAAACTAGTTACGCCAAAGTTCTCAAGTGCCTGAATCATTCCTTGAAGTCCTTGTCTCATGTTAAACTTATCAGAGTATTGCATGGCCAAAATTGTTATCGAATCAATTACAACTCGTTTTGCCTGGATTCGTTTAATGCTGCTTAAGAGTAATTTTGTCAAGTGTTCAAAAGGTAACTGCTCTCCACGGTAAAGAGAATCATCTTTGCCAATTAACTCATCTTGTATTTTAAATGGTCTGGCATCAACCATCAAAATTTTGTCTTGTGAAATCAAATCATCTAAATCCCACCCATATGATTTACAGTCATTTTTTATCTCTTCAATATTTTGGGACATAGTAACATAGACGCCTGGTTCATCAAAGTCTTTGGCACCTGAATGAAGATATTGTAAGCCAAATGTAGTCTTACCACTACCCGGAGGTCCAGAAACAGTGACTGAACGCCCTGTCTTCATTCCTCCTGAAATTACAGAATCCAATCCTGGAATTCCTGTCTTTACTTTAGAATATGTAGAGTCCATATCTATAGAGAAACTAACAAGAATTTTCTATATAAAGAGGAAGACTAGTATGATTCTAACAAGTAATATTCTACAAATAACTACAAGTGAATATTTTTTGAACTTGCCCATAAGGATTCAAAGAGCAACTTCATGGCATAACTCAGAGATTTTGAGTTTGTCCACATTGCAAATGGTTCATCTACAGAATTTGCATTTTTAGTAAAGAAGAGCATCTCGGTGTTGTCCTTTAGAATAAAACACAGATGATTTTCAATATCCTTATTGAGTTTTTTTATATTCTTTCTTTCTAAATCATCAAAGATATAAGCAGTTTTTTCTGAGCATGCACTTAGTAATCTGAATTTTTGTTTTGATTTAACAAATGATTCTAGAAAATCACCATGATATAGTTTAAGATAATCTTTTTCTGAACCTAGAATTAAAAATTCATCGTCATAGTTATCAGTCATTTCAGTAATCTTTGAATGAATTTGGTTTGTACCTTGTAGCATTTGGAATTTCTCTTCAACCTCGTCATGTATTGAGTCAAAAGTAGGGATGTTATCCCATAATTCAGATAACCCCTTTTTCATTTGTTCAAGGGATTTTACTCGTTCTTTTTCTGAATTAACTAAAATCCAAATTGCTTTATCCAAAGGTTGTGCATTAAATTTAATTGGGTGCTGGAATGTTGCTGTAACAATTCCCTTGTTTTGTAATGCAGATAACAAGTGATATGTTTCGGTTCTAGGTAATTTCAGAGATTTACAGACTTCGGGGGCAGTCTTTGCGCCATATTTACCTAGAAAGATGAATACTTTACTTTGATTTGATGTTAATCCATACTTTAATAATTCTGTTTGAACTTTTTCAATAGATTGTTTGTACTCATACATTTGAGAATCAGGAGTAGAGTCAAATACTGATGTTTGAGTTGTTTCGTATGTCATGTTTTTTCAGGATCCTCCGTAAGAAAGTACCAGACTATATTGGGATATAGTAAAATTTGTTAGATCGGATTGATCGTTTTTGTCTATTTTTGAATATCTATACAATAAGAAATTAGGCATAAATTTTCACTAAACCCCTATTTTTATCATATTTTCTATTGGAATCGCGGCTCCAGTATAGATCGATTTAAACGAAAAATTTTCCCTATTTCTTGTTGATTTTATGAATGCAATTTCTAAAATTCCTTCAATTCCTCTAAAAACAATACAACCCATTTCTTCTTTAAGGCCTTTTTCAATCACATTGTTTAGAGTTGATATAATTCTTTGAAGATTTTCTAACTTTGATTTTAATTCATCTATTGCCTTAAAATATAATTCTAACTCACCTTTCAGACCCATGCCATTATAGATTAAAATTTCATTGAGATTAAACCACTTGTCACTAAGACCTTTTTTTGATTTTTTCTTTTTATCATGACTTTTAGTTTCTTGTTTTTTATCCTTAGATTTTTTATCCTTAGATTTTTTATCCTTAGATTTTTTATCCTTAGATTTATCATCAAAAGAACTACCTTCTAATTTTTCTTTTAGTGCTAGAAAATCTGGATCATCAGATGATGATTTTTCATTTGTTCTTATTTTTTCACCTAACAAATTTGAATATTCTTTAATTATAAGTTCTGTATCAGTGATTTCTTTTTCTAAATTTACTTTAAGATACTTTACGGAATTAAATCTCTCAATTAAATTTTGCAATTTTATTATTCCTCTTTAGGAACTAAACCTGATGGTAGGTTTTCTTTTAGTTGGCTTAGAGTGTTAAGTTGTTTTGTAGCCGTACGTAAAAATGTGATTTTTTCGGTAAGATAAGATTTTTGTACTTTAATTAATTCTAACAATTGTGGAGTAACATATTCAACAATTTGTGTGATTACTTCAGGAGCGTAATCAGAAAAATTTTTGGTTTCAGTTTTTCCGTTAACCAATTTAATTATTAATTTGAGATTTGGAAGCATTGTTATGGTGGCATCAGAAGGAAGATTAAAAATACTTGGATGAACATTGGTTGAAAATCCTAAAAATTCAGTAATTACTTGTAATGCATTATGTAAATCATCAATAACATTTGTTTTTTGATCTTCTAATTCATAAATTTGAAGAGATTCTTCCATCAACGTATTTAGCTGTGCAAGAGTTTTTGCATTAACATCTGTTGGTTCTGTTGTAGTCTGTTGTTCTGTAGTACTAGGTGTCTGTTGTTCTGTAGTACTAGGTGTCTGTTGTTCTGTAGTACTAGGTGTTTCTGGATCTATAGATTTACTAGATTTGGTAGATTCCGCAGATTGCATGATTATATGAGATCTAAAAATTACATTAAAAGTTGTATGTACTTCAATGTTACAGAATCAATATTCTCATTTATTGTTAGGTGATGATATGTGTGCCTAAATCAACCATTCAAAAAAATGTCATGCCTATTCAGCACACATGTTATGATGAATTAGTGCCTGATTATCTTCAATTGAAGTACTAATACGAAATTATTGTTGTGAAGTATTTGGTGTTCCTAACTCAACTTCATTAGTTGAGTTTTCTACTTTAGTCTCAGATTCAGGAGTTTCTTGGGATGGAGTCTCAGATTCAGGAGTTTCTTGGGATGGAGTCTCAGATTCCGGAGTTTCTTGGGATGGAGTCTCAGATTCCGGAGTTTCTTGGGATGGAGTCTCAGATTCCGGAGTTTCTTGGGATGGAGTCTCAGAT
>JADFOW010000025.1 GCA_022562615.1 Nitrososphaerota archaeon
AAAAAGCAGCAAGAACCGTTCCACGAAGCATGTATGAGCCGGAACAGTTTCCAGGACTAATTCACAGAATGCTAGATCCTAAAACCGTAATTCTAGTATTCTCGTCAGGAAAACTTGTTTGCACTGGGGCCAAAACAGAAAAGGACGTATATCGTTCAGTAAACAATCTTCATAATTTACTTGAAGAGAAAGACTTGATGATTTACGACTAATTCATCTTTTGAATTACCACAAAAATCCTTGTAATTTCTTATAAAACAAAATACTATCTTTAGAATTAACTATCTGTTAATCTATATTATAAACAGAGTGTTATCAAAAACTAATTGGATAAAGAATTTGAAACAATGCTCTCTCAAGCGTTTGAATTATGTGAGGACGGGAATCACTTGGAGGCTCTTAAATTATATGATTATGTCATTCAAAAAGACCCCAAAAACATTAACGCCCTAATAAACAAGGCAGTAACATTACAAGGTCTTGGCAAAGTTAACCAAGCTGTTCGACTTTATGATAAAGCTCTAAAAATAAATCCATATAACATTGATGCCCTAATCAATAAGGGCTCTGCATTACATACTTTAGAAAAATATTCTGAGGCAATAATCTGTTATGACTTGGCCATCAATGTTGATAAAAAATGTGCAATGGCTCTAGCATACAAAGGTCTTTCATTGGGAGAGATAGGAAATCTGAACGATGCAATTAAACACTTCAAAAAAGCCCTAGCAATTGACCGTAAGTATGACCTTGCAAATATCAGTAAAAAACTTGCCCAAGATCTGTTAAAAGATTTTAGGAAAAAATCTAAAACAGTGTAACATCCCCAGGGGCAGGTTGAGGGTTCATTTCTTTTTTGTGTGATTCAAAAAAATCTTTATGAATTGAATTTTGATGCTCCCTTAATTTTTCTAGGTTCTCAAAACCTTCATGACATAAGTAGCACTTTGGTTTATCCTCATCTACAAGCGGCATTACCATATAGGATACTAAATTCAAGCATACTTATTTCTTAACTATTCCGCAGTTAAGGAATATATCAAGAAAGAACAACGATATTTTATGTTAGATCAACTTGTACGTGATTCCAAGGCACTTGATAAGGCCATTGCAGGAGAAGAATTGTCATATGATGATGGTTTGGAGTTGATGAATTATGAAAATCTACACATTTTAGGCGCAGTAGCCGACCATTCACGAAAAAAATTAGTTGGAGACCAAGTTTCATTCACATCATCTTATTACATGAATTATACCAATGTTTGTGCCGCAAGTTGTCAGATGTGTGCATTTTACAGAAAAGAAGGAGATGAAGATGCGTATACATTGAGTCCGGAGCAAATTGAACAAAGAGTAGAAACGGCAAAGCAAATGGGTGCAACTGAGGTTCACATTGTTGGCGGATTTCATCCAAACCTTCCACTTGATTATTATGAGAACATGCTGAAACTAATTAAAAAAAATCATCCTGAATTAAAAATAAAGGCTCTTACCGCTGCAGAAATTTTTTTCCTGTCAAAACTAACAAAAAATTCTACAAAGGAAATCCTTTCTAGACTTAAGGAAGCCGGACTTGACTCAATGCCCGGGGGAGGAGCAGAATTATTCCATCCTGATATTAGGCCAAAAATTGCAAGGGGAAAATGTACAGGGCAAGAGTGGCTTGACACTATTGAAGAAGCACATAATCTCGGAATTAAAAGCAATGTTACAATGCTTTACGGTCATATCGAAAAACCAGAACATGTAATTGATCACCTAATAAAAATTCGTGAATTGCAAAAGAAGACTGGGGGATTTCTTACACTAATTCCTTTAAAGTTCAGTTTAGACAATACCGAACTAGAACAAAAACATCTAGTAAACAATGAATGCTCTTCAGTTTATGATTTGAAAATAACTGCCATTTCTCGGCTGATGCTGGCAAACGTATTAAACAATATTTCAGTCTATTGGGTGGCATACGGGAAAAAACTTGCCCAAGTAGCCCTATCAAATGGAGGGAGTGATTTGGTCGGAACAGCCTTCTCAGAAGAAGTTTACCGTGCTGCAGGAAAATCTACTTCTTCTTCGATTAATGAACTAGAAATTTTGGTAAAAGAAATTGGCAGAGAACCAGTTCAGCGTGATACCTTCTTTAACGTAATTAATAAATTTTAGATTAAATATTTTTTTGAATTAAAAGGTTTCAAGCTAGGTTTCTGGCTTTTTTTCTTCTTTTTTTGCGCTTCCTTTTGTTTTTTTTCTGGCTCCAAAGCTAATTAATACCAACAAAAATCCCACACCTGTTAAAATACTGGCAAGTATGTTCATGTCCTTATTTTCCTGCTCTTTTATTATCAGGTCTATAATTTCCTCTTCGGTCATTTCGGGATTTCCTGCTGGAACGGAGGAACTGATACTTAGTAAGAGAACCATGCCCACAATAAGCATTATCAGTCCTCCTCCAAGAATTTTTTTATCCACTAAAATCAATCTGTTTCGTAGTAAGTTGAATTTTATCATATATTAGGAATATTGAAATTTTTCTTGGATTTTATTATCTAGTTTTTGATCTATGGTAGCTGATACCACAACATTTACAATTTCTACCATAGGCTTTGAAAATAGAATAAGGAATCAACACAAGTAAGCAAATTTAAAGGAATTTAAAACGTATTCAAGGATTCAAGTTATGGTCACATGTGAGAAGTGTTTTCATGAACATCATGATCAGTGCATGGGTAAAGCAGGAATGTTTGATTGTGATTGCAAGTGTCTTAAAAAATAGTTTTTAGGGCCATCGTTGGTAATTGAACAACAATTTTTATTTTCGTGTCTGCAATGTCTAATTACAACTAAATTGTTGATTTCAATTTGTAAGCGTCTCCAATCATCACCATTTCATATTTTTCAAAAATTCAGAGATTTAGTTGACATTACTTTCTTGACCAAATAATCAAACTGGTTCTTTTTCTCTCCATTCGCTAATTATCTTTTTTAGATATGGCCTTAGCCATGAATTTTGAAACAAAAAGTGGAGGCATAAGGAGGATTAGTTGAATCCTTCTGGTGGATTTTGAACAAATACATTACAAACAAGGGCATCTGTCTTTGAATCTCTGTATTGCACATTACAGGTTACAAATCTACCCTTGAGGGCTCGCTCCAAATCTATCTGAGTTTTTTCTTCATACTGTGGACTATCTGGATTGTCTATTTTTGCAATAATGACTTTTTCTGTTTTTCCATATTCTTCTTTGTTGTCTTTACGATGGTGAGTGATTAACAGCTCAAATGCATTGTTTGATAAAAACGCAATTATCGAACCTCCTATTCCGTCACCCATTATTTCTCAAAATTTTTTGTAGTATAATTACTTGATGGCTATGCTTAGACTAAATTCCGGTACAAGATTTTTCTTTCTTGCCATTTCAAACATCTTTTTGATTGATTCTTCTCCATTTTCCCCCATATCCACAGTCACTTGGTTGACATACATTTTTACAAACTTTTCAATCAATTTACGTGGTTTTCCTCTGCTGTATTGCATTGAATAATCCATTGCATCATCAAAATTATTTAGTGCATACTCTATTGAGGCCTGTAGGTACTTGTCAAATTTTTGGATGGTATCCATGCCTAAACTTGTTTTCATTACATTGATTCCTAATGGAACAGGTAATCCGTTTGTGGTTTTATCCCACCACTCACCAACGTCTAAAATTTTGACATTGCCTTCTTGTTCGTATGATAACTGGGTTTCATGTATAACTAATCCAACATCAACTTCTTCATTCTTAATTGCTTTAGGAATATCGCTAAAATTCAATTCTATATAGTCAAACCTGCCTATCATTAATTGCAGTAGCAAAAATGCTGAAGTCATTTTACCAGGAATTGCAATTTTACAGTTTTTTATCTCATCTAGAGTCATCTGTTTTTTGGATGTCACAATGGGACCATATCCAATTCCAAAGCTTCCTCCACTTCGCAAGATTGTATATCCAGGAATATATGCACAAGCGTGAACTGAAACTGCCGTTACGTCAAGTGTAGGATTTGTAGCTTTTCTATTTAATTTCTCAATATCTTCAATGACATGGTTGCCTTGAAAATCGGGTGAAGTCACTTTACCTGTAAACATACCAAAAAACATGAATGCATCATCTGAATCAGGGGTATGTCCTACAGAAATTTCCACAGAAAGGTTCTAAAAGTTCCTTATAAAAATCAAAACTTGACAGAAAAGTGAGCATTCAAGACTTTAACACCATATACAGTATTGGAAACCAAGGATCATTTTATCTTTGATCAATCGTTTTTCTAATATATGGAATGTTCCTTGCAAATAATGTGAAAACAATCGATGCCTTTGAAAATGACGTTAAATCACAATCAGAATTTTTAAAGAAATTCAAAAAGCAAAAGCCTATCTCTTCTAATCAACAAAAAAATACAATTTTCACCGGAAGTGGCGATTCATTAGCCTCTGCAATGCTTGCAGAGTCTTTTTCAAATTTTAGGGTAAAATCAATGGACCCTTTAGATTTACTCAAAAACAAATCCATTACAAAAAATAAAACAGTTTATTTCGTTTCAATTTCTGGAAACACCATTTCAAATATCAAAGCCGCAAAGATGGCAAAGAGTACGATTGCTATAACCTCTAAAGCCAAAAGCAGGCTTGCAACATCTTGCAACAAATCTATTATACTGCAATTCCCTAATTCGGATGTTTTTACAGCAGGAAGTATCAGCTTTTTGGAAAGTGCACTAACTTGTATTTCTCTAGTTAGACCAATCACTGTTCCAAAAAATAACGATATTTTCAAAAAAGCTTATTCTGATGCTAAAAAGTCAAAAATTGGAAAAAGAATTTTTGTCCTTGGAAACATGCATACATATCCTGTTGCAATGTATTGTGCAGCAAAATTTTATGAGCTTCTTGGTTATGATGCTCATTTTGAGCGAATTGAACAATTTTCTCATATGGGATTATTTTCTGCAAAAAAAGGTGACACCGTAATTATTTTTGAAGAAAAAAATGCTCATAATGAGCATCTTGTGAAAAATTTGAAAAACATTGGCCTAAATATAATTTGTCCTGCCTTTGATTCTAAAAATAAAATTTTTCAAATTATTTTCTATACGTATTTTTCTCAATTATTACCACTTTTTGAAGCTAAAAAAAGACACAAAAAAGATTGTCATTTTGTTTTGGCAAAAAAACTACGAAATGTTAGCGATAACATGATCTACTGATTTAATTTTTCTCACAAGATTTAATAGCTGAGCATCTCGGTTTTTCGAATATGGTAAAATACAAGTCAACAACTGAAGTCCTAAAGATTATTAAAAATAAGGATCAAATTCGAAACTTTGGTGTTATTGCACACGTGGACCATGGCAAAACAACTATGAGTGATAGTTTGTTGGCCAATTCTGGAATTATTGCTCCATCTGTTGCTGGAAAAGCCTTGGCAATGGATTTTGATAAAGAAGAGCAAGCAAGAGGAATTACAATTTATCAGGCAAATATAACGTTACACTTTACTCAAAAAGATACCGAATATGTCATTAACATGGTTGATACTCCGGGACACGTTGACTTTAGTGGTAGAGTAATTAGAAGCCTTAGAGCAATTGACGGAGCTGTAGTTGTCTGTGATGCTGTAGAAGGCATAATGACTCAAACTGAGACAGTTACAAGAATGGCATTAGAGGAAAGGGTAAAACCAGTTCTTTTCATCAACAAAGTAGACAGGCTCATCAAAGAGCTTAGATTGACTCCTGAGAAAATGCAGGAAACTCTAGCGTCGGTGGTTTCTAACTTTAATCAACTTATAGAAACTTATGGTGAACCTGAATACAAAGAAAAATGGAAGGTTTCAATTCAGGACTCCAGTGTAACATTTGGTTCTGCTAAAGACCGATGGGCAATTAATGTAGACCTTATGAAAGAAAGAGGCATCTCATTCAAAGATGTCATTGACGCGTATCAAAACGAAAAAGTTGACGAATTAGTGGAAAAGGCTCCCTTGGCTGATGCCGTTTTGGGAATGGTGGTTAAACACCATCCTCCTCCACATGTTGCTCAAAAATATAGAATTCCTAAAATCTGGAAAGGTGATCTTGATTCTGATATAGGCAAGGCACTTTTAGCATGTAGTGACGACGGACCAACTATTATGATGGTTGTAAACATGGTATTGGATCCTGCTGCAGGTCCTGTTGCAATTGGTAGATTGTTCTCTGGAACAATCAAAGACGGTCAAACTATCAATATTATCGATTTAAAAAGAGAAGGACGAATTCAATCTGTAAACTTTTTCATGGGAAATCTAAGAGAACAAGTAGGCGAACTTGGTGCTGGAAATATTCCAGCATTACTTGGATTAACCGAAGTTAGGGCTGGTAACACTCTTTCATCAATCAAAGAAACACCAATGTTTGAAGGGGTCAAATATGTTTCAGAGCCAGTAGTTCAAGTTGCAATTGAGCCAAAACATCCCAAAGATTTACCTAAATTGGTAGAAGTTCTAAAACAACTCACAATTGAGGATCCTAATTTAGTTGTAAAAATTGACGAAGAAAGCGGTGAAACTATTGTTGCCGGTATGGGGGTTCTTCACCTTGATGTAGCTACACACCGTATCCAAGATGCAAAAGTTGAGATTATAATATCTGAACCACTCATCAATTACAGAGAAACTGTAAAGGGGAGCTGCAAACCAATAATGGCAAAATCCCCAAATAGGCACAATAAAATTTTCATGAAAGTTGAACCCATAGAACCAAATATTGCACAAATGCTCAGAACTGGGGAAATTAGTGACTTGAAAGATAAGAAAGTGGTTGCAGATCTTTTAAAGAAAGAAGGATGGGATACTGACACTATCAAGAGAGTAATGAAATTTGATTCCCGTGGGAATGTACTCATAAATGGAACTAGAGGTGTTCAGTTTGTTCACGAATCTACTGATTCAATTAATTCCGGTTTTGAGGATGTTATGAAGGAAGGTCCATTATGCAGAGAACAGATGAGAGATTGTAAATTCACATTTACTCATTTTGTTCCTCATGAAGATACGGCTCACCGAGGACTGTCACAATTAGGACCTGCATCAAGACGTGCATGTATGGGCGCTGTGCTTACCGCAGGAACTACAATACTTGAACCAATGCTTGCAATCGAAGTTAGAATTCCAACTGATCTGGTAGGAAATGTTGCAACCGTTCTTTCTGGAAAGCGAGGTAAAGTACTTGACATGCAACAAAAAGGCGCAAGCAGCATAATTATTGGTGAGATTCCAGCTTCTGAAACTTTTACTTTATCTGACGACCTGAGGGGTCAAACTCAAGGAAGGGCTACTTGGAATACGTCCTTCAAAAAGTGGTCTGAAGTTCCAAAATCCATGTTTGCAACAGCTATTGCTGATATTAGAAAGAGAAAAGGGTTAGCACCAGAACCGCCCGGAATTAGCGAGTTTATCGACAAGGAATAAATTTCAATTTTCTGAAAACCTAATTTTCAATTTAACAAAAGTTTGTGCATTTTTCTAAACAAACAGATTCTTAATACTGATTTTTCCGTATACTCTCTACAGAAAACAGTCAAAATAGAGTTGTCACCAAACAACTAATCGTTTTTGGTCTTAAACTCTGATATCGGTTCAGACCCCGAGGGGAAACTCAAGTCTGAACTAACACTTTTTTTTGTTTTTAAGGTTAAAATTCTCTTTAGTGCAATCTTTTGTCCCTTTGAAATTGAAAATTTACCAAATCGAATTTAAAGGAAAATGTGTATCTTTTGAACAATCATCAGTTGATAAGTTATTTAAAAAAAATTAAAACGTTGATTGATAAAAAAGTGCAAGCAATTTATGAAGAATTTCGCTGCGAATTGGGAATCCATAAAAGAAATATCATTGATGCTCAAAACCTCCACCAGAATCTTCTAGATAAGAATCCATTTAGATATGAATCTCCTTTTTTAATATCTGCAGTATGTGTATATGCAATTTCGAAAAATATTCCCCAAAAAATCACCCTTGAAGATATTGAAAATATATCCCATATTAAAAAAGAAGATATTGAAAAATGCTACAAACTGGTCCTCGATTCAGAATTCAGTGAATCTTTACAACAACCAGATGACGATGTCTTTCATTAATTTTTAAAAAATTCCTAAAAAGATGAACGAAATATTGGTAATCCTTTTAGCCAATTAGAAATCATCAGCCATGTAGATCGGGAAGTAGGTTCACATAATGAATGGTCATAAGATCAATCAAAAGATCGTCCTACTTCTCTACTGTTCTCTTTACAAATTATAATTAAAAAAGGCTACGTAGTATTCATTATACTTTATGTCAATAAGTAGTGATATTTTTATCTGGCATATGTTTAATTGAAATTAGGTCAAGCTATCTTTTAAGAAAATTAGCATCTAAAATTTGTTATTTCCTATGGTTCATTATCTTCTTCAACAGTGGTTTTTATTTTGGTATGTTTTACAATGACTGGAATGGGATTATTGTATACTAAACTATACGTTGATTTTGAGCCAGATGAATGGAAGCAAATCTCTACCACTCCTATTACTTTTGAAACTATCCAAGACAATGTATCTCTGGAAATTATGGCTACTTCTCAGATTTCATACCGGTTACAATTCAAAAAAGGAGGAAAACTTAATCTCTTTAGAGTAACTGGAAAGTTCCGTCTAACTTGGGACAATGAGGATATTCAGCTAAACAAAAAAATATGAAATGATAAAAAAGAGTATAATTTCTAAAACAAATATTGTCATTGGAGGTAAAAGCAAAATAAATTCTCATAAATTTTGAAGAAGGCTCTTTTAAAGATATTTTAAAAATTTTAAATCAAATTTAAACCAAATTCCAAAGCCAAATCACGGGAAGTTACCTTAAAAGAAAATTAGTAGCAATTATAATATTTATGAAGAAAGCGAAAAGAAAAAACTTGAAAGTTTGTAATCACTTCTTTACAATACAAAAAGTACTATTGAGCGTTTGAATTACAGATTTTTTTGAATATTCATTAAACATCAAAATCTTCTTGAATTGGTGGTTGCTCTCTTTCCATCAAATAAAGTAAAATTCCCGCTATCATTACCCCTATACCCATTAAACCAACAAATGTTCCGCCATGCTTTACTAAACGCAGTAATTGATCCAAATTTGGATCACTCTGGATTGAATAAAACAATACCAGACCACAGATTATCATAATTATTCCCGGTATGGTTACAGCTGGACCAGCTTTCATATCTTGTGTATTCCTTGAGCACCTAATAAACTCCAATATCTTATTGTTTGAAAAATTTTCTTACAATGTTATCTGTAAATAAGATTAAAAAAGAAAACAATTTTAATAAAATCACTTTACAAAAGATATGAATAAAGTTTATTTTGTTTTCATCATGGGTGCTTTAATTTCAATTCAACTTTTTGAGAGTGTTTATGCAACAACTTATGATATTAACATGCCGTCAGGATCTTCAAGTCCTGATGCACCATATTTTTGGCAAAATGAAAAAACAGGTGCTGCAACAGGCGATATAGAAATTTTAGTAGGGGATACTATAGTCTGGAAAAATGGAGGTCAAGCAATACATGCTATTGAGTCAGGTACTATCGAAGATGGACCAGACGGTGTTTTTGGTGTGACTGATTTAGATCCCGGAGAATTTTATAAATTCACATTTCCTGAAAAAGGGCGTTTTCCATATTATTGCTTTATTCATCCATGGATGATTGGGGTTGTCACGGTTACCAATGTTGGGTACAAGATTATTCCTGACATCGGAAAGAATACTGGTGACGGCCTTTCATCATTTAATGTGGATTACCAGTATAGTGGAATTATACCTAATGCAAGAATAAATGAAGAACAAAAATCAATTACTTTTCAGCTGGAAAGTGATGCTAAATCAATTGATCACAACCTAATGATGTTACTGCCTTCTGAGCTCATCGAAGGCCCTTTTGTTATTTTCGTGGATGATAAAAAAAGTCTTGATTTTGAATATATTCCAGGTGACGATGTAAATACTATTGAAATAGAATTGTCTGATACTTCAAAGGTCCTTACTATTGTTGGGACCAAAATAATACCTGAGTTTGGAGTTTTATCTATAATAGTTTTAGGTGTTGCCATTACTAGTATAATATTCATTCAAAAATCAAGGGTTAATCTAACGCTCTAAATTTTTAATCTTTTAAACCAGTTCATTTTTATTTTGATATAACAATTTCAATAGATTATATTTAGTAAATTTACCTTCGTATTATTGGCAGTAAATAAATTTGATTTTCTAAATATTGTTGAAGATATCATAAATTTAGATCCGAAAATGAGGTTTGCAGCTATTATAGACTCTAAAGGCAGTATACGTGAGGCAATAATGAAGGACGGTAAAACATCTCTAAAGTCCCAAAAAGAGGAAGAACATTTCTGCAAACAGGTTGCTCAAAGAAGAGCTATGAGAAAAGAATTTGACAAATCTCTAGGAAAGGTTCGATATGTACATGTAGAAAGAGAAAAAGTTACACAAATGGTGGTGTATGCCAAACGCAATACTTTGTACTTTACAATGGAGCCCGAGATGCCAATAGATACAAAAATACGAATAATAACTCGCATTAAAAAAATAACTTCTGATCTTTAGAGTTTTAAAATCAAAAATTTTTGATTTATCTGATAAATTTTATGGGTAATCCATTATGCGATTTTATATCAAAGCTTTACACTAATATTGATTTTTTTTTAATCATTCTTAATGCCAAAACCCAAAATTTTGATTGATGAAATGGATGATGGATGGGATGAAAAACTTCAGCAAATGGGATTTGATGCATATAGCGTAAAAAAACTAAGGATTGAAGGAAAAAAATTACGTACTGATTATTCTGTTATTAACTACGCTCGGGAAAATGATATGATTTTAGTCACAAGGGATACGGAAAGTGGCCAAGCTTGCGAAGAAAATAACCTGCGTTACATTCTATTAGATAATGACGAAATATTTAAAATTGTGTTAGAAAAAATAAATCAATTATAAATTAAATTAATTTCAAATTTGTAAGCTCAGTTTAATTTTTAACAACAGAATATTTCTCTAAAACCATTTTTTCCCCAGTTGATTGTATTTCTGAGGTTATTTCATCTAGGATTTTTAATCCTACTAAAACAGACTCTTTTTTGATTTCTTTATTTTGTAATTTGTGTTTTAAAACCAATTTTTCATTGTTCACAAAGCTCAAAAAAGATACAGAATTTCCCATTTCTAAATTAATGAAAAATTGTACATAATCAGAAATTGTTCTAATTCCCATGGTGATTGATATTCTTTCTAATATTTGACTGAGGTGATTTTTTCAAAATTTTATTTTACTTTATTCAAGTTTATTTACAAATTAGAATTATGTAATTTATGGAAAGTTGTGATCGAAGAACACGAGCCTACAAAAATGGAAAGACATTTGACCAATGCCGAGAAATTGCTGAATCTATGAATTCTGATTTCATAAAACAAATTAATCAAAAAGGAAAAATCTTGTGGAGTGAAATTTTGGATCAAGTAGATCACGACGAGCTAATTTACAAACTGACCTTGAAATATCTACGAAAAGAAGGATATGATATTGGAAATTACAAAATTCCTGAAGTAAAAAAATTCATAGAGTAGGGTCTATTTTACAACTACCATCAGCATTTCGTAATTTTTTAGCCATCACAAATGGTGTAATAAGCAAAACAGGAATAGCAATTGCAATAAATAGTGTTTGCAACTGGGTCAACGCAACAGTTAATGCAATTCCGCTTGCAGTACCCACAAAAATAGACAAGAAAGTACCTGCACATGTTGGGCATGCGATAAACAAACCAGTGGCTGATCCAATTGTACTAATCCCGCTCCCTTTCCTTGAGATTGTAAACGCACTTACTGCAATGGAAGTATTTAGGGCGACAAGATAAGATACTAAAACCTGCAAGACAAGATTTATTGGAACAATTTGAAGACCTACATGATCTGTTAGATACACAATAATTTTTGGCATGTATCCTGGTTCATCACAACAAGGCGCCACAAATCCCGAGGGGATAATTGCACCATAATGTATTGAAAAGTTTACTTCTGGCTGATAAACCAGAGTTCCAGAAATTAAGGAAAAGAAAATACCATAACAGACAAACGTTACAATAAAGATTTTCCTTGATTTTGAATTCCAAGTTGAAAGAGCAATTATTGTGAAAAGATCTTTTTCTTTTCGTTCTACTTTTTCTCTGTGAAAAATGTAAAGTCCATAAGTAATTGCACCAAAGCATGCCAACAATACAATATAAAACCCATACGCGAATCTTTGAATTGAATCAAGCGCAGCTGGTGTGATTAACTCAGGATCTTGATATCTCGAAAAAATTAAAAATAAAATTGCTATTGAAATAAATCCTATAATCATTAATTTTTTACCACTTTTGCTACCACCGATAGACTCCTTTTTCATGGGTTGACTCTATCCCCATCGAATTAAATTCTATCTTTATTTTTTCAGTATAATCTAGCTTAATTTAGGAACGAAAATATAGATAATTGCAATTATCTCCAGTCTTCCAAAAATCATCAGGAACCCTAGAGCAATCTTTGTTGCAGGATCGGTATCGAAATCAATTACTCCTGCAGAAAGCCCTCCTGTTGTTATTACCCCTGCCGATTCAAAAAATGCGTTTTCAAAACTAACATTCTCAATTTCAGCCAAATGTACTGCAGTGACTACAGTAATTATTGGAAATAGAGCCAAAATTATCAACGTTGAATAAATTTCTTTTTTTGTATCATTAGACAACTTCTTACGTTTTGCTTTCTTCAATACATTTGGAAGATTTTTCAAATGAAATAGTCTGAATATTTTTATGCCTCCTGCAGTTGAAAAACCACATCCTCCAATAAACATTAAGACAACCAAAATTCCATGTGCTCCTGCATTTAATTCTGACAAACTTTCTTGTTGAAGCCCTGCAGTAGTACTAGCAGATACGGAATAAAATGCGCTATCTAAAGGATCGAATCCACTAATTGCCATAAACAACAATGTTGCACCAGTTAAGATTGCAAAATATACTAACACTTCTTTTCCAAGTTTCGGAGAAAGGAATTTTTTTCTTACAAATGCATAGTGAAACGTAAACGGTAATGCACCAAGAATCATTGCCCCCATCAAAACTATTTCCTCTTGCCAAAGGAGATCATCTAAAATTGTTGAAGTTGGCAGAAAACCTCCAGTAGATAATGTGCTCATTGCTAATGAAAAATTATCCATTAGATTTCTTTCACCGAAAACCCACAATAGTAACGCGACTATTACAATATACAAAGCAAAAATTATCGTAATTGTGCCAAATAACTCCCTCATGTGTAACGTTTTACCTGAAATAAAACCTCTCATAGATCGGAGTTTTGATTCGGGATAAAATGCAGTGATCACAAGATAGATGAAACTCATTCCTCCTACGAGTTGGGTGAAACTTCGGTAGAAAGTGAAACTTTGAGGTAAATTCTCAGGCTCATCAAACAAAGAAATTCCTCCGGTGGTAAATCCTGAAGCACTTGAAAAGAAGGCATTTGAAAATGCCTCTACAGGAGTCGAATCAGGATTTGAAACATAAAGATATGGTGTTGTTCCAAAGAGGGTTAATAAGAACAGACTAGAAAACACTAGAATTGAAGCTTGTCGAAGATTAAGACTCGACTTTTCTCCATATGAATTGAGGAAAAATCCTGTTGCAAGTAATAAGGTTGTATTGAGGTAAATTCCTGTAGCAATATCTGTCTCCGCTAGTAGTGTTGCTACTATGGCCGGAATGAGTAGCAAAACTCCTGCAAATTGTAAAACAAAACCTAAATTTCCTAAAATTGCCTTGATTGGGGGGCTTAGAAGACGTGGTGGTTTTGTACTTGCTGCTCTTATGGCATTTGCAATAGTTGCTTGAAAAATCATTCCAACAACTTGTTTTTTTTTATTAAGCACAGGTAATTTTTTAATATTGTTATCTCGCATTTTGTGTAGTGCATCTTGTAATGTTGCTTTTTCAAAAATTACAATTAACGGCCTACTCATTACATCCTTTAATATGGTAGCTTCTGCGTAAACTGTGACATCGCTAACTTTCCTTAAAATATCTTGATCAGTTACGATTCCAATGGGATCCCTGTTTTCATCAGTTACCACAATGTCGTTGGTTTCATAATGCTGAAGCATTCTTGTTGCATCTCTGGTTTGTGTATTTTGGTTTAGTAACAGTACTTCCTTGTTCATGTATTCGGATACTGATTTTGTAAGTATGTATGATACCGCCTTTTCAGGATTGGTCGACATTAAACTTTCATTTATTGTTCATTTTAAATAATTTGGGGTGTATCAATTTTGATCTTTTGAAAAATACACATCAATCATACTGACGTTTTTTCAGTTTTACCTTTTTTCTGTCTTTAAAGCAGAATACTCTAATATAGTTAAATCATTATTAAAGAACAAAAGAATGTTGGAAAATTAGAGTAAACCTGATTGTAAAGACATAATTTTATTACAGTTTATAAGCATAAAACTGCCACCCTAAATAATACAATGGATATTCTTCAAGAACAAGAGCCGGATTATGAATCAGTTAAAATTGATTATATTGGATTTGTAGATCCGTATGCCGTTGAAGGTATGGTTGTTCTTAAAGCAACTGATGGAAAAGAATTTCACATGAGAGCATTTTCGGGAGAAGTCGCGAAACACATTTCTAGCTTTTCTGAAGACTCGGAAGATTTTGTACCTTCAATTTACAGAATGATTGAGGAGATTTGTGAAGAAAGTGAACTAGTCTTGGTTAAAGTCAAAATTTATGAAAGTGGTGAAGTTTTGCGTGCAAATCTTTACTTTACAGGTAAAAAAGATGTAATTTTGAGAAATTATCGTGCCTCGGATGCTTTGGCTTTGGGGGCGTTTTACAAAATCCCTATTTTAGTTAGGAAAAATCTTCTTAAAACAAGCATGGAAGTATAATTTTACATCAAATATTTTCGTCAAAAAAATTGACCGGAAAAAGGGATTTGAGTCTGTCCATCCATTATCGATATTTTTCAATACCATGTTGAACTACATTTAGAGAGCTTTTATCTTGAGTCTAGGCTTTTTTTATTTTCTAATTCTTTAATTTTTTTGTCTTGTACCTAATTAAATATTCTGGAGAATTTTTGGGTAATTTGGTAATCTTATAAAATACAGATTTTTGTAGAAAAAATATATTTTTAAATTTTAAATCCGAACAAAAAAATTTGTAAATTTCAAATTATAATATGCCTTTGTTTGAATTTAGAACCAACTGAATTTATTCCGGCAACCAGTTCTTGTATTTTTGGATAATCTGAATTATTTTCCGATATCTCTTTTTTAATAACTCTTAGATAACGGAATAATTTTTTCACTTGCTTGTTTTTTTGAGTTTTGGATATGGGCGCATTTGCTATATCTTTTAGATTACCTGAAATATCGCAAAATTTTATTATTTTGGTTTCAATTGGTGAATTTTTTAATTGTTGAATATATTGGAATTCTCTTTCTTTTATAGGCAACTTGAAATCCTTCGTTAATGATAGGACCAAGACAGAAATTATATTTCCAAATATTTCATTAATTTCATCAAAAGTAGTATTGCTATCTTCTATTGTATCATGAAGCCAAGCTGCACTTAAAACATTGCGGTTTGAAATTCCTAAATTTTTTAATCGATTTACCACCCCCTCTAAATGGTCATAAAAAGGAGTAATGCCATCTTTTCTTTTTTGATTTTTGTGCTTTTCACGTGCAAAATCTTTCGCATGGGTCACTATGTCCTTTGATTTTTCCAATAATACAATCAGCTTGGTCTGATATGTAGAGGTTTATTCAAGTTAGAGAATTAAAATGCTTCATAATTCGGCAAACTCATCATGTTTCAGACATAGCTTCTTTAATCATCAGCTAATTCAAAAGTTATCTTATAATACTTTTATTGGTTTCTAGGGGTGTGCGAAACCGTAAGACCTTTGAAATTATTTTTTGGGAAGGATAAGAATTGACAATTAATCCTAATCTTGTATAAGATTATGCTTGGTAATCCTGCATAGACTATAACATGAATTATTTACCAAGGCTGTATGGTAATGGTTTATACGGTTTAAGAATTTCAGAAACCCTTCCAATGTATTCTTTTTCAGTTATTGGAAAGTCTGTTCCAGGAATTGAGGCATTGTTTGCATCGCCTTTTGTTCTAATGATTCTCTCTTCTCCAGAATCTGTGGTAATTTCTACGATTCTCGTTATTATTGTTCTATCATGGCCTAATGGCCTGAGGAAAACTATGATATCGTCAATTTCAAGGGTGTCAAATGGTACCGTCATGTCTACTATCACCCCGTCATTTACTTTTAAGATTGGTTCCATGTCCTCACTTGCAACTTTATACACTGAATTTTCACTCAAAAAATATGCAAGATTAGCAATTTGAACAATTATTATTCCCCCAATAACTATTCCAGCTATTATAAGACCGCGTTTAAGATTTTTTTTCAAACATACTAAATTAGGAGGGAATGATACTTAGTACTTGTTCTAGTGCAAAAGATTTCTAATTTATTATAAAAATACTAGCTTCATTTAGTAAATTGATTCGAATTATTTTATGTTCCTCAATTAGTTCATAGAAGCTACTGCACGAGTTATGTCAGTTTTACTAAGAATCCCACAAAGAGTTCCATCTCTTTCTACAACTCCAGCACCATCAATATGATTTTCTAGAAAAGTTTTACAGGCAATTTTCAGATCCTCGTTTCTTTTGATCGTGACAAGTCCACTACTCATTATTTCAATCACCTTTATCCTCTTATCAAAAATGAGTCCAGAGGAAGAATCTTGTGATTTTTTCATAGTTTGCTCTTCTTGTTTTCCTTTGTTATTTTCAGAGGGAGAATGTCTAGAATAACTAAAAGGTCTCATAAAATATCCCAGTTTAACTATTCCCTTT
>JADFOW010000088.1 GCA_022562615.1 Nitrososphaerota archaeon
GAACAACTTTCTCCATCGAAAAATAAAAAGAAATTAGAGTTTTCAGAGTATGATGATGTAAAAGAAAAGATAATGCATTTGAGAGATAGGCTGGAAGAATTTGTTACAACCAAAGAGGTGCTAAAGTAATGAAAAAACATCTATCACTAATTGCATTTGCCTTTTTCATTTCAACTATCTTGTTATTTGATTCAGCATTCGCCGCAGTTTCTGAGGGATGTGAAATATTTGAAATTAAAGCAGGTTGTGATCTTTCTGGTTGGATGAAAGTAATTTTTGCGGCTGCTATTGGCGGTGGTCTTGGAATCTTACTTCATACTTTATCACATCGCACCAACCTAAAATTAGAAAGAAATCATGAGCAATTAAAAGAAAATACAGAGCAATTAAAAGAAAACAGCATCGCAATACAAAAAATTCTTGATGCGCAAGAATACTCTAGTAATCGTCGCCGAGATTACTTGTTAGCAAGTACGAAAAGTAGCTTCAATGCAATTCTTTTGCGTCTTGGAATGATGAACAGGATTGTATTAAATAAAGAAAATATCGATACAGATGACCAATACTCCAGGTTAGAATTAGAAGAAATAGCAATTCATGCAATTATAGAAAAAGTAAGGCACACAACATCTTTGGCAGTAGATATTCTAGATCCCATGTTGGCAACCCAAATTGATAACCTTTTCACTTTCATTGAACAACTTTCTCCATCGAAAAATAAAGAAAAGCTAGAGTTTTCAGAGTATGATGATGTAAAGGAAAAGATAATGCATATGAGAGATAGACTGGAAGAATTTGTCATCACGAAGCAAGTGCTAAAATAATTTATGACGAACCGATTTCGTCAATTTTATCTAGCATGACGTCAATGTCTACAGGTTTTCGTAAGACAGAATGAACCCCCAGATCCACCAAATTCTTTAACTCGTCCTCATGAACTGCTGATGCAGTCATTACCACAATCTTTTTTTCTTTAATTTTGCCATCTTTTGCAAGATCTTTTACTATGTCAATCCCAGAAAACTCTGGCATTGATAAATCCAAAATTACCATATCCTGATCTTGTTCTCTAATTAATTTCAGACCTTCTCTAGGATCATTTGTAGATTGAACATCATGACCAAAACTTGATACGCTAGATACTACTGCTTTTGTAAGCTCAATATCATCATCTACTATCAATATTTTCATTGTAATCCACTGTTTGGAATCGTAAAATAAACATTTGTCCCTTTTCCTTCTTCACTTTCCAACCAAATTTCTCCACCTAATCCTTCAACTATTCCCTTGCATATAGCAAGACCTAAACCTGTGCCACCGTGTCTTCTTGTTACACTAGTATCTGCCTGGTAAAATTTCGCAAACAGTTTTTTTTGTGCTTCTTTTGAAATTCCTTGGCCATTATCTTTTACTGTAAATAACACATTATCATTATTTTTCTCAGCAAAAATTTGAATAGTTCCAGTATTTTTAGGTACAAAATCAATGGAATTTCGAGCCAGATTATCTAAAACCTGGTCAATACGTTTTTTATCACTGTAGAGGATAATTTTTCCATCTATTTTACTTGAAATTTGAATGTTTTTCTCTTGAGACATAATTTGATAATCTTTTACAGCTTCATCCAAAACTTCATTAACAGAAAATTTTTCCTTTAAAAACATCATTCTTCCTGTCTCAAGTCTTTGTACATCAAGCAAGTCTTCAATCAGCCTTTCAAGTCGAAGCGCGTTAAAATGGATACCATCTACAGCTTCTATTTGCTTTTGGTTTAATTCTCCGAACGCTTTTGGTTTCTTAAGAGTGGTGGCATAAATCTTGATTGGGGTCAAAGGAGTTTTTAACTCGTGAGAAATCATCGCAATAAATTCATCTTTGTCTTTTTTAGCATTCTTTAATGCAATTCCCATTTCTTGCATATTCTTGACTAGTTGAGCAATCTCACCTCTACCTTTGAGATTTACTTTAACATCAAAGTTTTCTTTACCGATTTCCTTTGCCAAGTAAGTTAATTTTTTAATTGGATGAGAAATGCTTCTTGAAAAAATAATTCCCCCTACTATTGCTACTCCAACAATAATTAGAGAATTGATTATCATTCTATCTCGTAATGTAAGCATTCCTGACAAAATTCCAACTTCTCCAATCTCGTGTTTAATGACAAAAATCCAGTCTTGCTCTCCCATAACTTGAAGATTGGAAGGTCGCGAATATGCAACTAATTCTTTTTTAAATTCCCCTTCATCAACAAAAAATCCTCCTTGTTGACCGCTTTGTAATTTCTCAAAAAAGCTATGATCAGAAATATTTTCATTAAATCTAAATGCCTTTGTTGAATAAATGAGGTGTCCTTCCTCTGTAATTATGTTTACTTGAGTTGTTTCCTCGTATTGAGTAAAAATCTCAGCCTCTCGAATAATGGATCTAACAGAAAGTCCTGCTTTCAAAACACCAGCAAAGTTTCCATCTTCATCTGTAATTTTTATCCCAATAGAAATAATATCTGTTTTAGCAGATTCGTCATATTCAGTTTTGCCTATGCTAATTCCATTAGCTTTTGCTTCCTGCCACCAATCTTCATCATCTTGTCTATAATCTGTTGTTTTTCCTGATTGTGCAACATTTGCACCATATTCATTTGTTAAAAACAATTCAGCAAAAGCACTGTGACCTGTTCTTGGATTAATTTTTTCTACGAAATTTTTCTTCAGGTCTTCTGCTAGTTCATTTGAAATTAGTGATTGCATGAATGGTGTTATTGTTTCATATGGGGTAGATACCCAAGCATCATCTTGTTGATCAATATAGTCCTGTATGTCACTTAGATTTTCAAACTCTTGATTTGATTCCAAGAGTGTTTTTTGTACAATATCTGTTTTAGAAAAATCAATGAGGTCATTAATATTATTAGAAACTCCAAATTCTATGAATCTGGCCATGTCTTGTGCCAATAACAGTGAGCTTTGACCCACTGATTGTTGTATGAAATCTTGGCCTGTAGTTATTGAAAACGTGGCAAAGATTACAAATATAGCAGTAACGAGAAGAAAAATCGAAATTATTTGTGTGCTTATGCCTATCAACTCTATCTCCTAAATTCTAATTTCCCATCAACTACTTTAGAAGGATAAAGTCCGAAAGCAATATCATGCTCTCCTGGTAAAACATCAATGCTTCCAAATACCCCTGAATAAATAAAACCCTCATCTAGAATGCGCTTTACATTGTCTCTAGTAAGTTCTTCATTTTCTAATAATCCGCCTAAAAGTCTAATTATATCATAACCGAGTCCTGCATTAAAATCAAACTGTTTATTGTATCTTGATTCAAAATTTTCCGACACCGTACTGGCAAATAGGAATTTAGTATCATAGATTATTGGAGCAGCCAAATATAGTCCGTCTGCTTCAAGCATGTCGATGATCTTGAATGTCACAGCATCTAGGGGCGCTAGAATTTCTCCTGAATAGTTAGCTTCGCGTAGCTGTTTGAAGATTATTTCTACATAGTCTGGAAATGCTACCACATAAATTGCATCTACATTTTGCAGTTTTGCAATATTCTCTTTGAAATCAATTGCATTGGGTTCAAAGGGTTCTTTAGAAACTATTCTTTCAGAATTTTCAAACCTTGTAGCAATTTCATTTGAGAGATCTCTGCCATACTCATCATTTTGATACAGAATCCCTAAATTCTGGGTATCCAGATCGTCAAGAATTTGCAATATTGGAACTGCTTCAACATCAGCCATTGGAAAATATCTATATACCCACTGTTTGTCTACTGTTAATTCTCTTGCAGTTGCAAATATCATTAAGACAACTTCACGTTCTTCAGCTAATGGAGCGATAGCAGTAGCGATAGTGCTTGTTGAAGAAATATACAGTAATGGTGCATGAGTTTCTTCTATTTCAAGAAAATCTTTTTTTGCTTTTTCTGGATTAGTTTCATTATCTACAAAAATTAGTTCAACGAGTCTTCCATTTATCCCACCATGAGAATTAATCTCGTCAATGGCCATTAGCATTCCATCCCTTGTTTCTATGTCTATTCCACTGGCTGGTCCAGTTTCTGACAAAGTTACTCCGATTTTAATGGGTTCTCTACCAGCAGATTCATCAAAGAAAAAGAAAGAACCAATACCAATAGCTATAACAATTATTCCAATAATCCCAAGAATTGACTTTTTTCTTTTTTCCAATCCCAATACACTATCTCCTAAATACTAATTTTCCATCAATTACTTGAGAAGGAAAGAGTGGGAAGGACATATCATGCTCTCCTGGTAAAACATCAACGTTTCCAAATACACCTGAATAACTAAAACCCTCATCTAGAATACGCTTTACATTGTCTCTGGTAAGTTCTTCATTTTCTAATAATCCGCCTAAAATTATAATAAAATCATAACCGTTTGCTGCCCAATGATCAAACTGTTTATTGTATATTGATTCAAAATTTTCTGACACCGTACTGGCAAATAAGAAATTAGAATCATATATGACAGGAGTGGCCAAGTACATCCCATTTGCTTCAGGCATATTGAAGACAGAAGGGGTTGCAGCATCACTTGATCCAATAATATGTCCTTGATAATCAACCTCACGTATCTGTTTGAGAATTAACTCGACATGTTCTGGCCATGCTATTATTACAATTGCATCTTCATTCTGTAGTTTTGCAATTTGGTCTTTGTAAGAAACTGCATCGGGAGCAAAGAGTTCTTTGTTTATTGTTCCTTCATCGTTTTCAAACTCTTTTTCAACTGCTACTAAGAC
>JADFOW010000026.1 GCA_022562615.1 Nitrososphaerota archaeon
ATGAAAAACCAATGAAATTTGGTGCTGTATCAATTGAAGATTTTTTGCAGAAAATGATTAATTTAGAAAAAGGCTAAATTCAAAAACTAGAAGAAATACTTACTGTAATCAAGGAATTAACGTTATCTAATAGTTTTGTTAACAATACTCAAAAAATTTGTTAGCCAATTCTTTTTTCCTAAAATATTAAAAAAATCTTCTAATCTGGAATATTTATTTATTAAAAGGAGGATTTAGATCATGCAATCATACATTTTGGTTAATTGTAATACGGGGAGGGAAAATGAATTAATCTCAGAATTAAAAAAATTTCCTGAGGTGACTGAGATTAATGGAATATGGGGAAAATATGATATAATTCTCAAAGTATGTAGTGATGATCCAGATGGAATAGACAAAATTGTTTCAAAACTACGTAATCATAAAGATATTACAAATAGCGACACAATGCATGTGTTGTACGGTCAAGGAGGTACCATTGATGAAATAGAGTCTGGAAGACAATAGAAATATCTTTGTTCATTAGGTTTTAGGGCACACTGACGAAGTTATTTTTTTAATTTCCAATAAGCTTAAGTTCCAATTAATTCAAAAATTTCCAATGACTCAACAAACAGAAAATAAAATTAAAGAATCTGGTATAACAACTGCTGAACTGATAGCATATTTTAGAGAAAAGTGCAGCGTTTGTGGCCATCACCGAATTATGCATGATGAATTTGGGAAATGTGAAGGGGTAATGAACAAGCCATGCAATTCTGGTTGTGATAAATTCAATCCTGAATAAACATTTGAAAATTTTTTACCGCCAAAACAATTTTTATTTTATTATAAACCCTAATCAAAACCAAATAATTTAATGGAATATCTTGTTATTACTATTTGATCGCACTGATATTACTTTTTTTTGTAGTTAGGAAAATCATTACTGTAACTGTTATAGCAAGCGGAATTATTGCCATTGCTCCAAATTCTGGTACTACTGTAAACATGACAACTTCTCCCTTTGGACCTGTCCAGTCATCTTGATTTTCAGGTATTCCTATACCATTAATGGAGACTCTAATTAATACTGGTTCTTCAGAATTTAATGGACGAGTAATCAAAGTAGATACTCCCTTCTCCGAATAGATGTTGTTGTTTTTTAAAATTTGTTGGTTTTGTTGAGTTATCTCAAATCCATAATTAACATCTGACACTAACCTATTGTTTCTATCAAGGAATGATAAATTGATTTCCATGGCTTGATTTATCTTGGGGGAGCTAGAAATTAATTGAACAATTATTTCTCCATCTTTGGTTTCTCCCTGAAGCAAGGTTTGATCTTTGTTTCCAGCAGGTGTGGTATCTATAATCCCTGTTAATGATTCTTCATAACTTTCCAAAATCTCTAGTTGGGAGTAATGTTTACTTCTTTCAATTAATTTTTCTACTTTATCTGAACCTTCATAAGTCCAATAGTAATCCTGATATAGATTTGCACAAACTCTGGATTCTAGCGAATGTTTGTGATGCTCAAAAAATTTATCACCTAAAATTTCATATAAGAGAAGATTTTCTTGACACCATTCTATTCCATTTTCAGTAAAATATCCATTTGAGAAAAATGGATTTGCATATACATTTTGATTAACATAAAACATACTCACAATCAAAAATAAGGCTAAGGTTAATCCAAAAATTTTGTTCAACTGTACTCTCAAATTGGATTTATGATTAATGTTTTGCTACTCTTCGGCTATGTGGATATTTTTTCCACTATTTCACTAAATTTCCAAGGTCCACATTGACTGTCAGCGTTCTCATTTCTAAAGAATCCTTTCTCATTTAGTCTGTTAATAACATAGACAGAAAATGGCAATGCTCCTGTTGCTCCTGGTGAATTATAATTTATAATATGAAAAGACATCGGATCATCCATCAAAATCACATCTGGTACAAACTTTCCATGTTCGTCTATTACCGAGGATCTAATTCCAGCAGTTCCTTTTTCAGTGATTTTGTCAGCATCAATTTTTGGAAGAAAACTTTTTACTCTATCTACCATTGCTGATTTGGACAATGATGATCGAATTTCCTTCATTGTAAGCTCTTGAAATTGTTTATCAAATATTGCCTTCCTAGCTCCTGATCCAAGCATTTCTAACATTTTTGGAATAAACTCTTTGAGGTTTTCTGATCTTTTGTATCCATATGGGCTAAACACCGGTACTGCATTTGGTCCAATTTCACAAGTTCCATCAACTCTGATAATCCAATGAGGGTCTAGAAAAGGGTAATCTGGAAACTCTGGTACAGAATAAACACTTGTCTTTGTTAAATTGTAATATTCTTTTGGGGCTTTCCAATATTCTCCTCTAAAATGAACATCCGTAAAATTTTTTGCCACATTTACACTATGTGCAATATCTATAGACTCTCCACCAGCCGCATTAATTATAAAATTTGAAAAAATTTCATGGTCATGATTTAAGGTGATTTTCCATTTACCATTTTTATTTTTTATGCCAGTGACTTTGGTATCTAAAAGAAATTTTATTCCATTTTGTTTACTATCTTTCATTAAAGATTTTGTAAATATTGCGTAGTCAGTAGACGCATCTCTGTATATACAAAGTGCGTCACTACACTCAATCTCAGGCTCTATTTTTTTTAATTCAGATTTAGTTAGTAATTTAATTTCTTCATCCTTTAACCCATTTTGTTTTCCCCATTTTAGATATTTTTCTAGAACTTTAGTTCCTTGTTTGTCTTGTGATACCTCAATCACTCCATCTTCTTTGAAGGGTAAATTCTTGAGTTCAGAATACTTTTTCCACATATCATACCCATGAAAGGCTGCCTTTGCAAACATTTTTTTCTTTTCTGGATTATACAAGTATGGTGCATGAACTTTGCCTGTATTTCTACCACTGGTATGAAATGCAACATTATGTGCTTGCTCTATCACTGCAATTTTTTTTGACTTGTTTAGATACGATAAAAAATATGATATAGAGGTCCCAAGAATCCCACCTCCAATAATTACTAGATCAAAATTACGAACCAACGTTTTCCTCTTTTATTTTACAATCCTTGATATTAAATTCGATATGTGACAATCAAGCTTAATATCATATAATAAATCAATTACAAATATGCTTCCTGATAAGTGCTCAATAGCAGAACAAGGAAAACATTGCGTTAATCCACCAGAATTTGTTGTTTCTGTTAAAGTGGATGAAGATGAGTTCATGGTTGGAGTTACATGCCAAAAACATAAACAAATTGTATCTAAAAAAATTCAGATTCTCCAAGGCGAAGGAAAAATTCCTTCTGGAAAGGTTGGATTTTCACCACTAAAAGCAGTGGGAACTGATTGTATTCATGGTAATGAGGAAGATTTTGTTCAATTAGATACAAGTAATTTTAAAAATTGAAATAATTTAATTTTCTAATTAAATTGTTGCTTTTTGAAATTTTGTCAGATTTAGTAAAAATTGATGATATTTTATTGATAGTAAAGAACACCTCTGCAACAAGTGAAATTAAAAGCAATTCTCTTAATATTAAACAACGAGAAAACTGGATAACAATCGGGGATAACGATGGCCCGGCTCATATGCATATTAACAATGAAATGATAAAATCAATTGAGTTTATACAAGAAAAGAAATCTGAACGTACTAGCTTCAGTGTTCGGTTTTTTGATGGAAATGGTGAACGTGTTTTAGCAGCATTTTTTACTAAAATGTACGATGACCAGAAAAATCTTAATTTTGCTAGAAAAAAGGTTTATGAGGATTTATGTAAAAAGTATGGCTCTATAATTCAAATTTAAAATAAAAAAATCTTGTCTGAAAAGACAAGGAAAAATATTATTCTTGTAATTCTTTTTTCTTCTTCTCTTTTTCAGTTTGTTGTTTTGCTAATTCTAATTCTTCATTAGTATGTTTAAATTTTTTCAATCTATTGGCAGATGATAATATTTATATAAAAACTGAAGTATTATTTTTGAAAATAACTATGCCTAAATTTCGAGAACAGCTAGTACCCTACTGAAAACTTTGGTTTTTTGCCATTAATGCCAAGATGTAGGTTCTTTACAGTAATTTCTGCCATTTTGGCTCTTGTTTCTTTTGTTGAACTTCCAATATGAGGTGCCAAAGTAATATTTTGAATTTTCGTAAAAGGATGATTTTTACCAATTGGTTCTGACTCAAAAACATCCAATGCAGCACCAGCAAAAATTTTTTTCTTCAATGCCTCTATGAGATCATTTTCATTTATTATTTTTCCTCGTGCAGTATTAACTAGAAATGCTGACTTTTTCATTTTTTGAAAAATTTTTTTATCAAACAATTGATTTGTCTGTTTTGTATGGGGAACATGAATTGATATCACATCACTTTGACTTATCAACTTGTTAAATGAGACATATTTTACGCCAAGTGTTTTTTCTTTAGTTCTAGGAACATGCTTTCTATTGTGATAAATTATTTTCATGTCAAATGATTTAGCACGTCTTGCAAGAATACTTCCAATTCTCCCCAATCCAAAAATACCTAACGTTTTACCCTGCAAATCGATTCCTACATAGTCATAGGCACCAAAAATCTCTCTCCAATCTCCTTTTCTGACAATTCTATCGCCCTCAGACACTCGGCGGGTAACATCTAACATCAAAGAAAAAGCAAGATCTGCTGTGGTATCAGTTAGTACTTCGGGAGTATAGCCTACGCGGATCTTTCTTTTTTTTGCATATTCTGTGTCAATGTGGTCAAAACCTACGCTATAGGTACTTATGACTTTAAGATTTTTTGCCCTATCAATTAATTCACTATCAATTACATCATAAGGAAAACAAATGAGTCCATCAATTTCTTCAATTTTGAGGTATAGTTTTTTCCTAGGAATGGGGATCTTTCCAGAATGGATTTCAATTTGATACTTTTTTTTCAATTCTTTTAATGCAAAATCATGAAGAGTTCTGGTGAGAAATACTCTCTTTTTTTTCACTATAAAGGAAATTTATCTCAAACCATTTATACGATTTCTTTCTAAACTATTTAGATGAGTTCTGAGGAGGAAGAAGAATTCGCAATTTGTGTAGCGTGTGGAAATTCTATTGAAAAATGCGTTTGTGTTTGTCCTTATTGCGGAGAACGTGATAAATGTGAATGTGCATTGTTTGATGCAGCTACAGGTGGATAGTAAAATTATTTCACCGCATTATTAATATTATAAAAAACAAAGATGTAATCTATGAGTTCTGTTGACTTTTCTTGGTTAATTGGTGGACCACAAGGTAGTGGGGTAGAATCTGGAGCTAATATTTTCTCAAGGGTTTGCGCTGAATTAGGTTATCAGGTATTTGGAAAAAGAGAATTTTATTCAAATATCAAAGGCGATCATAGTTACTTCACAGTTAGAATTTCTGATCAACCAATTCATTCAAATGTTAATGGTGTCACTCTGATGACCTCCTATGATGCTGAAACAATCTTTAGACATTATGGTGAAGTAATTTCTGGGGGTGGAATAATTTATGATTCTGATTTGAATAAAGTCACCACAGATTCTGTGCAACCCCTAGACCATTATTTTAAAGAACGACTCCAATACGAATTGGAATCAAAAAATAAACCCTTTACAATAGACGGTGTCCTTGAGATAGCCAAAGAAAAAGGTGTCACTCTTTATCCTGTTTCCTTTAAGAGTATTCTAGCAGGCCTTGCAGAAGAAACCGAAAATCCACGTTTGAGAGGGATGGTTCGTATGTTTAATGTGATAGGGGTTTCACTTGCTTTAGGTTTGATAAAAATGCCTCCTGATTCATTACTAAAATCAATAGATTCAATATTTTCTAAAAAACCCCAAATTGCAGAAATAAACAAGCAAGCTGCAAACTATTCTTACAACTATGTATCCTCAAAATTTACAGATTTCTCATTTACTTTACCTGGAACCGAAAAACAACCTGATACTATTCTTGTACAGGGACATCAAGGTACATCCATTGGAAAGATGGTCAGCGGTTGTAGATTCCAATCATATTATCCAATTACTCCTGCATCTGACGAAAGTGTTTTTCTGGAATCAAATGAAATTTTAGAAATTCAAAATGATAGGCCTGGTTCAACTATTGTAATACAAACAGAGGATGAAATTTCTGCTATGGGAATGATGATTGGCTCGGCATTAACTGGGACAAGATCCTCTACCTCCACATCAGGTCCTGGATTTGCTTTAATGACCGAATCAATTGGCTGGGCAGGAATCAATGAGGTTCCAATTGTTTTGACATTGTATCAACGAAGCGGTCCATCCACTGGTCTTCCTACAAGACATGGACAGGATGATTTGTTATTTGCAGTAACTGGAAGTTTTGGTGATTTTCCCAAAATTGTTTATGCTTCAGGTGATATTGAAGAAAGTTTCTATGATACAGGGAGGTGTTTTAATTACGCTGATGTATATCAGGTTCCTGTGATTCACATGATGGATAAGTTCCTTTCAAGTTCTGTTGTAACATGCAAAAGATTTAATCCACAAAAAATTACAATTAATCGAGGAAAACTACTGGACAAAGTAGAGGGTGAGTATAAACGATTTGCCTTTACAGAGGATGGCATTTCACCACGTTCAAAATTGGGACTAGATAATGGTATTTTCTGGAATACTGGTGATGAACGTGATGAATATGGTCATATATCAGAGGATCCTCAAATCCGAATAAAGATGATGGATAAAAGAATGTCTAGATTAGATTTGATTTTAAAGCAAGTACCTGAAGATGAGCAATTAGTTTCCTATGGTATTCATGATTATACAATAATCTCTTGGGGCTCTACTAAGGGTCCAATATTAGATGCACTAGAAATGCTCAAAAAAGAAGGAATTGATATTGGTTTTGTTCAGGTAAAATTACTTCATCCGTTCCCAGCCGAAAAGATAAAATCGCTTCTTGAAAAAGTAAAAACCATTATTGATATTGAGGCAAATCATTCAGGTCAATTTGGAAAAATCTTCAAACAAAATGTTACAAGGGAAATTGATTACTTTATTCTAAAATATACAGGAAGAGGTATGACAAGCACTGAAATTTATGATACTTTGAAGAAAATAGTTGAAAATAAAGCAAACAAGAGGGAGGTTTTAGAGCATGGCTCTTAAACTAGCTGATTACAAAACTACCGTACACAACGATTGGTGTCCCGGATGCGGTGATTTTGGAATTGTAAATGCATTACAAATGGCCTTAGCTGAAATGGGGAAAGAGCGTGATAAGACCGTAATATTTTCTGGTATTGGGTGTTCTGGAAAAACCTCTCATTTTATCAATACATATGGAATTCACACACTTCATGGAAGAGTTTTGACTTTTGCTCAAGGTGGAAAACTTGCAAATCCAGAGTTGACCGTTGTAGCAGTAGGTGGAGATGGTGATGGACTAGGAATAGGTGCTGGTCATTTTGTTGCTGCTGGACGACGAAATATTGACATGACTTACATCATTTTCGATAACGGTGTTTATGGACTAACCAAAGGCCAAGCTTCTCCAACATTGAAATTAGGTGAGAAAACAAAATCACTTCCATTTCCCAATACAAATTATGATGTGAATCCCATTGGATTGGCAGTCGCAAGTGGATATACCTTTGTGGCACGTGCTTATTCTTATGATGTGAGACATCTCAAAGATTTGATTGTACAGGCCGTTCAACACAAAGGTCTTTCATTTCTAGATGTTTTGCAACCATGTCCTACGTACAACGATATCAATACCCGAGATTGGTATGCCGGCGAAGATCTTGCAAAGGAATCTTTAGAAAGACATTCAAGAATTTACAAATTAGAGGATACTCACTTTGATCCTTTGGTACATTACTCAGATGAAATAGAAATGAATGAGAAATTAGCACAGGCCTTGATTAAATCCCTAGAGTGGGGTAATAAGATTCCCATTGGAATATTTTACAAAAATGACCTTATTTCCCCATTTACTACACGGTTAACAGACAGGATACCAAATTACATGGAAAATCCTCCGGCAAAACAAAATATCTCCAAAGACGGTCATCCTATAACAGATGTTTCAAAAATACTTGATTCCCTACAGGTCTAGGATATAGATAGCCTAAGCATCTTACTTTATTTGAAATTATTTTTAGAAGTTGAGAAATTTACAATATTCTTTTCATATTGTTTGACTCTAGGAAATTTATAGAATCAAAGTCTTTGAATTTATGTGCCTGAAGACAACGAAAAAACTCTTCCTAAAGACTTTGGTTCAGATTACAGTCTCCCAGGTCGCTTTGAGGAGAGTAATTCAGAGCATTTTGATGCAGAGCCCATCAATTCTAAACCAAAAAACAGGGCTATTTTAATAATCATAGTAGCTTTTGTGATTATCTCATCTGGATTCTTTTCATATTATTTTATGAACCAAAACGAGATTGATTCACGGATAATTCAAAATTACATTGTAGATCCTGAAAAGAATTTGGTAAACCAGTATGGTGTGGGTGAATATGGAAGTGACCATGCACATGCTGCAATTGTAGTTTTTTTGGATGGTGAGCAGCTAAACTTTGGCCTATCGCAGTTTCAGATTTCGAGTAGATATATCCACTTTGAGAATCATAACCCGCACATCATTCACAAGCATGCAACTGATGTTCCATTGGAAATGCTGTTTGCATCAATTGGGATAAAGATCACACCTGATTGTATAATGTTGAATTATGCAGAATCTGCGGACATCAAAACTGGTCGGTTCTGTACTGGACAAGACCAATCTTTGTTGTTTTATGTTAATGGAGAGGAATATCACTCTGACATATCCCAGTATGTGCTTGATCACAATGATCGAATACTGATATCCTTTGGTGACGCTGAATCAATCTCAAAACATCTATCATATTTGGAATCTTTGGAAATCTTTGATATTCCAAAAAAAACTCCACAGTATTCTGGAAATGATATCACCGTCTGACTCTAAAACTAGATTCTTTTATTCTTTGTAGATAGCTTTCTTTAGGGAATTGAATCAAAAGTTCAGTTCCCCTTACTCTCTTTGAAATTATTTTTTGGGAAGGATGAAAACTAAATTTTTTTAAATTGTAACATTTATTGCATTCCAAGATTATCCTTAAGCTAGCTTACACTACCTTTTTTTATTAGATTTGAAAAACGCTGTGGGTATAATAAAGAACAAACGCAATTTAATGTATGAGTGAAAAAGAAGAAACAACCGAAACAAAAACTGAAACGGTTGAAAAATCAGATTCTACAGAAAAAGTTGAGGAATCAACTAAACCTGAAGTAGAAGAATCTAAAAACGAAGAAGCAAAATCCAGCTAATCTTCAATACCTTTTTTTTATTTCCAACAAATCAACTCACGTCATTACGTTAGTTATGATCTTAAACCATCTCCAACAAATCATAACGTACACCATTACCTAGTTCTTGGCTAAAAACACGCACGGAGGGGATTGCCTTTTTACTGACAGTCGATAAACTCGTTACCCCTTTAGATTCTAAACTCTTTTGGATTTTCACTAGACTTAAGTCCATTCAGGACTTAGAAACCTCATGGGAATACTGAACACTTTACGCAAGTTCTGTGTAATGAAGAATGTTAGGGACAAACCAAAAGAACCTGAAGAAAAGTGAAACTCGAATAAACTGATTTTATGCTTGAATATCTATAAGAAACTTGACTAAATTACCTAAGAGGTTATAGTCTAGGTTGTCTGTAGATTAATCTGCTGTTGAACATATACGAGGCAAATAAAATTTTTAGAAAATCTATTATCAAGGGATTCTTTGAGCCAAAATTGATAAACCTTGATTTTAAAAAGTCAGGAATTAAGCACCCTTCAATTACCGATGATGGTTTGATGCAATCAGATTTATTGCATATTTTTTTTGATGTAGAGACTGGTTCGGATTATCCAGATGGTGATGAATGGTTTATTGTAGAGTTTCTTTTTCCATATGATGTAAAACTTCCTGATAAATTGAAAGGTGTAGATTTTTTTACAACAATTTCGTTTGAAGATGGAAAAACATATTGGCATCACCGTGAACTTTTACGTTTCAAATACGGCAAGTCAAAAAAACTTACTGATGCCTTGGAATTTCTAGAATCAAAATACCGAGAACTTCATAAGCTACTGGAACCCTTACAAAAAGATCTCAGTTGATTGCAATCCAGACATCGTCTTTAAAGACATATTTTTTTTCTTTTGACATTACATAATTCAGACGCCACCTAATAGATTTTGGATCAAATATGTAAATTAATTCTGAAATATTTGGAGGCAATTTTTCAGGATCCATGTGATATGGAAGCAATTCTAAAACAAAATCTAATTTCTCCAATGCATTATCAAACCACTGCTTTTCTTTAGTATCTAAAATAAATGAAATTTTGGGATTTCCTAGAAAATTAATTCTTATCTTTATTGCATTTCCAGACCCTCGGCGTCTCTTCATTTCTTTAAAAACGGCTTTGATTTTCTCCCACCGTTTAAAATCGAACCATTTGAAAAATTCTTCATTAAAAGCAAGTGGAATCTCCCAATCAAGAAAACTTACAAACTCTTCATCATCAGATTCGATCTCTTTCAGCGAAATAAAGAATCTTGCATTAAGATAACTGTACAGGACTTCAATTTCCCAAGGGGATATCCCATAGTATCTAAGGCGGGTTTCCAAACTATTTTCTGACACTAATCCAAAATAATGAAATTTGTAATTAAAGCTTCAAAATTTCGGCAAATAGTAAGGAATTATAATAAAAAAATAAAATTATATGGCATGAATTTTTTATCTAGGATATGAGGAAGGAATTTGTTGTAAAAAGCATTGATGCAGCTCCAGACGGTGCACCATATGTAGTAGTTTCTCTATCATCAATTAAAGATCTTAAGGAAGGAACTATATCTCCTCAGAGTCAATTAGGAGGACCCAAAGTCATGGGATTCACTAACATGAATGACATGATGAAAGATCTAAACAAAATGTTATCCGGGGGAGGAGGTGGATTTGGTATGCAAAGTGGGCTTACTCAATTAAAACTTGAAATGCATGAATACAAAGAATTGGGTTTGTCTGTAGGCGACAAGGTCTTCCTTGAATTGACCAAAGAAGAAACTTTGGGCGTTTAACGGTTTTCTATCTTCTTTATTTTTTAGATTGTATTGATATATTTCCACAGATAGAGCGTACAAATTGTACCAATTACAAACGTCATTGGTTTCCAAGCAAAAACAGGCAGACTTGGTGCTGAAAGCTTTATTTTGTAATTATCAAAAACTGTTTGGACATTTTTTTTGATTTTATCATGCCAAATATTGTATTCTATTTGGTATTTCTTCAAAATTTCTTCTATTTCATAAACAACAGGTGTTCTCTGAGAAAATAGGTGCTGAATATAATCTCGAGAAACTTCAACTTCAGCATGAATTCCTATTAATCCCTTTTTCAAATCTACCAATCGTACGTGCATCTCCCAAGGTTTTTTCAGTTTAAGGTTTAGTCCTTGTCCAATTTGATTTGGTTGTTTGTGTTCAAATTTTACCTTGGTAAATCCCTCAGAAGTAAAAATTTTTAATAATTCTTCAAAATTCTTCTTAACTACAATGTGAAGTTGTTCTACACCATCTTTACTGTCTACATTAATTCTATGTTTTAATCCATCTAGAAATGATACTGTTTTCGGATAACTAGTAAAATACTCCATTGAAAAATCAAGAAAAACGTTCTATTTAAAGCACAAGGACAACTTATCAAATGTTACACCTTTGACAATCCTCTAACATAGACACATTGGTCCGGTGAAATTGCCATTTCAGAAGGACTAATTTTTCTATTTGTTAATTGAGCTCCAGAATCTCTTACTATTGCAAAAGGTTTGGATTCTGCACCTTCTCCCATCTTGTGGTTTGCTATAGTTGCAATATTGTCAATCACTGCCTGAAAGGTAACCTTTAGTAGATTTCCTTCAAGATCTTTCATTGATCTCATGTCTAACACTGGTTCAATTCCAGCACAAGAAATTGCAACACCGGATGTACCTACCCGCGCCGGCATCAAGCGACTATCAACAAGAATAACTCCTATATGAATAAAGAATTTTAAAAATACTTTTCTTCTAATTTGTTCCGCAATTAAAAATGGATTATTGGGGTATAGTACAACTCGATCTTTTTTTACATTTGATTTATCGATTCCTGCGTTTGGAGCCATAATATTATCTGCTGATGTAATAACAAAACCTGCAACACCTCCAAAAATTTTATCCGATTCTCTAAGAATTATTTCTGCTATTTCTGGTTTAATTTGAAACTTTTTAGAAACCTCAATTCCTTTCTTTGAAATTTTAATGTTTTTCACGTTTACTATTCGTCCTTGTGAATTTGAGATGTATTTTGTTGAAATTACCAGAATATCCCCTTCTTGTAATTTTACCTTGTTTTTCTCTATTGTTTCTAACAATGCCTCGAAAACATCAAACTTGCTACTTTTTCTTTCTGAAAGCAAGGATGATACTGTAAGTAACATGACTTGTAAAGAGTTTCTTTTCTTTTTTATTCTTCTGAAAAGCTTTTAATCTGTAAAAGACACTTTTTCGATTATGAATATTGTAGAAAAAATTCTTGCTCGTGCAGCAGGTAGAGATAAAGTGTCCCCCGACGATGTGATATTTGCCAACATCGATAAAGTAATGATTCATGATGTTTCCGGTCCAGGAGTAATCAAAGTATTTGACAAATTAAAAAAACAAGGAATTAACGTAGACAAATTATGGGATTCCTCAAAGGTTTGGGTAGCTGAAGACCATTTTGTCCCTTCTGCAGATAAAATTTCTGCTGAAAATATCGTAAAATTACAAAACTTTACAAAAAATTATGGCATTGAAAAACATTTCAAATATGGTATGGGACAATATGGAATTTGTCATACTCTCTCCCATGAGGAAGCTTTAGTTTTACCAGGTGAGGTATATGTGGGAGGTGATTCTCACACCAATACTACTGGTGCTTTGGGTGCATTTGCATGTGGTTTGGGCCATACCGATATTGCATATGTTTTATTGAAAGGAAATATTTGGTTCAAAGTTCCTGAAACTTTATACTTTAAGATAAACGGAAATCTTCCAGATCACGTAATGGCGAAAGACCTAATCTTAAAAATAATTGGGGACATAGGAACTGACGGAGGTTCATACAGAACAATGCAATTTGGGGGAAGTGGAATTGATGAAATGTCAGTTGAAAGTAGATTAACACTTTGTAACATGACAACAGAAGCAGGAGCAAAAAATGGTATTGTGGAACCTGATCAAAAAGTGGTAGACTATCTTACCAATAGAGGTGCTACTAACATTGCTCTGGTTAGTGGTGATGCCGATGCAGAATATGCAAAAATATACGAATACGAAGGCTCAGAAGTAGAACCAATCATTGCAAAACCATTCTCTCCAGGAAATACGATTGTTGTAAGAGAAGCCCCAAATGTTGATTTGGATAAATCATACATTGGTTCTTGTACTGGAGCAAAATATGAAGATCTTGAAGCCGTCGCAAAAATTCTCAAAGGAAGAAAAGTAAAGATTAGAACCGAAATTTTACCAGCTGCTATTTCTATTTACAAACGAGCTATGGAGAATGGTCTATTGAAAATATTCTTAGATGCAGGTGCAACAATTGGACCTCCAACCTGTGGAGCATGTTGTGGAGCCCATATGGGAGTATTGGCAAAAGATGAGATTTGTATCAGTACAACCAATAGGAACTTCCCAGGAAGGATGGGTCATGTGGAATCTCAAACTTATCTTTCATCTCCACTTGTTGCAGCTGCATCTGCTGTAACCGGTAAAATTACTGATCCGAGGGATTTGAATTGAAAGGAAATGTGATTAAATATGAAAGGGACAACATTGACACCGATGTCATAATCCCAGGGCAATACCTCAAAATCCATGATTACGCTGAATTGGCCACCCACGCTATGGAAGGACTAGATCCTAATTTTCATTCCAAGGTAAAAGAAGGTGATTTTATTTTGTCTGGTAGAAATTTTGGATGTGGTTCATCTCGTGAACATGCTCCAATAGCTCTTTCTCATTCTGGAATAAAGGCAGTTCTTGCCCTTTCCTTTGCAAGGATTTTTTATAGAAATGCTGTTGACGGTGCTTTTCTGTTACCCATAGAAATTGACGAAGACACATATCAAAGCATCTCTGAAAATGATGAAATTGATATTGATATTAGCTCAAACGAGATCAAAAACATTACAAAAAATCAAACATACAAAATGAAACCCTTTTCTGAAATTATTGGCAAAATAATAGATGCTGGAGGCTTGTTCAAATACAAAGCAGATTAGGATTAAAATGGGAAAAACACTTTTTGAAAAAATTTGGGATGCACATGTTGTTATTGAAAAAGAAAACAATCCTTCTTTGATATATGTGGATAGACATCTTGTTCATGAAGTAACCTCGCCACAAGCCTTTGAAGGATTACGACTGAATAACCGAACTGTTAGAAGACCAGACCTTACTATTGCCACAATGGATCATAATGTTCCCACAAAGGATCGAGGTTTACCAATCTTAGACCAAACATCGGCAATCCAAATACACACTTTAGAAAAAAATTGCAAAGAATTCGGAATTCAATTATTTGACATGAACAGTCCTAATCAGGGAATTGTACATGTTATCGGTCCTCAGTTAGGGATTACTTTACCTGGCACAACAATTGTTTGTGGTGATAGCCATACCTCAACTCACGGAGCATTTGGTGCATTAGCATTTGGAATAGGTACGAGTGAAGTGGAGCACGTTTTAGCATCTCAAACCCTTTGGATGGAAAAGCCAAAATCTTTTGAAATTAGAGTTGAAGGGAAAAGAAAAAACCCACACGCCGTAACTGCCAAAGACATTATCATGTCAATTATCAAAAACATAGGCACTGCAGGAGGAGCAGGGACCATTGTGGAATATTCAGGCCAAGGAGTATCAGACCTTTCCATGGAACAAAGAATGACTATATGCAATATGTCAATTGAAGGCGGAGCGAGAGCAGGACTGATTGCACCTGACGAGAAGACATTTGATTATCTCAGAAACAGAAAATACACTCCAAAAAATTACGAGTCCCTTGTAGAATATTGGCGAGAAAATCTTAAAACAGAATCTGATGCAAAATTTGATAAAACCTTTACCTTACGTATTGACAATATTGCCCCTCAGGTTAGTTGGGGTACTAATCCTAGTATGACATGTGATGTTACAGAACATGTTCCTTTTCCTGAAGATTATTCAAAAGGTGATCAAAATCAAAAAAAGTCAGCCGAAAGAGCCCTTGAATATATGGATCTAAAATCTGGTACTCCAATTACTGAAATTAAAATCGATAGGGTGTTTATCGGATCATGTACAAATGCTAGGCTTGAGGACTTGGTTGAGGCTTCTAAAGTTATCAAAGGACAAAAGGTAGCTAAGAATGTTCAGGCAATGGTTGTTCCAGGATCTCAAATGGTAAAAAAGGAAGCGGAGGAATTGGGAATTGATAAAATTTTTATCGACGCTAATTTTGAATGGAGAGAATCTGGATGTAGTATGTGTTTGGGAATGAATCCTGATATTCTTTCTCCAGGTGAAAGATGTGCAAGCACATCAAATAGAAATTTTGAAGGAAGACAAGGAGTGGGTGGTAGAACTCATTTGGTTAGTCCAGTTATGGCCGCAGCTGCTGCACTGGAGGGACATTTTGTTGATGTTAGACAATTGGACTGGGATTAGTATGGAGGCATTTAAAAAAATCAAAACAATTGTTACTCCACTTGATCAGATAAATGTGGATACCGATCAAATTGTTCCAAAACAATTTCTAAAACTAATTCAAAAGTCAGGATTTGGAAAATACTTGTTTTATGATTGGCGATACGACGAAAATGAAAATCAAAAACAAGATTTTGTTTTAAATGATAAAAAATATCAAAATTCAAAGATTCTGGTAACGGGGGAGAATTTTGGATGTGGTTCTAGTAGGGAACATGCAGTATGGGCTCTGCAAGATTATGGGTTTTTAGTAATAATTGCACCGTCCTTTGCCGATATTTTCTATAGTAATTGCTTCAAAAATGGAATTTTACCCATAAAATTAGAAGAAAAAATGGTTGAAAAATTAAAACACGAATCAGGGGAATTAGAGGTAGATCTTGAAAATCAGCTTTTAAAGACAAAAACAGAAGAAATCCCATTTGAAATTAGCCCTTACCAAAAGATAATTCTTTTAGAAGGATTAGATGAAATTGCCCAAACTTTGCAATTAGAAGATAAAATATCTGAATTTGAAAAACATTCTAAAATCCCATCTGTTTTATGATCTTTTTTACTTCCTTTTTGTTTCTCTCTAAGGTAATTGGGGATTCTATGTCTATCCACTGTTTATCTCCGATATCATAAGCACTAATTTTTCCTTCTCTGGATAATTCTTGCAAAATATCATATGATAAATTGATCTTTTTTTGTTTTGATTTTGCCTTTATCCTTCTAATGACATCTTTTCCTAAAATGTATACTCCTAAACACTCTGACATTGGCAATCTCATAGTGGGCTTTTCTTTAAATTCTTTTATTATTCCGTTCTCTACTATCGCAAATCC
>JADFOW010000027.1 GCA_022562615.1 Nitrososphaerota archaeon
TTGATTCCGGTGAGATGATCATGGCAGCAGCAGACGCAGGTGATATTACACTTGCTGAACTTCCAGTAGTTTTGAATATGCCACAAATTGTTTGGCCTGAAGGTCAGATGATGGTAAAGGAAGACAAAACCTTAACCGACGAAACCCCATATGGTGGCGGACAAATACTTGATATCGACACTGATGGAATGATTGTCACTTTCATAGCACATAGAGGTTGGGGACCTGACGGCAGAACCATATATTACATTGTAACAGATGCAACACCTTCTGGACCAGCCAGCATGATGGGAGTAACACCTGTATCGTCTACTGCAAGTTTAATCGCAAATGCAGCGGCAGTTGACTTATTCCAATTCAAGAATGGAATAACAGGATCAGGACCTTTGGGATTCCAAGCGGGAATTGCAGCTTCTGGACCTGGTGATGCAAATTACAGCCCAATGTGGAGAATCTTCATGATTGGTTGGGAAGATCCTGCAAGTGCCTTACTTTTGGAGACAATAGATGACATTAATGCATTCAAAGAAGATGGCTTGATAAACGTGAATATTGCACGGCCGATGGATAGTGACCACATTGTAAACTGTCCATTTATAGATCCCTTCCAATAAGTGATTTCCTTCTTTTTTATTTCATATTCTTATTCTTCCCAAAAAATAATTTTAAATCCAGTAGTTAAAAATAATTCAAATTAAGTCAAAGAAGAGACTTTCCCTCCTTCGACTAGCGACTTACGGGTAGTGAGTTGCGATTTAATTACCTTAATTAGATACTTAACACTTCTTTTTTTATTTTCATCCTTCCCAAAAAATAATTTCAAATTTCAGGTTCAAATCCGTTAAGGCTCGCTCTGGTATATTTCCAAATATAGTTTCTTTAGATAAGATATTGCAATACTCAAGTCAAAATTTAATATCATAAAGAATCAGAGGCAAACCAGTATGAAAATTACTCACGCTAGTCCTGGAATTGGTTCGGCATTATCTGAATCACAAGTAAATGAATTTCTGGCAAATTCAAAGTTAAATTTACTTTTAGGTACGATAGATGGAAAAAGTGAACCAAACGTCCATCCAGTATGGTATTTTTATGAAAATGGAAAGCTGTACGTTGAAACTGGCAAGACTGCAAAAAAAACTCAAAACATTCGCAACAAAAATACTGTATATTTTTGCATAGATGATGAAAAAATTCCATACAAAGGAGTACGAGGAAAAGCTTCGGCAACAATCATTGAAGAAATCTCAAAAATGCTTCCAATTGCAGAAAAAATCATGGTAAAATATACTGGAGATTTGGAAAACAGTGTTGCAAAATTCTTACTAGATGGAGTCAAGAACGGATCTTCTGTAATTTTGGAACTTGAACCAAGATATTTTGCAACATGGGATCATAGTGATGCTTTCTAATTTTTTATCCTTCCCAAAAAATAATTCCGTTAAAGGGGAACCATACTTTTAGTTCAAACCAATAAAGATACGAATATGTTAAGACATGCTTTTCCAGCCATATTTTGTTTTACACAATATGATCAATGGATATTGAATGTGCCAATTCTTTGTATGGACGTGGCGTGTACTAAATAATTGAATTAAATAATTGACAAAGAAACAAAATCTGTGTACTATGATGTTGTAGTGGCTGGTGGAAGTGTAGCCGGTCTTTTATGTGCCAGAGAGATCGCAAGTGGCGGGAATAGCATACTAGTGATTGAAGAAGATTATGAAATTGGCACTCCAGAACATTGTGGAGGATTGGTCAGTATTAAGGGACTAGAAGAACTCGGAATAATTCCATTTAGTAAAACTTTGAATCATTTAATCGAGTCCGCAAAAATTTATGCTCCCAATGGAAAAAGCTTTTCAATTAATTCGAAAAAACAAAAAGTTGCAGAAATTAATCGTAGGGAATTTGATAAACAGATTGCCCATCAAGCTCAGAAAAATGGGGCGGTAATCAAGGTAAGAACAAGTTTTCAAGAGAAGACAGACAAGGGAATAAGAACAAATGAAGAAGAGATTGAATGCAGACTTTTTGTGGATGCGAGGGGGGCATCATCTCTTGTTCAAACAGACAGAACAGGAATTTTGCCATCTGCACAATACGAGATTTATGCAGATTGGATAAAGAAAGGAAAGGTGGAGGTATTTTTTGATCAAGAAAAATATCCAGGTTTTTTTGCATGGATAATACCATCTGGTGACGGAAAAGGAAAAGTAGGTGTTGCTGGAAAGGGAATTAAAGTTTCAGAAACTCTTGAAGAATTTTTAGAAAAAAAAGGAAAATATTCTACAATTAGAAAAATTTTTGCGCCTATTTGGATCAAAGGCCCAATTAAGAAATTTGTTGATAATAAAACCATAATAGTTGGAGATGCTGCGGGTCAAGCAAAACCTACAACATCAGGTGGAATTTACACAAGTGGTATGGGAGGATTGCTTGCGGGTAGAGCTATTTCAAAATTTTTAAAATCAAATAATAAATCTGACTTGGAAGAATATCAAAAACAATGGACCCAAAAATTTGGAAAAGAATTTGAAAAACAATTGTTGGCAAGAAAAATTTTAGAAAGAATTGACAACAGTACAATCAATAAATTATTTGAATCAATAACCCCAGACATAACCAAGGAAATTTCAGAAAAAGAAGATTTTGATTTTCATGCAGGTTCAATCGTAAAATTACTTGGAATACGTGGATCAGTAAAAACTGCTCAGACAATTATTTTCGCAGAACTAAAAAAACTATTAAACTAAATTCCTGCTCAAATTCTAAGCAAGATATAAATGATGTTTGTAGAAAATCGAGTTATGTCGTCTACGATTTCATTACCATTATGCAGTTGTTGCCATAGACACATTATGCCTAATGATAAATGTGTAAAATTCAATTGTCCTAATTGTGGTACTGATTTAATCTGGAGATGTGAAAGCTGCAGAAAGGCAGTAAGGAATTATACATGTACTTCATGTAATTCTCAGGGACCTTAGAAAATGGCCGAATTACTTTTAATCACAAAAATCCTTCCAACTGGAATAGACGTGGATTTAGACAAGTTAGCTGAATCCGTCAAGGGTGCAATTAAAGAAGGACAAACCCTAAGGAGACATGCAAAAGAGCCGTTAGCCTTTGGACTGTATTTCCTTAGAGCAGAATTTGTTGTAAATGATTCTGAAGGACAGATGGATTCTCTAGAAGAGGCAGTAAAATCTGTTGAGGGTGTCAGTGAATTTGAAGTACTTAACATGAGTAGAATGTCAGTTGACATGAAATAGGTGAGTTTTTGGTACGCAAAGAAGAGCCTTTGCAGATGCGAATTGGAGAAGCAAAGCAGCGAGATGTAGGCAAGAAACGTGCGAGAATTGGTCCAGAAGCTATGGATTATCTCAAAGTCACTCCAGGAGATATCATTGATGTTATGGGATCAAGATCCAGTTGTGCAATTGTATGGCCAGTTGATGAAGACGAAAAATTTCCTGACATTATACGGATAGATGGGCAAACAAGAAAAAATATTGGAGGATCACTAAATGATATTGTAAAGGTAAAAAGAGTTAACATAAAAATTGCAAAATCAATTTCACTTTCTCCACTTAATGATACGGTAACTATTGACAAAGAATTTACAGATTTTGTAAAAAACAGATTGAAGGGATTACCAATTTCACATGGTGATGAAATTTCTGTTATGATTTTAGGAAATTCAATGGATTTTAAGATTACAAAGACATCTCCAAAATATGTTGTAAGGATTGACCGTTCTACAAATCTTACAATATCAACAGAACCTTCAGTTGACAGAAAGCTAAGGGTGACCTATGAGGAAGTGGGAGGGTTAGGACATGAGGTAAAGGCTATGAGAGAAATTGTTGAATTACCATTAAAGCACCCAGAATTATTTTCAAGATTAGGAGTAGAGCCACATAGTGGAATTTTACTTTATGGTCCTCCAGGTTGCGGTAAGACGTTAATTGCAAAAGTTCTTGCAAGCGAATCGGAGGCAAATATGTTTATGATTAATGGTCCAGAAATTATGAACAAGTACTATGGTGAAACAGAAGCAAAACTAAGAGATATGTTCAAAGAAGCCAAGGATAATTCTCCAAGTATAATTTTCATTGATGAGATAGATGCGATTGCCCCAAAAAGAGAAGAAGCCTATGGAGATGTGGAAAAAAGAGTAGTTGCACAATTATTAGCTCTCATGGATGGTCTTACTGACAGAGGCAATGTAATTGTTCTTGGAGCAACAAATAGACCAGATAGTATTGATCCCGCCCTTAGACGGCCTGGCAGATTTGATAGAGAGTTTGAGATTTCAGTACCAAATGAAGACGGAAGGTTAGAGATTCTTCTTATCCACACACGAGGAATGCCTGTTGCTGACGATATAGATCTTAAAGATCTCGCATCAGAACTTCATGGATACACAGGGGCGGACATCAAATCGCTTTGTAGAGAAGCTGCAATGAAATCAATTAGACGTTATTTACCTGAAATCGATCTTGAAAGCGAAAAGATATCCTCAGAAGTTTTACAATCAATGCAAATCAAACTGATTGATTTCTATGATGCGATGCACGAAGTAGTTCCAACTGCAATGAGGGAATTTTATGTTGAAAGATCAAAAGTATGGTGGCACGATGTTGGAGGATTAGAGGATGTCAAAGAGGCCTTGGTGGACAATTTAATTACAGCAATGAAAGATCCCACAAAATTTACAAAAATGGGAATCAAACCTCCAAAAGGAGCTTTAATCTATGGGCCTCCAGGATGCGGAAAAACTCTGATTGCAAGAGCATTAGCTACTGAAAGCGGTGCAAATATGATTTTGGTCAAAGGGCCTGAATTATTATCCAAATGGGTGGGCGAATCTGAAAAAGGAATAAGAGAGATATTCAGAAAGGCCAAGGCAGCCTCACCATGTGTTGTAATTTTTGATGAATTAGATTCACTTGCTCGCTCAAAAACCGGAGAAGGAGGAGTTAGTGAAACCGTGCTTAGTCAATTGCTAACGGAGATTGAAGAAGGTGTGTCCTCACGAGTGGTGGTTGTAGGGATAACAAACAGACCAGATGTTTTAGATAATTCTTTACTTAGAACAGGAAGACTAGATTTAGTGCTCTATGTGGCTCCACCTGACGAGAGAGGAAGATTAGAAATTATCAAAATATTGACAGCAAAAATGCCTCTTGATAAAGATGTAAAACTCCAAGAAATTGCAGTTGCTACACAGAATTATTCTGGTGCAGATTTAGCTGCATTATGCAGAGAGACGGCAATTCTAGCAATGAGAAATAATTCCAAAAAAATTTCAAGTAAAGACTTTGCAGATAGTTTGAAACAAGTAAGACCATCAATTACAAAAGAAGTGGATAAGTGGTATAACAACGTAAGAGAAAGTATATCTAACGTAGTACCAAAATCAAGAGATAGATCATTTTACGGTTAATCATGGCAATTCCAATAAAAAATACAGTATTTGACAAAATAAAGGAAGCGGGTTCCCTTACGGATTCTGAATTATTCAAATTTTTATCAAAAGATGGATTTGTCTTGGCTGAAGACAAGTTGAACAAATTGCTTCTAGACCTTGAAATTATGGGTTTGATAACTGTTACATGGATTACAAAAGATGTAAGAAGAATTGAAGTGGTAACAATACAAGAACAGGTAGATGAAGTTGAAGAACAAAATAAGGAAATAATGGAAAAAGATTACGAAGCTAGTTTTCCTGGTTTTGAAAAATAATCAAGTTCTAAAATAACGGAAAATGAAATGCTGCATCTAATGCAATTGCAACAAAAATTATTGTGAGATATGGGGCCGTTACCTTGTATGCTTTCCATGCAAATTCCGAAGTAGGATTTTTAACAAGTTTGAAATGATATGCTAGCATCAGACCACCCGAAGCTGTTGCAATTATAGTGTAAATGAGACCCATTCCAAAAGCCGAAATCATCAAAGAGTACGGAAGCAAAATCAAAGTGTTTGCTAAAATGTATTTTGATGTTCTATGCATTCCAATTACTACTGGAAGCATAGGCACTTCTGCTTTTGCGTATTCGTCTTTAATTTTCATGGCAAGACACCAAAAGTGAGAGGGAGTCCAAACGAAAACCAAAAATCCTATTAAAAATCCTAACCAGTCCATGGATCCGGTAGCAGCTGACCAACCAGCCCAAGCTGCGGCACTACCAGCAATACCTCCAATCACAATGTTCGATGGATTAAGCCGCTTAAGCCAAGCTGTGTAAATTATAACATATACGAATATACCCACAGCAATAAAGAATGCAGATATTGGATTTAATGCAAAGTAACCGTAAATCACTGAAATACAACTTACAACCAAACCATAAATTAAAACCTGAGATTTTGTCATTCTTCCAGAGGGGATAGGTCTCTGACTGGTTCTTGTCATTTTTGTGTCGATATCTCTATCATAGTAGTGGTTTAACGCACTTGATCCTGCAGATGCAAGTGTTCCTGCCACTATAATATGCAAAAGACTAAGATTATCCAATTCAGGACCCACTAGTTTACTTGCAGCATACATGGAAGTAACCGCAGTAATTACCAAAAGTACTATAATACGTGGTTTAGATATCTCCACTATTTCCTTAAAACCCAATCTCATTCTCCCATCTTCCAAAGCCATTTAATTTATTCGACTTGGTGATCTATACTATTTCAAAAGGAATAAGTAGATCACGCCAGCCAGCTAGCATGAATGAGTAACTGGGACCTCATGATGCCAGGTATGGGATTAACAGCCATAGGTTTGACTGGAGTAACTATTTCCTATATGGGAATTGCGCATACTTTCATCGATGGAATGCATGCTTTAACGGGTCTTACCATGTTTTTTGGATTGATTTTTCTAGCAGCAGGAATCTTAGATGGAGGAGTTTCAACTAGTAACAGAGCAAAAGCCACAGTCCTGGTGATTTTGTCAATTTCTCTGGGATTTGGAATGTATGCATTCACAATGAATACAATCGAGTCTACAAACATCTTAGCTGGTCTTTTGATAACAATTGCCTTCCCAGCAATAGTAATTGCATATGTTGCAACAAAAATGCCAGAGCGTGTCAAACCCATTGGATCAATTATTGTATTAGCTGCTGCTACAGGAATTATTTCATTTGTAGCATTTGGGTTTGTTAGTCCTGATACTTATCTACTTGCCGAAGAGATTGTTGAAGTAGAAGATTCTGGGCCAACGGGTCCAATATTTCCAATTACAATTTTAGCAAATTCATCAGTTAAGGGCAATCCAGATTATGATCTAGATGTTTCGTATGTTCAAAAAGGATATATCGTTGAATGGGCTAATGCAGATTCCTTTGCGCATACTGTTACAAGTTCTGTTGATGTTGGAGAAACATTTGATTCTGGTTTACTAAATGAAGGAGAAACATTCCAACTGGATACTAATGAATTGGAGATTGGAGTTTATGAATACTTTTGTATTGTTCATCCTTGGATGACTGCCAAATTAATTATAGAAGAACCAAAGGAACCAGTCACAGCAGTAATTCCTGAAGGTGCAGGAATCCAACAGGAAGGACAAATATACTATGATCCTAAAGCACTTCAAATATCTATTGGAACAACAATTATTTGGATTAATGAAGACAGTGCTATGCACACAATCACATCAGGCAATTCACAAGAAGGTCCAAATGGAGTATTTGACTCCGATTTGATTGCAGGAGGAGACTCGTTTGAATTTACATTTACATCCTCAGGAAAGGAAGACTATTACTGCATTGTACATCCTTGGATGGTAGGCTCTGTAGAAGTCGGATAAGATTGCAAAAAATTATCTTTACAAAGTCACAAAAACAGCTTCTTTCAAACCATGCAGACAATGAAAAACCAAATGAATCATGTGCCATATTATTTGGGAAAGATGATGAAAAGGAAATTAAAGTTGAGAAAATATTTCTTACAAAAAATATTGAAAATTCGCCTGTAAATTTCACAATTTCTGCTGAGCAAAGACTTGAAGCAGATAAGATGGAAAGAGAATTGGAATTAAAAATAATAGGAATTTTTCATTCTCACCCAGATTCTAATGCATATCCATCTAACACCGATAAAAAATTCATGGAGCTAAATCCTGTCATTTGGATAATTTTCTCAGTGGCATCAAGAGATTTCAAAGCATATGTTTTGGAGGCAAAAATTTTAGAGATTCCAATAGAAATAAAATAGTCAGCATTTTAATCTAAAGGTAGCTTCTTTTCCTTCCGCAGTTTCAAGCACAGATTTATCGGGATCGAGTACCTTCCCGATTATATTTACGGGGGATGCAGGGGTTATCTCATTTTTCTTTCCAATGGGTGTTGGACCATAAAATAAGCAAATTGCTTTGCCAGTTGGCCAATAAGCAACATCATTTAAAGAAACTCGAGATTTGGAATTTTCTTCCGCAACATCAATTGGAGATGAGGATGTATAGATTTCATGGCCCCAGACATAAAGTTCCACATTAAATGGCAGATTATGTAAAAAAGACTCTACAGTTTTGGGGGAATTTTCATCATTTAATTCTAAAATAACACTTGATGAGTTTTGGATGTCTAGTTGTACTAAATATTTCATAGTTTTTCATACTATGTGGAATAGAAAATCGTTACGTTTGCTGAAATTAAAATAAATCCAAGATTTCTTTGATTTTTTTAATTTAATTTTAGATAGTTTTTTAGATTGTTTTCCCACCGAGACCTTCATAGCTATGTATATCTTCTAATTGGAAAATAGAACATCATGGCCAAAAGTGGAGATGTAGTTTATCCAGCAGGATATGAACCGGCTCATGAAGATGTAAAATCGATTGAAACAAGAAAATCTTTACTCAATGCAATACTTGGAGACCACTCTAAAGAGATATCAGAAGATCTTGATACTGATCTTTTTGAAGTTATGAAAAGAAGACGATCAACTAGGAAATTTGATTCAAAGCCAATAGAGAAATGGAAAGTTGAAAAGATTCTAGCGGCTGCAGATACTGCCCCTACTGCTGGGAACTTTCAGGGTTTTGAGATTTTCCATATAAAGAACATTAAAATGAAAGAAGAGTTGGTAAAGGCTTCAAATGATCAGCCCTATGTCAACTCGCCATTAGTTTTAGTATTTTGTAAAAATCAGAGCAGAGTTAAACTGAAATTCCCTAAAAGGATGTTAGCAAAGTTTGCAATTCAAGATGCGACTCTGGCAGCTGCCTACTCACAATTGGCGGCCACAGCTTTAGGCCTAAGTACCATTTGGATTGGGATGATTGATGAAAAAAAGGTGGCAGAGATTATTGAAACTGATTTAGTGCCATCATCTCTTTTGTGTATAGGATACCCTGTAAAACGAAGGTATCCTAAACCAAGAAGAAACCTTTCGGATTTAATTCATGTGTTAGAATAAAATTTTAAATTAAAAAAAGAAAATTTTACCTGTTTTTTTCTAAATCAGTCTTGGCGGGGTGATCTTTGAATTAAATATCCCTTTTTTTAAGTAGATTTATGGAAATTCACGTATACGATACCTATGTCAAAGCAGCAGATGGTCATACCATGCACTTTGATGTGATTACTGGAGAAAAAGACCATGAGAAAGCCATCACATATGGTAAAGAATGGTTAAAATCAATTGGTGAAGAAAATGCCGAAATGACAACCAAGGAATGTTCATTTTGCCACTCCGCAAATGCCCCAGAGCCTGTTGAGCAGGAAATAAAGGAACAAGGCTATTACATCCAAAAGATGGACGGTTGTCCTTAAACATTTTTTCCTTTTTCAATAAAATTTCTAAAATGCCTAGATTTTTTTAGAACAGTTTTTTTACTCAAGACATGATTGATCCTAAATATTCAAAAGGTACAGTAGAAGGTGACAAAAAAACCAAATGGATTTGTGGGTGTTTTCAAACCACAGATGATTATTTCAAATTCTGTGATAAACATAATGACATCCTAAAGAAAGCAATCCAAACGCAAATCGATGAATTAGATATGACTTTACAAATAAAAGATTAGATCGCAAGAATTGCCACAAATGCAGAAACAAAGACAATTGCTATAGTATTAAGAAGTTTGATTACAGTGTTTAAAGCAGGTGCTGCGGTGTCTTTGAATGGGTCTCCTATAATATCGCCCACTACTGAGACTTTATGTTCCTCAGTTCCTTTCTCCCCTTTCATTTCAATTAGTTTCTTTGCATTATCCCAAGCACCACCAGTATTTGCCATGTAAAAGGCCAGAAGTATTCCTGTTACCACTGCCCCCATTAACAAACCTGCAACTGCAGTTGGTCCTAAAAGAACTCCCAAGATAATAGGAGCAAGAATTGCAACTATCGCGGGTTTCCATAGCTCTTTAATTGATGCCACTGTTGCAATATCCACACACTTTGCATAATCTGGTTTTGATGTCCCAGCAAGAATTCCCGGATCTGCTTTGAATTGTCTTCTTACTTCATCTACCATTTTTCCTGCAGCTCTTGAAACACCATTGATAAGTTGACCTGTTATGAAAAATGGAATTAACCCACCAATTAGCAGTCCAACAATTACTGCTGGATTTGTTAAACTATAATCAAGTTCTAAAATACCCTCAAAGACACGGGCTGCTTCATATTGGAATGCTTGAATCATAGCAAGTGCGGCTAATGCAGCACTGGCAATTGCAAATCCCTTTGTTACGGCCTTGGTGGTGTTTCCTACTGCATCAATTTCATCTGTGACTTTTCGGCTTTCCTCACCCATTCCTGTCATCTCGACAATCCCACCTGCATTATCAGCAATTGGTCCAAACGCATCAATGCTGAGAACAATACCTGCAAGACTCAGCATTGCCATTGCAGTTAGAGCAGTTCCAAAGATTCCATATAGAACTGGGTCTGAGCCTTCTGGGGCAAAAGTTGATGAAATGCTATATGAGATCATAATTGCAATAACAAGTGCAATCATAAATGGACCAGTTGATTGTAAGCCCTTGATCATTCCCATAAGAGTTAATGATGCGTAACCCCATTTTGCAGAATCTGCAATTTCCTTGACCGGTCCAAATCTGTAATTAGTGTACCGATCAGTAATTTTTTGGATAACTGGTACAAGAACAACCCCGATAACGGTTGCTCCAAATAAGGCATATGCTGAAGGAGTGTTTCCTATGAATTGAGTGGTAAATACAAAATTTAACCCTATAGCAATTGCAGCAGAGACATAAAAGGAACGATTGAGAGGCTTCATAACATCTTTGATATTCTTAGAGCCAACAATCACAATCCCTATGATTGATGCAATCATTCCAGAAGCTCCAATCAAAATGGGATAAAGGAATAATTCGGGTGCTCCAATTAATGCACCTATAAGTAAGGAAGCAAGGAGAGTAACGATATAAGATTCATAGATATCCGAACCCATTCCAGCTGCATCCCCAACATTATCACCTACATTATCAGCAATTGTAGCTGGGTTTCTAGGATCATCTTCAGGAATATTTACTTCGATTTTTCCAACTAAATCTGCACCCATATCTGCTGCTTTTGTAAAAATACCCCCACCAATTCTTATGAAAAGTGCAATTAGACTTGCACCAATTCCAACACCCGCTATTGTGATGGGATCAGGAAAAATTAGATAAAGACCAGTGATTGCTAAAAGAGCCATAGCCGGAACTGCAAGTCCTACAGTAGCACCCCCTCTAAAGGCTATAGCAAATGTTTTTCCAAGACCATTGGAACTCTGATTAGCTGCTCGCACTGCAGCTTTAACTGTAATTTTTAACGAGATTATACCCGCTACTGCTGAAAGTGTTGCACCTACGGCAAATGCTATTCCATTTGAAGGCTGTAAGAATGCACCAATAATTACAGATAAGGCGATTGCGATTGGAATAATTATTTTCATCTCTCTTTTTAGAAATGCAGCAGCACCTTCTTTGACTGCATTTGAAATTTCCATCATCTCCTTTGTACCGGTTGGTTGTTTAGTTACCCAAAACACAAGAGCGCCTGCGACTATGAACGATGCAATACCTGCACCAAAAGGCAGTAATTCCTGCAAATTCATGATATACTCAGATTGCCTTGGGCTGGGAAATATAAATCAATGAGAGAAGTTTGTGGTTCTTTTTCTATATGGCAAAAATGTTTTCCCACGAAGTCCCTGTCTTACAAGTTTGTTGAATCTCTTTCCATGTGCAAGATATGGAAATCTCAAATGAATTAATTCATGTACCAGAGTATTTTCAAGGGTCTTATCGTCAAGAATTTTTCTTACGTTAATGAAAACCAAATTATGTTGCAAATATGTCACACCGTAATATTTGTAGGCAGAAGTTCTCCTTCCTTCAGTCATTTCTTTTGGCATATCCAAAACCTCTTTTGTAGTTAGAAGGACTTTTGGCTCGAGAATAGAGAAACGACTAGAATAGATTCCAATTTTTTCTAGGATTTGTAGTTTAAAATCAGGATCTAATTTCACATCCTTTTTTCAATCAATCAATGTTTATCTTACAACGTTAATTATTTGTACAAATAGAGTGTAACGTATTTGATAAAGTCGTAATGTGATTTATTTTGAAATGTAAACGAGTTTATCGACTGTCTGTAAAAAGGCAGTCTCCCTCCTCCCAGTCATGAAAAGTGCGATATAACTAGATTTATGATGTGGGTTTGTTTGTTGGAAAAACTTTTTGTTATTCAAAAATAAACAAATTCATGGGAAGCCTGTTTACAATGAAATATGTTAATTTCAAATTAGATGAATGGAAAAAAAATCAAGGACTGCTTGTGAATTTTGAATGTTTGAAAGATAATTCTATAATCGAATTGGTGGACTATGAAAATAAAATTCATAAAATGACATTTAGAAAAGGCAGTAAATTTGTTGTTGACAAAATTGAAGGTAAGTACAAGATTTATTGGAATGATAATGATTTGATTTGACTCTTAGTGGGTAAATAAATCACTACAACGAAAAATTCCTCAAAGGTTTCGGTCATTCAATCTTGGTCAAAGATTTCAAAAAATTATAATTTTAGTAAAGATTACAAATTCTTGTTACAATGAAAATTCAAGACTTTTTTAGAGAATTTTAGATCTAATTAACTGTCAAGTAGATTTGTTTAATCCAAACCAAATTGTTCGAACAATTTGTGTTATAATAGTCAGAAACATTTGTGACACACATGGATTTAACAATCAATTGTTGTTAATTGATTTATTGAAACCCAAAGTGAAAACAGTTTTGATTGCAATAGCCGTCCTTTCAAGTATTATTACAATTACAATACACGCAGATCCTGTATTTGCCACCTCAGCTGAAAAGATTCCCCTTGTTCAGCATTATGAGCAATTTCCGGGGCAAGAAGTAACAGGATTTTGTAATGTAGAATTTGATGGTGAAGGAAACTTTCATTGGTATATCAAAGTAGAAGGTCTTGTACCTAAGACCCAAGGACATTTTGATATGAGTGGATGGGTAGATGCTCGTGACGTGTCATTTACTGTTGATGGGGAGGGTAATGCAAACTCGGGTAATCAGATTGTACTTGAAGAAGACATTCCATACCTCCTATTTTTTCAATTTGTAGCTTGTCACGTTCATTTGACTCCAGTTGGAGACCATTCGGATAGTCCAGGAATTGTAACAGCAGATCTAAACATTATCTAAAATTCTTATCCTTTACAAAAAATAATTTCAAACCAAAGTTCTTATCTTTTGAAATTTTAGAAAATTCAAGTTTTGCTTATTCTGCTTACTCGAATTAAGGTGAAATAATAGGGTCAGAGTTTTTAGTAGTGTAATCACAAATCATACAGCCACCGTCTCATCACACCCCAACTATTCCATTGAATTGAGTATTGTTTGGGTTTTATTTCTAATTTCTGGGGTTATCTTGACAATGACCAAGCCTTCATTTGGTTGGCCATACATAACTACTGAATTGTCAGGAGAATACATACAAACTGGAATTACTAAAAGATCTTCTTCTCCATTCACTGTAATTCTGACAGGAGTTTGTGAGGTAAACGCTTTTTTTATGGTTTCTATACTATGAGTAGTTATTTCACCTGCAGGATTATCACATGTAAGAGTAGTTAAAACACCAAAACTTTTAGGAATATTACATTTTACTCTTTTTTCTTGCCCGTCAATAATTTGTAAAGAAGGAATTAAACCAAAACCAATCATCTTTTCAGTGGTTCTATCTCCAACTGTTATGATGTAAGAGTTTTCTGAGAGATGTTTTTGAATATTTGTTTTGTCAGTCTCATTCTCTGCAAGTAATAGACCTAGTGGAATTTTCAGTTGATCTCGTAGATTATATGGTAATTTCACAGGAATCTAAATTAATTAGAAGTACTTACCTCTGGAGCAGTTTCCTCATTTTTACTTTCAGATGCCATTTCTTCTTGCATTCTTAATGCTATCATACTGCACTGTGCTGCAATATTTTTTGCGGCAGTTCTAAATGCAACTGCACTTGGAGAATCGGGACTTGTAATCATTATTGGTTTTCCCGAATCAGAACCAGACATGATTTCAGAGTGTAATGGAATTTCTCCCAGGAAAGGCATGTTAAATTGCTCACTGATCCTTTTTGCGCCACCACTACCGAAAATGTAGTGCTTTTCATTACAGTTTGGACAAATAAAGTAACTCATGTTTTCTACTACACCAATAAGTGGAACATTTAGTTTTTCAAACATGCTGACTGCTTTTACTGCTACATTGCTTGCAACCTCTTGAGGAGTTGTTACCACCAAAATTCCGGTAATAGGAATCGTTTGAGCAAGTGTTAATGGAATATCTCCTGTACCTGGTGGGAGGTCCACAATTAGATAATCCAGATTAGACCAATCAGTATCGACCAAAAATTGTTTTAAAATTCCAGATATAATTGGTCCTCTATAGATTGCTGCTTGATGAGATTGTTCAGCAAAGAAACCAAAAGATACTACTTGAATTCCATTTGATACCACAGGTTGTAATTTATTTTCCTCAACTTCCATGAATGCCTTTTTCATACCAAGCATCAGAGGAATACTTGGACCATAGATATCAGCATCAAGTAATCCAACCTTAGCTCCAGTTTGAGATAATGCCAAAGCCAAATTCAGTGATACGGTAGATTTTCCAACGCCCCCTTTGCCACTTGCAACCCCGATTATATTTTTGACAGTACTCATTGCAGTGTCTTCATCAAGTGAACGACCCTCCATGACTTTGGCTGTTACCTTAAGATCGAAGTTCTTTACTTCAGTTATCTCACTTATTACTTTTCTTACGTCATCCTCAATCTCAACATTGAAAGGACATGCAGGTGTTGTAAGTTCTAAAGTAAATTTTAGAGCACCATCATTAAGCTCTAGATCTTTGATCATTCCCATCGAAACAATGTCTTTTTTTAAATCAGGATCAATTACAGTACTAAGTTTTTCAAGAACTTGATCTATTCCTACCAATGTGCTAAAATGTCTTTTTACTTTATTTAAACATAGGAGGGACAATTGCCCACCTTATCTTAAATAATTACCACAGTTCAGGCAATATTTTAGGTAAAAAAGTGGCATGTCTTCCGATTTTTAGAGATTGAAGTAATTTTTTTACCGCAACTCTATCTGAAATCCAAAAAATGCATCTACATAGATGTGAATCCACACTGGTACTAATTTTTGAGGCGTTTTTAGATAAAAAGGGAGAAATTTTTCCCCCCGTCTAATGACACAGAACTTGTAATGTGTTTACCTAGAATTCTGCATATTTTTTTGTTCGTCTTACTTTTTTCTTTTGCCCACTAATTTTCAAATATCGGTATACTGCTATGGGGACAGCTACACTTAGGACAATGCTTATCCACATGGCATCATTCCAATATCCATTTTGAATTATCATCACATGCCCTGCCCCTCCTATGAGTAGTGCAAAAATTAAGACGTTTGATGGTTTGAGATACATGATATTTAATGGGTGTAGAAAACGGTAATAACCCTGTGTTGTTACAATTTGTGACAACATTTTATTGATTAATTATTAAAAAAGGAGATTTAGCAACTATATCTAAACTATTTTTTTTAATTAATCCTTCCCAAAAAATAATTTGAAATTGTTGTATTCTCGATGGAGTTAGATAAAATCCTCAACAAGTAATTGTTGTTAAAAGTTCATCAAGTTCTATTGGTTTTTTCAAAAAACCATTAACACCATCCCTGCTTAACATATCCTTAATTTGGTTTTCAAGATAGTCGACTCCA